>DNQP01000083.1:0-20563 GCA_003500955.1 Curvibacter sp. | reverse complement strand
GGCGGCACGCTCTTCCTCGACGAGATCGGCGACATGCCGCCGGGCCTGCAGGCCAAGCTGCTGCGTGCGCTGCAGGAGGGCGAGTTCGAGCCCCTGGGTTCCAACCGCCTGATGCGCTTCGAGGCCAAGGTGATTGCTGCCACCTCGCGCGACCTGGGCCAGCTGGTGCGCGAGGGGCGTTTCCGGGAAGACCTCTACTACCGCCTCAATGTGCTGCCCATCCGCGTGCCGCCGCTGCGCGAACGACGCGCCGACATCGCGGCCCTGGTCGAGGCCCTGGGCGAGGACATTGCGCAGCGCAGCGGCCTGCCGCAGCCCGAGTACACGGCCGATGCGCTGGACCTGCTGGCCGCGCAGCGCTGGCGCGGCAATGTGCGCGAGCTGCGCAATGTGCTGGAACAGGCCAGCCTGCTGGGCGACAGCAGCCGCATCGACGGCGCGCGCATCGCCCAGGTGCTACGCGAGACCGGCATCGAACAGCTGGAGGCGCCGCTGTCCGTGGCGCCTGTCGCTGCCGAGGCGGGTGATCCGCTGCGCCCGCTGGCGGAGCAGGTGGCCGCTTTGGAGCGCCGGGCCATCGCCGCCGCCCTGCAGGCCTGCGGCGGCAACAAGGTGGCGGCGGCGAAGATGCTGGGGATTTCGCGCGCCACGCTCTATGAGCGTCTGGCGGAATTGGCCGATCTGACTGTCTGATAATCAGTCATTTGTATTTTATTCAGACATATAGTTGTCTGAAATTCAGTCTTTAGATCTGGAGAGTTGGAGTGATCTCCAATGAAATCAAGGACTTGCAGCCTGGCACGTTCCCTGCAGAACCAAAGCACAACTATGCTCATGAGGAGACCTGTATGCAAAGACGTCATTGGATCGCGCGCGCCTGCCTGAGCGGCGCCACCCTGGCCGCTCTGGCCCTGTCGGGGGCCGCCTTGGCCCAGGGCAAGGAGATTCGCATCGCCCACATCTACAGCAAGACCGGCCCGCTGGAGGCTTACGGCAAGCAGACGCAGACCGGTCTGATGATGGGCCTGAACTACGCCACTGGCGGCACCATGGAAGTCGCTGGCAGGAAGATCGTCGTGATCGAGAAGGACGACCAGGGCAAGCCCGATCTGGGCAAGAGCCTGCTGGCCGCCGCCTACGGCGACGACAAGGTGGACCTGGCCGTCGGCCCCACGGCCTCGCCCGTGGCCCTGGCCATGCTGCCCGTGGCCGAGGAATACAAGAAGATCCTGCTGGTCGAGCCGGCCGTCGCCGACTCCATCACCGGCGACAAGTGGAACAAGTACATCTTCCGCACCGGTCGCAACAGCAGCCAGGACGCCATCGCCAACGCGGTGGCCCTGGACAAGGAGGGCGTGAACATCGTCACCATGGCCCAGGACTCGGCCTTTGGCAAGGACGGCGTCAAGGCCTTCAAGGAAGCGCTCAAGAAGGCCAAGCTCGTGCACGAGGAGTACCTGCCCCCGGCCACCACCGACTTCACCGCTGGCGGCCAGCGCATGATCGACAAGCTCAAGGGCCTGCCGGGCCGCAAGGTGATCTTCATCATCTGGGCCGGCGGCAATCCCTTCAAGATCGCCGACATGGACCTCAAGCGCCACGACATCGACATCGCCACGGGTGGCAACATCCTGCCGGCCATGACGGCCTACAAGCAGTTCCCGGGCATGGAAGGCGCGGCCTACTACTACTTCGGCATCCCGAAGAACCCGGTCAACGAGGCGCTGGTGGCTCAGCACTACAAGGAATTCAAGACCCCGCCGGACTTCTTCACGGCCGGCGGTTTCAGCGCGGCCATGGCCGTGGTCACGGCGCTCAAGAAGACCAACGGCGACACGGCGACCAACACGCTGATCAAGACCATGGAAGGCATGAGCTTCGACACGCCCAAGGGCAAGATGACCTTCCGCAAGGAAGACCACCAGGCCATGCAGAGCATGTACCACTTCCGGATCAAGGTGGACCCGGCGTTCAACTGGGGCGTGCCTGAACTTGTGCGCGAGATCAAGGCCGAGGAAATGAACATCCCGATCCGCAACCGCTGAGGGCGTGCTCGGCTACTGCGCGCGCCGATGGCGGCGTTGCGCAGTGCTCACCATCCTCACGTACCGCAAGTAAGTTCCGGTTGCTGTGCGCTGCGCGCTGTGCGCCTTGCCCTCGGCACGCTCGCTACGCCGCTCCCACCCTCAGTACCTCTCTCCGGACATGCTGGAAACCAGAAATCTCACGATCCGCTTTGGCGGCCACGTGGCGGTCAATGCCGTCTCGTGCCGCTTCGAGCCGGGCACGCTCACGGCCATCGTCGGCCCCAACGGGGCCGGCAAGACCACCTATTTCAACCTGATCTCGGGGCAGTTGCCGGCGAGCGCAGGGCAGGTGCTGCTGGGCGGGCGTGATCTCTCGGCCCTGCCGGCCTCGGCGCGTACGCGCGCGGGTCTGGGCCGGGCCTTCCAGCTGACCAATCTCTTTCCCAACCTCAGCGTGCTGGAGAATGTGCGCCTGGCCGTGCAGGCCGCACTCGACGGCCCGCACCGTCGTGGCCTCAACCTCTGGAGCATCTGGAGCGACCACGCGCGCCTGACGGCGCGTGCGCACGAGATCCTGGAGTCCGTGGCCATGAGCGCGCAGCAGGACCTGCCCGTGGCCAGCCTGCCGCATGGTGACCAGCGCAAGCTTGAGGTCGCGCTCTTGATGGCGCTCGACGCGCAGGTCTATATGTTCGACGAACCGACGGCTGGCATGAGCCACGACGAGGCGCCCGTGATCCTCAACCTCATCCGAAAACTCAAGCAGGACAAGTCCAAGACCATCCTGCTGGTGGAGCACAAGATGGACGTGGTGCGCGAGCTGGCCGACCGCATCATCGTCTTGCACAACGGCACGCTGGTGGCCGACGGCGAACCCGCCGAAGTCATCGCCTCGTCAGTGGTGCAAGAGGCTTATCTCGGCGTGAACAAGGAGCCGGCATGAGCAACAACTTGCTGACGCTCGAAGGCGTGCACACGCACATCGGGGCCTACCACATCCTGCACGGCGTGGACCTGGCCGTGCCGCGCGGCCAGCTCACCCTGCTGCTGGGCCGCAACGGCGCGGGCAAGACCACGACGTTGCGCACCATCATGGGCTTGTGGCGCGCTTCGCAAGGCCGCATCACCTTCGATGGCCAGGACATCACGGCCTTGCCCACACCCGCCATCGCGGCGCTGGACATTGCCTACGTGCCCGAGAACATGGGCATCTTCGCCGACCTCACGGTCAGGGAGAACATGCTGCTGGCCGCCCGTGGCGCACGGCGTGCCAGCGAGATGGACGAGGCCCGCCTGCAGTGGATCTTCCAGCTCTTCCCCGCTGTGGAGAAGTTCTGGAACCATCCTGCGGGCAAGCTCTCGGGCGGGCAGAAGCAGATGCTGGCGGTCTCGCGCGCCATCATCGAGCCGCGCCGCCTGCTCATCGTTGACGAACCGAGCAAGGGCCTGGCGCCCGTGATGGTGGACAACATGATCTCGGCCTTCCAGCAGCTCAAGGGCAGCGGTGTGACCATCCTGCTCGTCGAGCAGAACCTGAACTTCGCCAAGCGTCTGGGCGACAGCGTGGCCGTGATGGACAACGGCCGCGTGGTCCACGCTGGCAGCATGCAGGCGCTGGCGGGCGACGAGGAACTGCAGCAATCGCTGCTGGGGCTGGCGCTATGACGATGAACAAGGACTTCGACTACAAGCCACTGCTGCTGGTGCCCGTGCTGGCGCTGGCCGCGCTGCCCCTGATCGGCTCGGGTTCCACCTGGCTCACGCTGACCATTGCAGGCCTGGCCATGGGCATGATCATCTTCATCATCGCCTCGGGCCTGACCCTGGTCTTCGGCCTGATGGACGTGCTCAACTTCGGCCACGGCGTCTTCATCGCACTCGGCGCCTTCGTGGCCACCAGCGTGCTGGGCGCCATGGGTGACTGGACCGGTTCGCAGGAGCTCTGGCGCAACCTCGTCGCCGTGCTGCCCGCCATGGTGGTGGCCATGCTCGTGGCCGGCGCGCTGGGCCTGGCCTTCGAGCGCTACATCGTACGGCCCGTCTATGGCCAGCACCTCAAGCAGATCCTCATCACCATGGGCGGCATGATCATCGGCGAGGAACTGATCAAGGTCATCTGGGGGCCGCTGCAGATCGCGCTGCCCCTGCCCGAGGGCATGCGCGGCGCCGTGCTGCTCGGCGATGCTTCGATCGAGAAGTACCGCCTGATCGCCGTGGTCGTGGGCCTGGCCGTGTTCGCCGCCCAGGCCTGGACGCTCTCGCGCACCAAGATCGGCCTGCTGATCCGCGCCGGCGTGCAGGACCGCGAGATGGTCGAGGCCCTGGGCTACCGCATCCGCCGCCTCTTCGTGGGCGTGTTCGTCATGGGCAGCGCGCTGGCTGGCCTGGGCGGCGTGATGTGGGGCCTGTACCAGCAGAACGTGGTGCCGCAGATGGGCGCGCAGGTCAATGTGCTGATCTTCATCGTCATCATCATCGGTGGCCTGGGCTCCACGACGGGCGCGCTGATCGGCGCGCTGCTGGTCGGGCTCATGGCCAACTACACCGGCTTTCTGGTGCCCAAGGTCGCGCTGTTCTCCAACATCGCGCTCATGGTCGCCATCCTGCTCTGGCGTCCGCAGGGCGTCTACCCCGTGGCGAACCGCTGAGGCCCAGACCATGTTGACCCGCCTCATTTCCAACGATCTGCCGCGCAGCCGCATCCTGGCGCTGATCCTGCTGGCCATCCTGATCGCGCTGGCCATCGCGCCCTTCATCGTGCCCGGTGTCAAGGCGCTCAACGTCGCCGCCAAGGTGCTGATCTTCATCGTGCTGGTCGCCAGCTTCGACCTGCTGCTGGGCTACACGGGCATCGTGAGCTTTGCCCATACCATGTTCTTCGGCATCGGCGCCTACGGTATCGCCATCGCCAGCACCCGACTGGGCGCGAGCTGGGGCGCGCTGGCCACGGGGCTCGCGCTCGCGCTCGCGCTCACGCTGGTGCTGGCCCTGGTGATCGGCCTCTTTTCGCTGCGCGTGCGCGCCATCTTCTTCGCCATGATCACCCTGGCCGTGGCCGCGGCCTTCCAGACCCTGGCCTCGCAGCTCTCGGACTTCACCGGGGGCGAGGACGGCCTGAGCTTCAAGCTGCCGGCTGTCCTGCAACCGAGCTTCGAGCTCTTCGAGGAGCCCGTGCTGGGCGTGATGATCGACGGCAAGTTCTTCAGCTACTACCTGCTGTTCGCGGTGGCGCTGGTGCTGCTGCTGGCCCTGCTGCGCATCGTCAACTCGCCCTTCGGCCGCGTGCTGCAGGCCATCCGCGAGAACGAGTTCCGGTCCGAGGCGCTGGGCTACCGCGTGGTGGTCTACCGCACGCTGTCCAGCGCGATCTCGGCGCTGTTCGCCTGCCTGGCCGGTGCCATGCTGGCCGTCTGGCTGCGCTACAACGGGCCCGACACCTCGCTGTCCTTCGAGATCATGATGGACGTGCTGCTCATCGTCGTCATCGGCGGCATGGGCACGGTCTACGGTTCGGCCATCGGCGCCGTGCTCTTCGTGGTCGCGCAAAGCTATCTGCAGGACCTGCTGCGTCTGGGCAGCGAAGCTGCCGCCGGTCTGCCGCTGCTGCCTGCACTGCTCTCGCCGGACCGCTGGCTGCTCTGGCTCGGTCTGCTATTCGTCCTGTCGGTCTACTACTTCCCCACGGGTGTGGTGGGGCGTCTGCGCGCCGCGGCGGCACGCCCATCCAAGGCCGGAGGTGCGTCGTGAGTCCCGACTCGCATTACCTGCGCTGCGCCGGGCGCGAAATCCACTGCACCCTCTGGGGCGCAGGCCACACGCGCACCGTGATCGCCTGGCATGGACTGGCGCGTACGGGGCGCGATATGGACGAGCTGGGGCAGCATCTGGCGGCCCAGGGCTACCGTGTGGTCTGTCCCGACACCCTGGGCCGGGGTTACAGCCAGTGGAGCCCGCAGCCCGAGCAGGAGTACTGCCTGGCTTTCTACGCGCGCATCGCCGCCGATCTCTTCGAGCAGCTGGGCATCGCGTCGGCGCACTGGGTGGGCACCTCCATGGGCGGGGCCATCGGCACGGTCTGTGCGGCCGGCCTGCTCCAGCCCCAGCTGCAAGGCCGTATCCGCAGCCTGGTGCTGAACGACAACGCGCCCCAGCTGGCCGATGCGGCCATCGCGCGCATCCGCGCCTACGCGGGCAACCCGCCGGACTTCGAGACCCTGACCGAACTCGAGGCCTTTTTCCGCCAGGCTTACCGACCCTTCGGCTGGCTCAGCGACGCGCAGTGGCGCCGCCTGGCCGAGACCTCGATGCGCCGCCTGCCCGACGGGCGGGTGACGCCGCACTACGACCCGGCCATGGTGCAGCAGTTCGTCCATCATCCAGACGATTACCTGCTCTGGGCACACTACGAGCGCCTCACCCAGCCCGTGCTGCTGTTGCGTGGCGCCGAGTCCGACCTGGTGCTGCCCGAGACCGTGGTCCGCATGCGCGACTGCGGACCGGGGCGCGCAGGGCGCCTGCAGGTCATCGAGGTGCCGGGTTGCGGCCATGCACCGGCCCTCAATGTGCCGGAGCAGCTCGAGGCCGTGCTCTCTTTCATCCGCCAGCACGACTGAAGCGGGTACGCCAGCCCGGCCCGCAGGCTTGGGCACAATGCCGTACTTTCATTCAGGAGACTTCATGGCGTTGACGATCTACGGCATCCAGGCCTCGCGCGCGCTGCGCCCCCTGTGGGCCGCGACCGAACTGGGCCTGGCATTCGAGCATGTGCAGACCGACTACCGCGTGGGTGCCACGCGCGCGTCGGACTTTCTGGCGCTCAATCCCAACGGGCGTATTCCGGTCGTGGTCGACCACCGGCCCGAGGGCGAGGTGATCATCTGGGAGAGCATGGCCTGTGCGCTCTACATCGCGCGCCAGCATGGTCCGGCCGATGGCCGCAGCATCACACCCGCCACGCCGCGCGAGGACGCCGAGGCGCTGCGCTGGTCCTTCTGGGTCATGACCGAGGTGGAGAAGGATGCGCTGACCGTGCTCATGCACCGCTTCGCGATGGCGCCGGAAGAGCGCAAGCCCGAGCTGGCCGACAAGGCCGAGCAGCGCCTGCATGTGCCTCTGCGCGTGCTGGAAAAACATCTGGCAGCACAACAGGCGCGTGGTGAGGCCCATCTGGCTGCTGAGCGCTTCACGGTGGCCGATCTCTGCGTGGCCAGTGTGCTGCTCTGGGTGCGCGCCACCCGAGAGCTGATGGAAGCCTTCCCCCTGGTGTATGCCTGGCTGCACGCCTGCCTGGCGCGGCCAGCCTACCGTGCCCTGCGCCCGCCCAGGAAAGACTAGTTCTTCGCCCCAGCGGCTAGCGCGGCCGCACGCGAGGCGGCCAGGGCCTGCGCATCGGGTGCCCGGCGTGTGGGCCAGCCCCCCAGATGTTGCTCGGCCAGCCGGCCCATGGCCTCGACCCAGGGCGCGCTGTCGTTGAGGCAGGGGATGTAGTGGAACTGCTCGCCACCGGCGTGCAGGAAGGCCTCGCGGGCCTCCTGGGCGATCTCCTCCAGCGTCTCCAGACAGTCGCTGGTGAAGCCCGGGCAGGCCACATCCACGCGCTTCACGCCGGCCTGGGCCAGGGCGATCAGCGTGGGCTCGGTGTAGGGTTCGAGCCACTTGGCCTTGCCGAAACGCGACTGGAAGGTCAGCTGCACCTGATCGCGGCTCAGCCCCAGCTGTTCTGACAGCAGGCGCGCGGTCTTGTAGCACTCGCAGTGGTAGGTGTCCCCGAGGTGCAGTGTACGCTCGGGCACGCCATGAAAGCTCAGCACCAGCTTGTCCGGCCGGCCGTGTTCCTGCCAATAGGCACTGATGCGCGCGGCCAGCGCGCTGATGTAGCCCGGGTCGTCGTGGTAGCGGTTGACGAAGCGCAGCTCGGGCAGGTTACGGACCTGGGCCGACCAGCTCGTGACGGCGTCGATCACGCTCGCGGTGGTCGTGCCCGAGTACTGCGGGTAGGCCGGCAGGACGAGCACGCGTGTGATGCCCTGGGCCTTGAGTGCATCGAGCTCGCTGGCGATCGAAGGGTTGCCGTAGCGCATGGCGTAGCGCACCGTCACATGGTGCCCCTGCTGCTGCAGCCAGCCCTGCAGGGCCTGGGCCTGGCGTTCGGTCCAGACCTTGAGCGGCGAGCCTTCGGGCGTCCAGATGCTGGCGTACTTGGCGGCCGATTTTGCGGGCCGCACGCGCAGGATGATGCCGTGCAGGATCAGCCACCAGATCGGCTTGGGGATCTCGACCACGCGGGGGTCGCCCAGGAACTCGGCCAGGTAGCGGCGCAGCGCGGCCGGCGTCGGGGCGTCAGGGGTGCCCAGATTGCACAGCAGCACGGCCGTGCCCGGAATCTGACCATGGGTATACGTGGGTTCTTTGCTGAAAGCCATGCGGTATTCTCGCCGAGTCATGACATCCCTGCTCGATCTCTCCCGCATCAAGGCCATCTCTCTCGATCTGGACGATACGCTCTGGCCCATCTGGCCCGTGATCGCCCGTGCCGAACAGGCGCTGCAGGACTGGTTGCGTCCGCGGGCACCGAAGACGGCCCTCTGGCTGGCCGATACCGAACAGCGTCTGGCGCTGCGCCGCCAGCTGATCGCCGAGCGTCCCGAGCTCAGCCATGACCTACGGGCCCTGCGCCAGGAGCAGATCCGCCTGGCCCTGGCACAGCATGGCGAGGACAGGGCGCTGGTGACCCCGGCCTACGAGGTCTTCATCGCCGAGCGCATGCGCGTGCAGCTCTTTGACGACGCGCGTCCCGCCCTGGCCTGGCTTGCGCAGCGCTTTCCGGTCGTGGCCGTGTCCAACGGCAATGCCGACGTGCGGCGCATCGGCCTGGGGCACTACTTCAGCGCCGGCTTCAGCGCGCAGGAATTTGGCGTCGGCAAGCCCGATGCGCGCATCTTCCATGCTGCGGCGGCGTCCGTCGGCGTGGCGCCCCACGAGGTGCTGCATGTGGGCGACGATGCCCTGCTGGACGTGGTCGGGGCGCTCGGCGCAGGCCTGCAGACCGTCTGGGTCAATCGCGGGGCACAGGACTGGACGCATGCCACCCACCAGCCCCACGCCACCGTGGCGGACATGAGCGCGCTATGCACCCTGTTGCGTCCGCAGTTCAGCGAGGTCAGCGCGCCTCGCTGACCATGGGGCACCTCGATCAGGCAAGCGCCAGAGTCGAGGGGGCGGTGTGGCGACGGGCCCTGTGCGAGGCGCTGTCACTCAGTCCCGCGGCAGCAGTCGCAGGGTGCTGCGCGTGGCGCGCCGTACCGCCTGGGCGTCCAGGTGCATGGGGTGGTACTGCCCCGCCAGGTAGTCGCGGGCCTGGTCGCCGTAGTGCGTGTCGAAAAGCACGCCGCTCTGACCGACCGGGTTGATGCCTTGTGCCTGGCCGGGCGCGGCGAAGTCGATCACGCGCCGCGTCGAGGGGCCGTAACTCACGCTCCAGGGCGCAGGGCCCAGGGGCTGAGCCAGATTGTTGGGCAGTTCGCGCCCGCCCGGCGCGGGCAGCGGGCCGACGTTGAAGAGCCGGTCCAGCGGCTTGATGCGGCCCAGCGGATGGGCATGCACCACGCTGTGGTTCTGGCCCCAGGTCCAGGCGGGCGGCGAGACGCCGTGGGTCTCGCGCAGATGGCTCAGTGCGGCCTGCCAAGCCCGCTGCACGATGTCGTTGCGGTTCTCCTGCTTGTCGGTGCGCCGGTCGTCCCACCACGGCGAGGATGCATCCGCCATCAGACGCGGCAGGGCGTGGTCGATGGCGCGGGTGCGCAGCAGGTTGGCGAACTGCGGTCCCATCTCGTCGGCCATGGCGGCGCGGGCGAGCTCGTAGAGGAACTGGTTGAAGACGGTGGCGGCGATGCTGTCGCTGCCATGGCTGCCGTCCCAGACGGCCAGCTGGTCAACCAAGGCGCGCTGAATCGAGTCCTCGCCCGCCATGGCACTCAGCAGGGGCAGCAGGGGGCGCAGCACGCGCGGTCCGTAGTCCGTGGTCACGTCGAGCTGCAGGGCCTGGCTTTGCTCCAGCGTCCAGCCCGTGCTGCGCGTGCGTAGCAGCTGGTCGAGCCGGCGCGCGCGGTCGTAGAGGTTGTAGTAGCCGTGCACGGGCACGCCGCTGCGTGGCACTGGCTGGTGATTGGCCGACATGATGTAGCCGCGCGCCGGGTTCTCCTCCTGCGGGTTGTCGGCGAAGCGGTAGAAGCCGGGCTTGTCGGCCTGGGCTGTTGCGCCGTCGAGGATGAAGCTCGGGTTGACGTTGTAGGGACGCTGCACCAGCCGGGCCGCGGCCCACCAGCCGATGTCGCCCGCCGCATTGGCCCAGACAATGTTCAGGCCCGGCGCGTGGATCTTGCTGGCTGCGCTGCGTGCCTTGGCCAGGGTGTCGGCGCGGTTGAGTTCATGGAAGGCTTCCATGATGGGGTTCTCGGATTCGAGAAAGGTCCACCACAGGGCCACCGGGGCCTGGCCCACGCTGTCGGGGAAGGCCTGGTTGATCACCGGGCCGAACGGTGAGCGCTGCAGCGTGACGCTCACGGGCTCGGCGCCCTTGACCTGAATCAGTTCGGTGCGCGTGCGCAATGCGACCCACTGGCCCTGGTAGGCGACCTGGCCGGCTTGCGCCGGGTTGGTCCGCAGTGCCACAAGGTCCATGTCGTCGTTCTGGAACATCGTGAGGCTCCAGCCGAACTGCTGGTTGTGGCCTAGCAGCGCAAAGGGATTGAGCGCCTGGAAGTGGCCATAGAGCTCGAAGCCCGGGGCATTCAGATGCGCCTCGTACCAGACGGCGGGCACGCTGAAGGCGATGTGCGGGTCGCCCGCGAGCAGGGGCTTGCCGCTGGCCGTGCGGCTGCCGCCGATGACCCAGGCGTTGCTGCCTTCGAACAGCGGCACGCCGGCCAGCTCCAGGGCCTGCTGGCTGACCTCGGCCACGCGCGCCAGCGACCGCCAGTCGGCCTGGCCCAGGCGCGGTGCGCCTTGCTTTGCGGGGCGCTCCGCCATGGGGCCGAGCACGCCCAGCGGCTGCCAGTCGAGGTCGAAGACCCGCAAGTAGTCGGGGCCCAGCTGGTCGCGCACATAGGTGAGCGCAGGCTCGGTGCGCAGCGCGGCGGCGAAGCTGTAGGCCAGGTAGCCGGCCACAGCCAGGGTGTCCACCGGGGTGTAGTGCTGCGGCTGGATGCCCAGCAGCCCGAACTCGACCGGCAGGGGACGCGTGTCCTGGAATTCGTTGATGCCGTCCAAATAGGCCAGCAGGGCCTGCCAGGCGGGGCTGTTGCGGTCGACACGCTGGACGCTTTGCTCGGCGTGGGCGCGCAGCTCCAGGGTGCGGAAGAGGCGGTCGGTGTCGACCAGCTTGGGCCCCAGGATCTCCGCCAGCTCGCCGCGCGCCAGGCGGCGCACCATCTCCATCTGGAAGAGCCGGTCCTGCGCGTGCAGGAAACCCAGGGCGCGGTAGAGATCGGCCTCGTTCTGCGCCTGAATGTGCGGCACGCCGCGCTCATCCCAGTTCACCTGCACCGGCGCCTGCAGGCCCTGCAGGGCGAGGGTGCCGCTGCGCTGCGGCAGCTTGCTGCGTGCGTGCCAGACACCCGCGGCCACGGCGATGGCCAGTGCCGTCAGCAGCACCATGAGCAGGACGAAGAGGACTTTGAACAGGCGTTTCATCGTGAGCGGTTTTACGGGGTCAGGTCATGGCGTTTTTATCATCGGGCGAGAGCCTGTGCCGCAGCCAGCCCGCTGCGCACCGCGCCTTCGAGCGTGGCCGGGTAGGGGCCAGCCACATAGTCGCCGCAGGCGAGCAGGCCCGGTGCAATGGCTTGCGGCGGGCGCTGCAGGCCCGGCGTGCAGGCGAAGGTGGCACGTCTCTCGACCACGGTCTGTACCGCCTGCAGTTCCAGCCCCAGCTGGACGCGCGCCTGCGCGAGCACCTGGGACTGCAGCGTGCCACGTTCCCCCTGGCTGGCGCTGATCACGAAGGCCAGCAGGCCGGCCGGACCACCGAGCTGGCCGCGGTCAAAGACGAACTGCGCGGGCCACTGCGCAGCGGGGTGCAGCGCGAGCATGGGGGCGGCCAGTCTTGCATCCTGGGCCCAGGCGTAGACCGTGGTGATGGCCTCGAACTGCAGGGCCTCGGCGGTGCCGGACCAGGCGGGGTTCAACGGCGCGGCCAGGCGCGCGGCTTCGGTGGAGGAGCAGGCCAGCAGCACGCTGTCGAAACGCTGGCCGTCGAGCTGCCAGTGGTCGGCACCGCGCTGCAGGGTCGTGATGCGGGCGCCGGTGCGTACTGCCGCACCTTGCGTTTGCAGCCAGGTGACGGCGGCTTGCGGGAAGAGGGCGCCGAGGTCGGCGTGCGGCAGCAAGAGCTGCGAGCCGCCGCGCACGGCGAACAGCGCATCGTGCAGCACGCGCAGGAACACCTGCGCGCTGGCCTGCTTGGCTGGCGTGTTGAGCGCCGAGACACACAGCGGTTCGATCAGCTCGGCCTGCACGCGCGGGCCGAGCCTGGCGCAGAGTTCAGCGACGCTGAGCGTGTCCGCGCACTGGAAACCTGCGAGCTTCCAGCCCAGGGCTGCGCGCAGCAGGCCCAGGCGTTCGCTCAGGGGCCAGGCGCGGTTACGCAGGATGCCGGCCAGCACATCCAGCGGCACGGGCAGATCGGGCAGGCGCAGGCCGGTCCCGTCGGGGAACTGCAGGGTCAGCGGCAGGCGTTGCAGGCCGGCTTTCACGTCCACACCGACTTCGCGCATGAGGCGCAGGCTTTCGGTATAGGCCCCGATCAGGATGTGCTGACCGTTGTCCACGGCCACGCTGCGGCCGTCGGGCAGCGTGATCTCCAGACCGCGGGCGCGGCCGCCCGGCGTGCGTGCGGCTTCGAAGACCGTGACCTGGTGGCCGCCCCGCCCGGCCTGCACCGCCGCAGCCAGGCCGGCCCAGCCGGCGCCGACAACGGCCACTTTCATAGCTTGCCGAGCGCCTGCACGCGCCAGGCCAGCCAGAGCTTGCGCAGCGGCGTGAGGCTGATGCGCTGGTGCAGCACCTGGAAGTTGTCGCGTTCGATCTCGCGCAGCAGGGTGCGGTAGATGCTGGCCATCATCAGGCCGGGCTTCTGCGCGCGCCGGTCGGCCGCGGGCAGCAGGGCCAGGGCCTCGTCGTAGAGACGGTGCGCGCGCTCGGCCTGGAACCGCATCAGGGCCGTGAAGCGCTCCGAGTACTGGCGGTTCAGGACCTCGTGCGCCTTGACCTCGAACTGCTGCAGCTCGTTGACGGGCAGGTAGATGCGGCCGCGCAGCGCGTCCTCACCCACGTCGCGGATGATGTTGGTGAGCTGGAAGGCCAGGCCCAGGGTGTGGGCGTAGCGCGTGGTGGCCTCCTGCGTCTGGCCGAAGATGCGGGCTGCCACTTCGCCGACGATGCTGGCCACGAGATGGCAGTAGTTCTGCAGGCCGGGGTAGTCGAGGTAGCGCGTCTGCTGCAGGTCCATCTGACAGCCCTCGATCACCGCCAGCAGGTGCCGGGCCTCGATGCCGTAATCCTTGACATGTGGCATCAGGGCCTGCAGCACAGGGTGGCCGGGCTGGCCTGCGTAAGCGCGCTGTACCTCGGCCTGCCACCAGGCCAGCTTGGTCTGGGCCACGCCGGGATCGGAGACCTCGTCGACCACGTCGTCCACCTCGCGGCAGAAAGCATAGAAGGCCGTGATCGCGGCGCGCCGCGGCTTGGGCAGGAAGAGGAAGGCGTAATAGAAGCTGCTGCCGGAGGCGGCGGCCTTGTCCTGGACGTATTGCTCGGGGGTGCTCATGGTGCTGGGGTGGTCGGTGCCGATTGTCACATCCACAGCGCGCACCACAGCAGGCGCGGCGCATCGGCCGCAGCAACCGTGGGCCGGTGCTGCAGGGTGTTATGGCCCAGGGTCTCGATCTTGTCGAGGATGCGCAGGCCGCCCTGCACCACAAGGCGCAGCTCCCAGCCCGCGCGGCCCGGCACGCGGTGCACGAGGGGCGCGCCGGCGTGCATGAGGTCCCGCGCCCAGCGCACCTGGCCGGCGACCAGGCCCAGCAGGGCCGGGGTGGGCTGCAGGGCCTCGATGTCGGCCCGCGTGACGCCATGGGCCGCGCAGTCGGCGTCGTTCAGATAGTGGCGGCCGCGCGGCACGTCGCGGCTGATGTCCTGCCAGAAGTTGATGAGCTGCAGGGCGCTGCAGATGGCATCGCTCTGGCGCAGGGCAACGTCGTCCTGCACGCCGTAGAGATGCAGCAGCAGGCGCCCGATCGGGTTGGCCGAACGGCGGCAGTAGTCCAGCAACTCGGCGCGGTCGGCATAGCCCTCGGCGTCGCGGGTCTTGCGCACGTCCTGGGCGAAGGCATCGAGCAGGTCATCGAGCAGGGGCAGCGGCAGTTGGAAGGCTTGCAGCTGCGGGGTCAGCGGCCCGAACACCTGGGACCAGCGTCCGCTGGTGGGCAGGCCCTGGGCCGTGGCCAGGAGGTCGGTGCGGTAGGCAGCGAGGTCGTCCAGGCGCTGGTCGGCGCTCGCCTCGCCCTCGTCGGCCAGGTCGTCCGCGGTGCGCGCGAAGTGGTAGATCGCGGCGATCGGGGGCCGCAGCCGCGGCGGGCACAGCCAGGAGGCGACCGGGAAGTTTTCGTAATGGTCGACCGGGGCGGGGATGGGCTTGTTCACGCCGTGGATTCTCGCCGTGCTTGACATGGATCGGGTTTTTACCTAGATTACTGACCAGTCGGTTATTAATTTCTCAGCCACTTTCCGGGGTTTTTCCATGTCTGAACTCCACGCCCTGCGTGCGCATCGTCTGGCCCGTGCCGCCTTTTCTGTGCCCTTGCTGGCGTTGCTGGCCGCCTGCAGTCCCTCGGCGCACGTCGAGGAGCCCGTACGCGCCGTCAAGGTCCTGACCGTGCGGACCGGCACCGTGGAGGCCAGCCAGGAGTTCTCGGGTGAGGTCAAGCCGCGCATCGAATCGCGGCTGGGTTTCCGGGTCGCGGGCAAGCTGGTGAGCCGCGAGGTGGAGCTGGGCCAGCGCGTCAAGGCTGGCCAGGTGCTGGCGCGTCTGGACCCGCAGGACTACCGCCTGGCGGCCGACGCAGCCCAGGCCCAGTATGCGGCCGCCGTGACCAACCGCGATCTGGCCGCGGCCGATTTCAAGCGTTTCAAGGAACTGCGCGAGCAGAACTTCATCAGCGGGGCCGAGCTGGAGCGCCGCGAGGCCAACCTCAAGGCCGCCCAGGCCCAGGTCGACCAGGCCCAGGCCCAGCTGACCAGCCAGCGCAACCAGGGCAGCTACACGGCCCTGGTGGCTGATACGGCCGGCGTGGTGACGGCCATCGAGGCCGAGACCGGCCAGGTGGTCAGCGCGGGCCAGCCCGTGCTGCGCCTGGCCCAGGACGGGGGGCGCGATGCGGTGTTTGCCGTGCCCGAGGACAGGCTGGGCCTGATGCGTGACGGCAGCGCCATGGACGTACGCGTCTGGCCGGGCCAGACCCTGCTGGCCGGCAAGGTGCGCGAGGTGTCAGCCAGCGCCGATCCCGTGACCCGCACCTACCAGGTCAAGGTGGGGCTGCAAGGTCGCGAGCTGCCGCCGCTGGGCGCGACGGTGACGGTGCAGCCCAAGGTGAAGAGCAGCGAGCGTCCGCAGGCCATCAAGCTGCCCACGAGCGCGCTGCGCCAGGACGGCCAGGCGACGGCGGTCTGGGTGCTGGACCCCGCGACCATGACCGTGCGCTCGCAGACGGTGCAGATCGCCACGGCCGATGGCAACGAGGCGGTCGTGGCTGCGGGCCTGCAGGAGGGCCAGCAGGTGGTGACGGCCGGCGTGCATGTGTTGTCGCCAGGCCAGAAGGTCATGCTGTATCGCGAGAAGACGGCGCAGAGCCTGAGCGGCCCGCCTCAGACCGACGTGGGCACCACCTCCGTTCCTGTGGCCAACGGCAAGTGAGGCGCGCATGAACCGCAAGGACCCCGCCGCCGGCTTCAATCTGTCCCGCTGGGCCATCGAACACCCGGCGCTCACGCGCTACCTGCTCATCGTGCTGATGGTGCTGGGCTTCGCGGCCTATTTCCAGCTCGGGCAGGACGAGGACCCGCCCTTTACCTTCCGAGCCATGGTGGTGCGCACCTACTGGCCGGGCGCCACGGCCCAGCAGGTGGCCGAGCAGGTGACGGACAAGATCGAGCGCACCCTGCAGGAGGTGCCGGGGGCGGACAAGATCCGCAGCTACTCCAAGCCCGGTGAGTCGCAGATCATCTTCCAGCTCAAGGACTCGACCAAGGCGGCCGACGTGGCCAACACCTGGTACACGGTGCGCAAGAAGGTGGGCGATATGCGCGGCACCCTGCCGGGTGGCATCCAGGGGCCTTTTTTCAACGACGAGTTCGGTGACGTCTATGGCGTGATCTACGCCTTGCAGTCCGACGGCTTCAGCGATGCCGAACTCAAGGTCTTCGCCGACGATGTGCGTCAGCAGCTGCTGCGCGTGCCCGACGTGGCCAAGGTCGAGCTCTTCGGCGTACAGGACGAGAAGCTCTACATCGAGATCTCGCAGAAGAGGCTCTCGCAGCTGGGGCTGGACCTGAACCAGGTGTTGAGCCAGCTGGGGCAGCAGAATGCCGTCGAAAGCGCAGGCGCCGTGCAGACGCCGCTGGATGTGGTGCAGGTGCGTGTCGCCGGCCAGTTCGAGGCCGTGGACCAGCTGCGCGCCATGCCCATCCGGGGCAGCACCGGCAACCAGTTGCGCCTGGGCGATATCGCCGAGATCCGGCGCGGCTACGTCGATCCGGCCAGCATCAAGGTGCGGCACCAGGGCCGGCAGGTCATTGCTCTGGGCATTTCCATGGCCAAGGGCGGCGACATCATTGCCCTGGGCAAGTCGCTGAAGTTAGCCACCGACCGCATCGAGCGGGCCCTGCCGGCCGGTGTCGAGCTGGTCCAGCTGCAGGACCAGCCCAAGGCCGTGGCGACCTCGGTCAACGAGTTCGTCAAGGTGCTGATCGAAGCGGTCATCATCGTGCTGCTGGTGAGCTTCATCAGCCTGGGTTTCCACAAGCACCAGAATGCGCAGCACCTGCCGCTGTGGAGGCGCTATTACGTGGACATGCGGCCCGGCCTGGTGGTGGGCATCACCATCCCCTTGGTGCTGGCGCTGACCTTCCTGGGCATGCAGTATTGGGGCATCGGCCTGCACAAGATCTCGCTCGGTTCGCTGATCATTGCGCTGGGTCTGCTGGTGGACGACGCCATCATCGCGGTGGAGATGATGGTGCGCAAGATGGAGGAGGGCTACGACAAGGTGCGCGCGGCCACCTTTGCCTACGAGATCACGGCCATGCCCATGCTCACGGGCACCCTGATCACGGCGGCCGGTTTCCTGCCCATCGGCATGGCCAAGTCGGCCGTCGGCGAGTACACCTTCGCGATCTTCGGCGTGACCGCGCTGGCGCTGGTGCTGAGCTGGATCGTCTCGGTCTATTTCGTGCCCTACCTGGGCACCATCCTGCTCAAGGCGCAGCCGCACCATGCAGCGTCCCAGACGGCGCCTGCCGATGGCCCGCACGAACATTTCGACACGCCCTTCTACAACCGTTTCCGCAAGGCGGTGAACTGGTGTGTGGAGCACCGCTGGCTCACCATCGGCGCCACGGTGCTGACCTTCGCCTTGGGTATCGTCGGCATGGGCAAGGTGCAGCAGCAGTTCTTCCCCGATTCGAGTCGCCCCGAGATCCTGGTCGATCTGTGGTTCCCCGAGGGCACCTCCCTCGCCGCCAACGAGGCGGTGACGCGCCGGGTGGAGCAGCGGCTCATGGGAGAGGCCGGCGTGAATTCGGTCAGCACCTGGGTGGGCTCGGGCGTGCCGCGCTTCTACCTGCCGCTGGATCAGGTCTTTCCACAGACCAACGTCTCGCAGCTGATTGTGCTGCCCAAGGACCTGAAGACGCGTGAGAGCCTGCGCATCGCACTGCCCGCGCTGCTGGCCCAGGAGTTCCCCGAGGTGCGCGGCCGCGTCAAGTTGCTGCCCAACGGACCGCCGGTGCCCTATCCGGTGCAGTTTCGTGTGGTGGGCAGCGACCCCGCCGTGCTGAGGGCGCGCGCCGACGAGGTCAAGGAACTGATGCGTGCCAGCCCCAACACGCGCGGCGTGAACGACAACTGGAACGAGTCGGTCAAGGTGCTGCGTCTGGAGATCGACCAGGCCAAGGCGCGTGCCCTGGGGGTGAGCAGCCAGTCCATCGCCCAGGCCTCACGCACCCTGCTGGCGGGCCAGACCGTGGGCCAGTACCGTGAGGGTGACAAGCTGATCGACATCGTGTTGCGCCAGCCCCTGGACGAGCGCAATGCCCTGACGGACCTGGCCAATGGTTACCTGCCCACGGCCAGCGGGCGCTCGATCCCCTTCACGCAGATCGCCAAGCCCGTGTTCACCTGGGAGCCCGGTGTGATGTGGCGCGAGAACCGCGAGTACGGTATCACCGTGCAGAGCGACGCGGTCGAAGGTATGCAGGGGGCAACCGTGACGGCCCAACTGCTGCCGGCGCTGCGCCAGCTGGAGGCCCAGTGGCTGGCCGGCGGTCTGAGTGGCTACCGTATCGAGGTGGCGGGCGCGGTGGAAGAAAGCAGCAAGGGCCAGGGCTCGATTGCGGCCGGCATGCCCATCATGCTGTTCCTGACCTTCACGCTGCTGATGCTGCAGCTGCAGAGCTTCAGCCGCGCCATGCTGGTCTTCCTGACCGGCCCGCTGGGTCTGGCCGGCGTGGCGGGAGCCCTGCTGCTGCTGAACCGGCCGTTCGGCTTCGTGGCCCTGCTGGGGGTGATCGCCCTCATGGGCATGATCCAGCGCAATTCGGTGATCCTGATCGACCAGATCGAGCAGGATCGCGCCAACGGCGTGCCGGCCTGGGATGCCATCGTGGAATCGGCCGTGCGCCGCCTGCGCCCCATCGTGCTCACGGCCGCCGCCGCTGTGCTGGCCATGATCCCGCTCTCGCGCTCGGTCTTCTGGGGCCCCATGGCCGTGGCCATCATGGGCGGCCTGATCGTGGCCACCGTGCTGACCCTGCTGGCGCTGCCCGCGATGTATGCCGCATGGTTCAGGGTTCGGCGTTGAGCGTCCGTCGGGCCTGAGGTCCTTGTCAGCGCGCAGCGCACCGCTGGACCGGTCCGAGGACGGCCCCGGGGCAAGGTAAAATGCCGGGTTGACCGATTTCATGGGGAGGTCTGCGGGCCTCCCCTTTCTTGTTTGGACCCGCGCGGGTGGCGAAATTGGTAGACGCACCAGGTTTAGGTCCTGACGCCAGCAATGGTGTGGGGGTTCGAGTCCCCCCCCGCGCACCAGCCCGGCAGCGCGTCTGCCCGCTGCCCCGTTTTTTGAATTGATTGGAGTGAGCCATGGCCGTTACCGTTGAGACCCTCGAGAAGCTTGAGCGCAAGATCACCCTGAGCCTGCCGCTGGCAGCCATCCAGACCGAGGTCGACAACCGCCTCAAGAAGCTGGCCCGCACCGTCAAGATGGACGGCTTCCGTCCGGGCAAGGTGCCGATGAACGTCGTGGCCCAGCGTTATGGCTATTCCGTGCACTACGAGGTGCTGAACGACAAGGTCGGCGAGGCTTTTTCCCAAGCCGCCAACGAAGCCCAGCTGCGCGTGGCGGGCCAACCCAAGATCACGGAAAAAGAGGGCTCGCCCGAGGGTCAGGTGACCTTCGATGCCGTGTTCGAGGTCTACCCCGAGGTCAAGATCGGTGACCTGGCCTCCGCCGAGATCGAGAAGGTGACGGCCGAGGTCAGCGACGCCGCCATCCAGAAGACCCTGGACATCCTGCGCAAGCAGCGCCGCACTTTTGCCCAGCGCGCCGCCGATGCCGCGGCCCAGGATGGCGATCGCGTGACGGTAGACTTCGAGGGCAAGATCGACGGCGAACCCTTCGCCGGCGGCAAGTCCGATGACTTCCAGTTCCTGGTCGGCGAAGGCCAGATGCTCAAGGAGTTCGAGGACGCCGTGCGCGGCATGAAGTCGGGCGAAAGCAAGACCTTCCCGCTGGCCTTCCCGGCCGACTACCACGGCAAGGATGTGGCCGGCAAGACGGCCGATTTCCTGGTCACGGTCAAGAAGATCGAGGCGGCCCACCTGCCCGAAGTCAATGACGCGCTGGCCAAGTCCCTGGGCGTCGCTGAAGGCACCGTGGCGGCCCTGAACGCCGACATCAAGAAGAACCTGGAGCGCGAGGTCAAGTCGCGCCTCGTGGCACGCAACAAACAGGCCGTGATGGACGCCCTGGTGGCCAAGGCCGAACTCGACCTGCCCAAGTCCATCGTGCAGGCCGAGATCGACCGCATGGTCGAGGGCGCCCGAGCCGACCTCAAGCAGCGCGGCATCAGGGACGCCGACAAGGCCCCGATCCCGGGCGAACTGTTCACGGCGCAGGCCGAGCGCCGAGTGCGCCTGGGCCTGGTCGTGGCCGAGCTGGTGCGTGCCAACAACCTGCAAGCCACGCCCGAGCAGATCAAGGCCC
>DNQP01000278.1:6167-22700 GCA_003500955.1 Curvibacter sp. | reverse complement strand
CACGCTCAAGAACCCCTGGCTCTGGGGCATCGCCGCAGCGGCCTTCGTGGGCATCTTCGCGCTGAATGTGCCTTTCCCGCTGATCGTCGGGGCGGCGGCCCTGCTGGGCTACCTCGGCGGGCGCTATGTGCCGGACAAGTTTCGCACCGGCGGCGGGCACGGCCAGGGCAAGACATCCTATGGCACGGCACTGATCGACGATGACACGCCGACGCCAGCGCATGCGCGCTTCCGCTGGGGCCGGCTGGCCCAGGTGGCCGCGGTCGGTGGCCTGCTCTGGCTGTTGCCCATGGGCCTGCTGTGGCTCAGCCTCGGCTGGCAGCATGACTACACGCAGATGGCCTGGTTCTTCACCAAGGCCGCACTGCTGACCTTCGGTGGCGCCTACGCGGTGCTGCCCTATGTCTACCAGGGCGCGGTGGAGCGCTACGAATGGCTCAGCGGCCGGCAGATGATCGATGGCCTGGCCCTGGGCGAGACCACACCGGGACCGCTGATCATGGTGGTGGCCTTCGTGGGTTTTGTCGGCGGCTGGGGCAAGGCGCTGCTGGGGCCGGATGCGCTCTTCCTGGCCGGGGCGTTCGCCGCGGTGCTGGTGACCTGGTTCACCTTTCTGCCGTCCTTCATCTTCATCCTCGCTGGCGGCCCGCTGGTGGAGTCCACCCACGACGACCTGAAGTTCACCGCGCCGCTGACAGCGATCACGGCCGCGGTGGTGGGCGTGATCCTGAACCTGGCGCTCTTCTTCGCCTACCACGTGCTCTGGCCGCAAGGCTTCGAGGGCCGCTTCGACGCGATCTCGGCCTTGATCGCGCTGGGCGCGGCCGTGGCTTTGTTCAAGTACAAGCGCAATGTGATCCATGTCCTGGCGGCCTGCGCGGCACTCGGCCTGCTTGTCCGTCTGATGGCGTGAAGGAGCAGGTCATGAACGGCAACGCGTGCAGTGTTCGGGACTTGCAGGCCCGGCTGGCGGGTGATCGGCCGCCCCTGCTGATCGATGTGCGGCGGGCCCAGGCCTTGCGCGACGCGGGCGCCCGGATCGGTGATGCGCAGTGGCTCGACCCGGCCCTGTGGCTGGACTGGAAGGATACGGTGGACAAGGACCGGCCGCTGCTGCTGTATTGCGCACACGGCCGCGAGATCAGCCAGGGCCTGACCGCGGCCTTGCGGGCCATGGGCCGGGACGCGCGCTATCTCGAAGGCGGGTATGCCGCCTGGGTGGCGGATCGGCAACCCGTGCAGGCGCTGGCAGCCACATGACCGGCGGCAGGCCCTGGTCGCCAAGGTGCGCAGCAAAGGTCTGAGGGATTCCCTACACTTCGGGCTGGTTCATTCCCAACCGTATATGAGACACACCATGAAACTCTTCCTCAAACCCGGCGCCTGCTCCCTGTCCCCCCACATCGTCATGGAGGAACTGGGCCTGAAGTACGAGACCGATACCGTCGACCTCAAGGGCAAGAGGACCGGCTCGGGTGGTGACTACCTGGCGATCAATCCCAAGGGCTATGTGCCCGCGCTGCAGCTCGACGATGGCACGGTGCTGACCGAAGGCCCGGCCATCGTGCAGTACCTGGCCGATCAGTACCCGGACAAGAAGCTCGCGCCCGCCAACGGCACGCTGGCGCGCTACCAGCTGCAGAGCTGGCTGACCTTCATCGGCACCGAGCTGCACAAGCAATTCAGCCCGCTGTTCAACCCGACCGCGCCCGAGGAGTGGAAGGCACAGTGCCGTGCCAACATCGACCGCCGCCTGGCCTGGGTCAACGAGCAGCTGGCCGGCAAGGACTACGTGATAGGCGCGGACTTCAGCGTGGCCGATGCCTATCTCTTCACCGTGGTGGGCTGGACCAAGTTCGTGAAGATCGACATCAGCGGCCTGCCCCATCTCAAGAGCTATCTGGCCCGCGTGGCGGCCCGCCCGGGCGTGCAGAAGGCCCTGAAGGCAGAAGGCCTGGCCTGAGCTTTTTGCGGATTCGCTGCCGGGCGGGCGGCTGCTGCCTCAGACCCGGTAGATGACGCAGTTGCGTCCGCTGGACTTGGCCTGTAGCAGGGCCTGGTCGGCGATCTCGATGGTGGCGCTCAGGGCGCGATCGGCCAGCACCTCGCTGATGCCGATCGAGACGGTGATGGCCTGGCTGCCGCCCATGCCGGCGACGGCCAGGCGCAGCTTCTCGGCCACCACCAGGGCGTCCTCGCGCCGCGTGTTGGGCAGGCAGACGAGGAACTCCTCGCCGCCCCAGCGCATCACGCTGTCGTCACGGCGCAGGGTGTTGCGCAGGGTCAGGGCGATGCCGCGCAGCACCTCGTCGCCCCGGGCGTGGCCCAGGGTGTCGTTGATGGCCTTGAAGTGGTCCACGTCGATCAGCAGCACGTAGGACTGCGGGTCGAACAGCGAGCGGCGCACCATGCGGCGCTCCAGGATGGGCAGGGCGTGGCGGTTGAGCACGCCGGTCAGCGCGTCGTGATTGGCCGCCTGCTCCAGGGCCGCGCGTTCAGCCGAGGCCGTGAGCACCGAGGAGAACAGTTCGCCGATGGCCATGAACAGGCTCTCGCCCACGTCACGGAAATAGTCCGGCTGGTCGGCGTAGATCACGAAGAGCCCGCCCATGCCGCTGAAGCTCGATTTCAGGGGCACGGCCATCACGCTGCGGACCCCATGCGCCTGAGCCACCTCGCGCCAGGGACCGAAGAGGGACCAGCGTGAAATATGGAAATCCTGCGGCTGATCACCGCCCAGGGTGCGGAAGGCCGGGCCCCACTCGGTCAGCAGGTTGCGCTGGATGGTGAGACGGGCGGCATAGTCGCTGGCGCTGCCCGCATAGGCCTGGGGCCGGATGGTCTCGGTGTTCTCATCCCCAAACCAGGTCCAGGCCAGACGGATGTGCCCGCTGACTTCGCACATGGCTTCGCAGACACCGCGCACCAGCTCCAGCTCGCGCCGTCCTGTCATGAGGCGCGCGGCACTGGCCAGCAGGGTTTCGGCGATCAGCGCGCGTTCGGCGAGCGGTTCGAAGCCCATGACCGCTTCGTCCGCATGAGCGGGCAGGCCGGGCGCCGGGCGGCGCTTGAAGGACGGGATCTTGAGCCAGGCCATGCGCCTATTCTAGGCAGCTGCGTCGGCGTGTGGTGCGGCGAGCCCCTGCCCGGCCGCAGCGGCCTTCATCGCCCGCGGCGTTTCAGTGCCCGTGCGGCCCGTGCACATGGGCAGCCCGTTTGCGGGGGCGGGGCGTCTGCGCCAGGCCCTGCAGCACACCGCAATGCGCCGCATCCTGCCCACCGGCGCACTGCTGGCGCAGCGCCCCCAGCTCTTTCTGCAGGTCGCGCAGCTCGCGGATGCGCGCGCCGACGTGGGCGATGTGCGCATCGAGCAGCGCGTCGGCCGCCTCGCAGCGGCCTTGCGGGTCGTCGCGCACCTGCAGCAGCAGGCGCACTTCGTCCAGCGTCATGTCCAGGCCGCGGCAGTGGCGGATGAAGGCCAGGCGTTGCCGATGCGTGTCGCCGTAGAGACGGTAGTTGCCCGCGCTGCGCGGTGGTGCCGGCAGCAGGCCTTCGCGTTCGTAGTAGCGGATGGTCTCCACGGGCGTCTGGGCGGCGCGGGCGAGTTCACCGATCTTCATGGGCATTCCTTCAGGCGGCCGGGCGCGGCTGGAGCGCGATCAGCGCCATGCCCAGCAGGCAGATGGTGCCGCCCAGCAGGTCCCAGCGTGTGGGCATGACGCCGTCCACGCGCCAGAGCCAGAGCAGGGCCATGACCACGTAGACGCCGCCATAGGCCGCGTAGGTGCGGCCCGCCGCCGTGGGATGCAGGGTCAGCAGCCAGGCGAAGAGGGCCAGCGCGAGCGCGGCCGGCAGCAGCAGCCAGGCGCTGCGGCCCTGCACGAGTACGAGCCAGGGCAGGTAACAGCCCACGATCTCGGCCAGGGCGGTGACGATGAAGAGCGCGCTGAGGCGCAGGAAGTCGAGCATGGGGCGTCGGTGTTGGAATGGCTTTCGGATGATAAGGGCTTGACTCTGGAGTGGCTACAGGGTTTCCAATGCCCTCATCTTCACAAGGACCCCCGCACCATGCGCGCACACAGCCATCATTCGCACGACCACCGCCATCCCGCGGCCCTGTCCGATCCGCGCTACCGCCGCGTGCTCTGGGCCGCGCTGCTCATCAACGCCGCGATGTTCGGCGTGGAGGTCGCCGGCGGCTTGAGCAGCGGCTCGGTCTCGCTGCTGGCCGATGCGGTGGACTTCTTCGGTGACGCCGTGAACTACGGCCTCTCACTGGCGGTGCTGGGCATGGGCCTGCTCTGGCGCGCCCGGGCTGCCCTGCTCAAAGGCCTGAGCATGGGCTTGTTCGGCGTGTTCGTACTGGGCCGCACGGTCTGGGCGCTGCTGCACGGCATACCGCCCGAGCCTCTGACCATGGGCCTGATCGCCGCGCTGGCGCTGGCGGCCAATGTGACGGTGGCCGTGATGCTCTACGCCTGGCGTGAGGGTGACGCGAACATGCGTTCGGTCTGGCTGTGCAGCCGCAACGATGCCATCGGCAATCTGGCCGTGGCCGCTGCGGCACTGGGGGTGTTCGGCAGCGGCAGCGCCTGGCCTGACCTCCTGGTGGCGGCCCTCATGGCCACGCTCGCACTCACCGCGGCCTGGCCTGTGGTGCGACAGGCGAGGGCGGAGATGCGCAGCCATGCGTGGTGAGGGGTGGGGCGGTCAGCGACGGGTCGGCGGCCAGGTGCGACGGGTCCAGAGCCACAGCCCGCTGATGCCCAGTCCGGCCAGCACGAGCCCTCCCAGGCCCACCAGCACGGTGAGTGGCGTGCCGCCGAGCTCGCCGGTGTGCAGGGGGTAGATGACGGTGATGATGCGGCTGCCCGTGTCCAGTTCATTCCAGCGGTAGGTGGACAGGACTTCACCCGTGTAGGGATTGAGCCAGACCGAGCTCAGGCCATTGGGGTGGCGGTCGTCCTCGACCTTGAAGCGCACGCGCACCGCCTGGCCCTCCCGCCCGGGGACCTGCACATAGCCCACCATCGCGCCGGGAAAGCGTGTCCGCGCGGTCGCGACCAGCTCGTCCAGCGGCCGGCGCGGGAGCTGGACGCTTTCCTTGGGTACGGGCGGAGGCTTGACCTGCGTGTCGCCAGCCAGGCTGCTCACGGCCCCACGCAGCGGCGGCCAGGCCATGTAGGCGCCGGTGGCCACGCTGATGGCGATGAGCAGACCCAGCACGGCGCCCGCCGTGCGGTGCAGGTCATAGAGCGCAGGGTGCCAGCCACGCCGCAGGCGGATCTTCAGGTTCGGCGGCCAGCGTGGCGGCGACCACAGCACCAGGCCACTGAGCAGCAGCAGCAGGTAGCTCAGTGCGACGAAGGCGAGCAGGGCGCGGCCGGCGTCTCCCAGCAGCACGGTGCTGTGCAGCTCGAACAGCAGGTTGTGCAGGCCCTCGGTGTCACCGCGGCGGCCAAGCTCTCGGCCCGTGTCGTCGTAGTAAACGATGCCGTCCCAGGGACCGGAGACATAGGCGCGCAGGCTTTCGCCCGGGACACGCGGCGGTCGCAGCGTGAGGTTGGTTCCGGCGCCGAACTCGGCCGTCAGCCGGGTGCGCAGCGATTCCAGCGAGGCCGGCGGCTGTTCTGCGGCCGGGCCCGACTGTACGAAGAGATGCGCATTGAAACCCTGGTCCAGCGGCTTGGCGACGGTGAGCAGGGCGCCGAGCAGGGCGTTGAGAGCGAGCAGCCAGCCCAGGGACAGGGCCAGCCAGGTGTGGGCCTGGAACCAGACACGACGGAGTCGGGGGGTCATCTATGTAAAATAATACGAATTATTGTTATTTACCTTTTGTTTAACGATTCTATGCGAAAGCTCACGCCCACCCTTCGTCCGCTCGCGCTGGCTGCAGCCACGCTCTGTCTGTCTGTGCAGGCGCAGACCGCCCCTGCGGGCGGCACCCTGAGCGAGGTGACCGTGGCTGCAGACGCCGTTGGCAGCTTCACCTCCAGCAATGTGCAGGTCGGCGCCTTCCGCGACCAGGACCCGCTCGATGTGCCGCTGACCAACAACGTACTGACCCGCGAGGTGCTGGACGCGCAGGGGACGAACACCCTGCATGGCGCCTTGCGCAACACCGCCGGTGTGACCCATGCGCAGATCGGCAACTCGACCTACGACAACATCGCCATCCGCGGCATCCTCGTGGAGAACCGCGGCAACTACCGCCTCAACGGTTCCCTGCCCATCATCAACCTGATCGACACCCCGCTGGAGAACAAGGAGCGGGTCGAGGTGCTCAAGGGCGCCTCCTCGCTGTACTACGGCCTTGTGCCGCCCAGCGGGGTGGTCAACTTCGTGACCAAACGCGCGGGCAGCACGCCGGTGACCAGCCTGGCGACTTCGGTCAACAACCATGGTGGCGTCGACGCCCACGTGGACATCGGGCGCCGCTTCGGCGAGGATGACAGCATGGGCCTGCGCCTCAATGCCGTGGCGGGCAAGCAGGAGACCGGCATCAGCAACTACGACGGCGATCGCCAGCTGGTCTCGGCCGCCTACGACTGGAAGGTCAACCGCCGCTTCACGCTCAAGGCCGATGTCGAGCACTACCGCAAGGACGTCAGCGAGCAGGCCGCGATCACGGTCCCCACGGTCGGCGGGGTCGCCGTCGTGCCGCCGCTGCCAGACAACAAGACCAACCTGGCCGGTTCCTGGCAGCGCTACAGCGCCGAGGCGACCAACTATCTGCTGCGTGGTGATGTGGTGCTCAGCGACGACTGGTCCCTGGTGCTGGAAGCCGGGCGTGCCGAGACCGTGCGTGACCGCCGCTATTCCTCGTTCGCCTTCAGCAACCTGGCGACGGGCGACGGCAATCTGTCCATCCTGTTCAACAACGGCAACCGTTTCGTCAATAACAACCAGCGCGTGGAAGTCATGGGGCGCCTGCGCACCGGTGCGGTGGAGCACGAACTGACGGCGGGTTACACCCAGAACGAGCGCTGGGCCTATTCAGGTACCACCGCCGGCAGCAGCGCGACCGTGGCGCAGAACTACTACAACCCGGTGGACATCGCCCCGATCGATCGCGTGATCGCCACAACGGGCAGCATTTCGTCGATCAACGACAAGGGCGTCTACGTTTTCGACCGCATGGTGCTGAGCCCGCGCTGGCAGGTGATGACGGGCCTGCGGGCGTCGGACTACACCAGTGTGACCACCACCACGCGCTACACGGCCAGCAAGGTGTCGCCCAACGCCTCGGTGCTGTACAAGCCCCGGGCGGATACATCGCTCTATGCCAGCTATCTCGAAGGACTCGAAGAGACCGGTGTGGTCAACAACGTGTACTTCAATGCGGGCGAGATCCTGCCGCCGTCGGTCAACAAGCAGTATGAAGTGGGCCTGAAGACGCGGGCCTGGAACAAGGTGCTGGCCCAGGCCGCCCTGTTCCAGATCGAGCGTCCGCAGACCACCGAGGTGCGCTCCGGTGGTACGCCGGCGACCAGCCGGATCGTGGGTGGACTCACGCGCTACCGTGGCCTCGAGCTCAGTGCCAGTGGTGAGATCGGTCCCCGCTTCGCCATGGTGGGCTCGGCGTTGCTGATGGACCCCGAGATCGTGCGGGTCGGCTCGAGCAACACGGCAGAGCTCGGGAAGGCCCCGGAGAACACACCGCGGCAGACTCTCAGCCTGTTTGGTGAATACCGCCTGCAGGACGTCAGCGGCCTGTCGTTCAACGCCGGCGCCTACCATGTGGGCGAGCGCCCGGTGAACAACCGCAACCAGGCCTACGTGTCGTCCTACACCACCTACTCGCTCGGCGCGCGCTATCGCACCCGGTGGGACGGGCACAAGGTGACGCTGCAGGCCAATATCGACAACCTGACGGACAAGGACTACTGGCTGGCCGCAGGGGGAACCCTGCTGAGCACCGGCGCGCCGCGCACGCTGCGCGTGGCGGCGAAGTTCGATCTCTGAGCGGAAGAAAGCGCGCGGCGTTCAGCCGCGCTGCCCGAGCTTGCGGTAGACCGTGGCGCGGCTGATGCCCAGGTTGCGCGCGGCCTGGGCCACGTTGCCGCGGGCATCTTCCACGGCCTTGCGGATCAAGCCGGTCTCCACGTCACGCAGCGGCAGGGTGGGGCCGCTGCTGCGGGGGCTGCCGGGCTTGCCGCCAGCGAGCAGGGGATGGGCCTGCAGGCGCAGGCCGGACCACAGCGGAATTTCGATGACCTCACCGCGCCGCGCCTGATCGAACAGGGTCTCCCAGGGCATGGCGAAGAGGTCGCGCCCGTGGAGCTCCATGCCCTGGGTGTTGAGCATGGGCAGCAGCTGGCGCGCGGCGCGGTTGGCGGCGCAGACCAGGCCGTCGGCATCGAGCGTGATCAGGCCGTCGGCGTCGTCGCCCAGGGGCAGGCCCGGCCAGTTCAGGCGCAGCAGCAGGCGGTGCGCGCGCTGCAGCAGCAGGGCATTTTCGATCCGGCGCGCGGCGTGCGTGGCCAGGTGGCGCAGCTCCGGGCGCTCGGCCGCTTCCACGCCCGTGAGGTCCAGCATGCCGACGCAGCGGCCGTCGGGCCCGAAGAGCGGGGCGCCGGCGCAGCTGTAGACCGCGGTGTCGTTGAAGAAGTGCTCGCCGCGGTGCAGCCAGACAGGCTGCAGCTCGCGCAGCGCCGCACCGATGGCGGTGGTGCCCACGCTTTTTTCCGACAGGTCCACACCCACACGGGTGATCACGGCCGCGCGGCTGTCGCTGCGGTCGATGGGGCCGTCGGTATCGATGACCACGCCCTCGTGGTTGGTGAGGATGGCAAAGTAGCGCGTCTCGGCCAATGCATGGCCGAGCTGCTTGAGGATGGGGCGCGCGGCTTGAACGAGCGTACGGTTGGCCTCGGCCGCCTGGCGCATGACATTGGCCGAGACGGCCTCGAAATGCACGGATTGCTGCGGACGCAGGCCTTGCGTGAGGCAGCGTTGCCAGCTCTGCGCGATCCAGGGCTCGACCAGGCCACCGGCCAGCGGCGTGCCGTCCTGCATGGCGAGCTGGCGGGCCCGGGCGATGCGGGCCATGCGCGAAACCGGTGGCGTGGCGGGTGAGGCGTGCATGGTGTGTTGCCTGGTTGGGATGGGGCACACAGCGCGATGCAGCGGGACTGGGTGCTGTGTTGCAAATTGAGAATAACCGGGCGTCTGGGCCGGATCACTAGGGTTGTCCCTAGTCCTTGGCCTGGGGTGGGGGCGAAGAATTCCTATGCAGCAACGTTCATAGGCAAAGCGCCGCGGCGCAACGACCCAAGGAGAACCCGCATGCAAAAGGTGTTGCATATCAACGCAGACAAGTGCACCGGCTGTCTGCAATGCGAAATGGCCTGTTCCTTCGAGAACTACGGCACCTTCGCCACCGCCAAATCCCGGATCAAGGTCTTCGACTTCCACCACACGGGCAAGAAGGTGCCCTACACCTGCACGCAGTGCGACGAGGCCTGGTGCCTGCACGCCTGCCCGGTGGAGGCCATCACCGTGGACAAGGCCACGGGCGCCAAGGTGGTGAACGAATCCACCTGTGTGGGCTGCAAGGTCTGCACCATCGCCTGCCCTTTCGGCACCGTGAACTATGTGCAGGAGACCGGCAAGGTGCAGAAGTGCGACCTCTGCGGCGGCGACCCCGCCTGCGCCACTGCCTGCCCCACCGGTGCCATCACCTACATCGACGCCAACTGGACCGGCCTGGGCAAGATGGAACAGTGGGCCAACAAGCTCGGCAATCAACCCTCTGCGGCTTAAGGAGCAACATCATGTCCTGGGCAGGAAAAATTCTCCGTGTGGATCTCAGCAAAGGCACCGTCAAGTCGGAGCCGTTGAAGATGGACTGGGCGCGTGACTATGTGGGGTCGCGTGGCCTGGGCTCCAAATACCTGGTCGAAGAGGTAGACGCCAAGGTCGACCCGCTCTCGCCGGCCAACAAGCTGATCTGGGCCACGGGCCCGCTGACCGGCACCATGGCGTCCACCGGTGGGCGCTATACCGTGATCACCAAGGGGCCGTTGACGGGCGCCATCGCCTGCTCCAACTCGGGTGGCTACTGGGGCGCCGAGCTCAAGATGGCGGGCTGGGACATGATCATCTTCGAGGGCAAGTCTCCGAAGCCGGTCTATCTCTATGTGAACGATGACGTCGCCGAGCTGCGCGACGCCAGCCACCTCTGGGGCCAGAGCGTCTGGAAGACCGAGGAGGCGCTCAAGAAGGGACATCAGGATCCGCTGCTGCGCGTCTCCAGCATCGGCCCGGCGGGTGAGAATCAGGTGCTCTATGCCAGCATCGTCAACGACCTGCACCGTGCGGCCGGCCGCTCGGGCGTGGGTGCGGTGGCAGGCAGCAAGAACCTGAAGGCCATCGCGGTGCGCGGCACCAAGGGCGTGGGCAATATCCGCGACCCCAAGAAGTTCATGCAGGTCACCTTCGAGAAGAAGAAGATCCTGCACGACAACGCGGTGACGGGCCAGGGCCTGCCGGCCTATGGCACCCAGGTGCTGATGAACGTGATCAACGAGGTGGGCGCGCTACCCACGCGCAACCACCGCGACGTGCAGTTCGAGGGCGCCAAGGACATCTCGGCCGAGGCCATGGCCACGCCGCGCAAGACCGACGGCAAGAAGCATCTGGTGACCAACCAGGCCTGCTTCGGCTGCACCATCGCCTGCGGCCGCATCAGCAAGATGGACGAGAACCACTTCACCATCCAGAACAAGCCGCAGTACTGGGGCGCCTCGGGCGGCCTGGAGTATGAAGCGGCCTGGGCCCTTGGCGCGGCCAACGGTGTCAACGACCTGGAGGCGCTGCAGTACGCCAACCTGCTGTGCAACGAGTACGGCATGGACCCGATCAGCTTCGGCGCTACCGTGGGCGCGGTGATGGAGCTCTACGAGATGGGCGTGCTCAAGAAAGAGCAGCTCGGCATCGAGGCACCTTTCGGCTCCGCCCAGGCGCTGGCGCACTTCACCGAGATCACGGCGCGGGGCGAAGGCTTCGGCAAGGAGATCGGGCTGGGTTCCAAGCGTTTGACGGCCAAGTACGGCCACCCCGATCTGTCCATGAGCGTCAAGGGCCAGGAGTTCCCGGCCTACGACGGGCGCAGCATCCAGGGCATCGGCCTGGCCTACGCCACCAGCAACCGCGGGGCCTGCCACCTGCGCGGCTACACCATCGCGTCCGAGGTGCTGGGTATCCCGGTCAAGACCGATCCGCTGGAGAGCGAGGGCAAGCCCGAGCTGGTCAAGGCCTTCCAGGATGCAACCGCGGCCTTCGACTCTTCGGGCCTGTGTGTCTTCACCACCTTTGCCTGGACGGTGCAGGACCTGGCGCCCCAGCTGCAGGCCGCCTGCGACGAGGCCTACACCACCGAGGAGCTCACCAAGATCGGCGAGCGCATCTGGAACATGGAGCGCGAGTTCAACAACCGTGCCGGCATGACGCCCAAGGACGACCAGCTGCCCAAGCGCCTGCTGACCGAAGCCGCCAAGACCGGCCCGGCCAAGGGCAAGGTGAACGAGCTGGCCAAGATGCTGCCCAAGTACTACGAGGTGCGTGGCTGGGACAAGGAAGGTCGGCCGACGGCGGACACCAAGAAGCGATTGGGGTTGTAGAGCGATGCACCACCACGTCATCCTGGGCGCCGGCCCGGCGGGCGTGATCGCGGCCGAGACCCTGCGCAAGCACGCGCCGGGCGACCGCATCACCCTGGTGGGCGAGGAGCGCGAGGCGCCGTACTCGCGCATGGCCATCCCCTACCTGCTGATCGGCAACATCGGCGAGGAGGGCACGCTGCTGCGCAAGAGCGCGCGCCACTACAGCGATCTGCGCATCGAGACGGTGCAGGCGCGCGCGACGGCCGTGGACGTCAAGGCGAAGGCGGTGAAGCTGGACAACGGCAACACCCTGGCCTTCGACACGCTGCTGGTTGCCACCGGCTCCACACCCGTCAGCGCGCCCATCCCCGGCATCCAGCTGCCCGGCGTGCACAGCTGCTGGACCCTGGCCGACGCGCGCGCCATCCAGGGGCGCGCGGCCAAGGGCGCGCGCGTGCTGCAGATGGGCGCGGGCTTCATCGGCTGCATCATCCTGGAAGCGCTGGCCGCGCGCGGCGTGCAGCTCAGCGTGGTGGAGATGGGCGACCGCATGGTGCCGCGCATGATGGGCCCGGCGGCCGGCGGCATGATCAAGCAGTGGGTGGAGTCCAAGGGCGTGACGGTGTACACCGGCACCAAGGTGGAGTCCATCGCGCAGGGGCAGGGCCAGACGCTGGACGTGAAACTCTCCAACGGCAAGACGCTGAACGTGGACCTGGTCATCAGCGCCACGGGCGTGAAGCCGGCCATCGGCTTTCTCGAAGGTTCGGGGGTCAAGTGCCTGCTGGGCGTGCTGACCGACGAGCACATGCAGAGCAATGTGCCGGGCATCTATGCCGCGGGCGACTGCGCCGAGGCTTTTGACAAGATCAGCGGCCAGGCCATCGTGAGTGCCATCCAGCCGAATGCGGCCGAGCAGGCGCGCGTGGCGGCGATCAATATGGCGCTGCAGAACCGGCCGGGCCAGCGTGCCGTGCTGCACGGCGTGACGCAGATCAACGTGCTCGACACCCTGGGTCTGATCTCCACCAGTTTCGGCCATTGGCAAGGCGTGAGCGGTGGCCAGAAGGCGGAGCTGACCGACGCGGCCAACTGGCGCCATCTGAACCTGCAGTTCAAGGACGACGTGCTCGTCGGCTGCAACAGCGTGGGCTGGACGGAGCACGTGGGCGTGATGCGCGGCCTGGTGGAAGACCAGGTGAAGCTCGGGTCCTGGAAGGACGCGCTGCTGAAGGATCCCACCCAGCTGGTGCCGGCCTACCTGGCCAGCGCGCAGGCGCAGGGCCTGTGGAACGGCCCGGGCGACGAGCGGCGCCGATAATGCGCCGATGAAGATCACCTTCAAGCTCTACGCTTCGCTGACCGACTACCTGCCGCCGCAGGCGCGTGGGGACAACCGGATCGAGCTCGACGTGGCGTCAGGTGCCACCATCGCCCAGGTGAGCGAGCCTTTCGGTTTGCCGAACAAGCTGGTGCATCTGGTGCTGGTCAACGGCGTTTACGTGCCGCCAGCCGAACGCGCCACGCGTACCCTCAGCGAGGGCGACGTGCTGGCGATCTGGCCGCCGATCGCAGGCGGCTGACCCCCCTCCGTTCGGGCTGAGCCTGTCGAAGCCCTCCGTACAAGACGCGCCAGTGCAATCCTTCTACCCCGAAACCTTCGAGCGCGACATGGCCTGCACCGAGGCCGAGTGGCTGGCCTGGCTGCCGGCGGCGGTGGGCGAGCATCGCTACCAGCAGGGACAGGGCGAGGCGCAGGTGCAGATTGGTTCGGGCACTTTGCAGCTGCAGTGGCAAGCCCAGCCGCCGCGCGTGATCGCCCTCGTGCGCTTGCCGCGTCTGTTGGTGCGATTTGCCTTTCGGAATGTTTCCGATGCCGAGCGGGAGGCTTTCATGCGGCGCTTCGATCTCTACACCCAGCGCGGTGGGGGCTGATGCGCTCTACCAGCGCACCAGCAGCCGCCCCTTGAGCGCCTTGCTTTCCAGGCGGGTGAGGGGCGTGTCACCCTTCTTGATGCAGTTGCCGCTGCTCACATCGAACTGCCACTCGTGTTTGGGACAGGTGAGCTGGAGCCCCTGAAGCGCGAGCTCGGGGATGTTGGTGCTCTGGTGCGGGCAGCGGCTGTCGTAGACCTGGTAGGTCTTGCCCTCGCGGTAGACGAAGAGGCCGCGGCCTTGATGTTCGGTGCGCAGGACCTGGCCATCGGCCACGTCCTGGGCGGCCATCACGTCGCGCCACTGCGGCGGCTCGCCCTTGAGCGCCTCGGGTGCGAACTCGGGCAGCTGCATGGCGAGGATGACGTCGGTGGCCCAGACGATCTTGGACAGGCCCAGGGTGGGAAAGGCCATGAGCAGGGCGTCGATGATTTCGGCGCCGCTGCAGCCCTCACGCAGCGCGCGCTTGACGTACTGGCGCAGGCCACGTTCGGTCTGCGCGTCGACCTTGGTGATGACGGAGATCAGCGCGCGGGTCTTGGGGTCGAGCAGCTTGCCCGCGTCCTTGAGGAAGCTGAAGTAGTGGCCCATGGCTTCGGGCCGGGCCTGGACGAGGTAGTCGAGCGCGTCGCTCATGTCTTTGCTCCGGAGATGGGGAGGGGCGGCAGTTGCGCCGCCTCGTCGTGGGTCAGGCGCGTCTGGGCGCCGGTCTCGGTGTCGAACCAGTCCAGCGTGCCGTGCAGGCGCACGACGTCGCCGACGATGAGCAGACTGGGTGAGGAAAAACCGCTGCCCGCCGCCTTACCCGGCAGGTCGTCCAGGGTGCCCGTGAGCACGCGCTGGGTCGCCAGCGTGCCGTGCTGCACCAGGGCGATGGGCCGCGTGGCCGGGGCGCCATGTGCGATCAGCTGGCGGCAGATCTCGGGCAGGGCGCTCAGGCCCATGTAGATCACCACGGTCTGCTGCGGACGCACCAGCGTCGGCCATTCGAGCTCCGGGTTGCCGTCCTTGAGGTGACCGGTGACGAAGAGGCAGCTCTGCGCATGGTCGCGGTGCGTGAGCGGGATGCCGGCATAGCAGGCCACGCCACTGGCGGCCGTGATGCCAGGCACCACTTCGAAAGGCACGCCCTGTTCACCGAGCTTCTGCATCTCCTCGCCGCCGCGGCCGAAGATGAAAGGGTCGCCGCCCTTGAGGCGCACGACCTGCTTGCCCTCGTGCGCGAGCTGTACCAGCAGGGCATTGATCTGTTCCTGGCGCAGGGTGTGTTCGTTGCGGCGCTTGCCGGCGTAGATGCGCTCGGCCTTCGGGTTGGCCAGCGCGAGCACGCCGTCGGAGACCAGGTTGTCGTAGACCAGCACGTCGGCACGGGCCAGCAGACGCGCAGCACGCAGGGTCAAGAGCTCGGGGTCGCCCGGGCCGGCACCCACGAGGTAGACGCGGCCGGTGGCGGGGGCGTGTGGCGTGCTCATCGTGCCAGGGCCAGTTCGACGCTCTTGATCCCGGCCACGGTCAGCAGCAGCGAGCCGAAGAGATGCAGGGAAGCGGTGCCCAGCGCCAGGCCGTAACGCGCCTGCTGCAGCATGGCCACGACCTCGGCCGAGAAGCTGGAGAAGGTGGTCAGCGCACCGAGAAATCCGGTGATGAGCAGCAGACGCCAGGTCGGGTCCAGCTGGGGCAGGGCCTGGAACACGGCCACGGCCACGCCGACGAGGTAGCCACCGATGAGGTTGGCGCTCAGCGTGCCCCAGGGCAGCAGCGCACCGGGCGTGCTGAGCCACAGGCCGAGCCGCCAGCGCAGCAGGGCACCGGCGCAGGCGCCGAGACAGATGGCGAGGACAGGGAGCATGGACGGGAGTTTAGCCCGCCATGGCCCGGCGCTCCATGCCCACGCGCGTCTAGCGCTCCACACCCATGAGCCAGTTCGGCACGCTGGTCACGATGGAGGGGAAGAGCGTGATCAGCACGATGGCGGCGATCATGCAGCCGAAGAAGGGCAGGGTGATGCGCGCGATGCGGTTGCTGTCCACACCCGTCATGTTCTGCAGCACGAAGAGGTTGAAGCCCACGGGCGGAGTGATCTCGGCGATCTCGATCAGCAGGATGATGAAGATGCCGAACCAGACCAGATCAAAGCCGGCCCTCTGCACCATGGGCAGCACGATGGCGCTCGTGAGCACGATCATGGAGATCCCGTCCAGGGCCGTGCCCAGGATCAGGTAGACCACCACGAGCACGGCGATCAGGCCGTAGGCCGAGAGGTTGAGGCTGTGCACGAACTCGGCCAGTTCGCGCGGGATGCCGGTAAAGGCCATGGTCTTGGTCAGGAAGGCGGCACCCGCCAGGATGAACATGATCATGCAGCTCACGCGCGTGGCCCCGGCCAAGCCGTCCCAGAAGTTGCGCCAGGTCAGCGAGCGGCTGGCCGCGGCGATGGCCAGCGAACCCACCACGCCCCAGGCTGCGCTTTCGGTGGCCGTGGCGATGCCGGCCACCAGCACCCAGACGATGAAGACGATGAGCAGGCCGCAGGGGATCAGGCTGCCCGAGCGGCGCAGCTTGTCCATGAAACTGGTCGGCGCTTCGGCCGGGGGCACCTTGGCGGGGTTGCGCAGGCTCCACCACATGATGTAGGCCGAGAACAGGCCCATGAGCAGAAAGCCCGGCAGGAAACCCGCGAGGAAGAGGCGGATCACCGAGGCGTCGGCCGCAACGGCGTAGACCACCATGGTGATGGACGGCGGGATCAGAATGCCCAGGCCACCGGCCGCGGCCAGCGAGCCCAGGGCGATGTTGCGGTCGTAGCCGCGGCGCTCGAGTTCGGGCAGGGCCACCTTGGCGATGGTGGCGCAGGTGGCGGCCGAAGAGCCCGAGACCGAGCCGAAGATGCCGCAGCCCAGGATGGTGGTGTGCATGAGGCGACCGGGCACACGCGAGAGCCAGGGTGAGAGGCCGTCGAACATCTGCTCGGACAGGCGGGTGCGGTAGAGGA
>DNQP01000278.1:0-5858 GCA_003500955.1 Curvibacter sp. | reverse complement strand
GCGGGTGCGGTAGAGGATCTCGCCCATCCAGATGAAGAGCGGCAGGGCCGCGAGCTCCCAGCTGGCCGTGGTCTCCCAGAAGGCGGAGAACAGGTTCTTGCCGGGCGCGGTGCTGGTGAAGAAGGCCTGGCCGACCCAGCCCACGATGGCGAGCGTCATGGCGATCCAGACGCCGCCGCTGAGCAGGAGCAGCATCAGGAAGAGCAGCAGGGCTCCGATTTCAAGCAGGCCCATGGCTCACAGTTCCTCGGAAAAATCGCCGCGCGCGTGGCGTTCCTCGACACGCGCCACATAGCTTGGTTTGGCGCCACGCAGCACGCAGATGCATTCGTCGAGCACGGCCACGACGAAGATCAGCGCACCGACCACGAAGCTCAGCTGCGGGATCCAGATCGGGATGGCCACCATATTGCCGGCGATGTCGTTGAACTCCCAGCTTTCATAGGTGAAGCGCGCGGCCCACCAGCCCAGGTAGGCGATGGCCACGCTGGCGATGGCCAGGGAGACGATCTCCAGCCAGCGGCGCACGCGCGGCGACACGGCCTCCAGCAGCAGCGTGACGCGCACGAAGTCGCCGTTGCGAAAGCTGTAGGCCATGCCCAGGAAAGCGGCTGCCGCGCACAACCAGGCCACCACGTCGTTGATCCAGGCCACGCGCCAATTGGCGATGCGGCCGATGGAGGCGCCGATCATGAGGACCAGGATGGCCAGCACGCACAGGGCGGCCAGTACGCCGCCAAGGGCGTAGAGACCGTCGAGGGTGCGGCGTACCGGGCTGGGCTGGCCCGGCGGGAGCTCAGACATGGCGGCGATCAGCGCTTGTAGGCGTCCACCAGGGCCTGGCCTTCTGGGCCAGCCTTCTCGATCCATTCCTTGAGCATGGTCTCGCCGACCTTCTGCATGTCGGCCTTGAGCGCGGCCGAGGGCGGCAGCACCTGCATGCCGTTGGCCTTGAGCTTGTCCTTGGTCTCGGCGTCCACGCGCTTGCTCGCGGCCAGACCGCGGGCTTCAGCCTCGGCGGCGGCCTTGAGCAGGGCGTCCTGCGTGGGCTTGTCGAGGGCGTCCAGGGACTTCTTGTTCACGATCACCATGTTCTTGGGCAGCCAGGCCTGGGTGTCGTAGTAGTACTTGAGGTTCTCGTAGAGCTTGCTGTCCACGCCGGTGGCGCCCGAGGTCATGGTGGACTCGACCACGCCGGTGGCCAGGGCCTGCTGCAGCTCGGCGGCCTGCACGGTCACGGGCTGGGCACCCACGAGGTCGGCAATGCGTGCGGTGGCCGGGCTGTAGGCGCGCCACTTGATGCCCTTGAGGTCGGCCGCGCTGTTGATCGGCTTCTTGGTGTAGATGCCTTGCGGCGGCCAGGCCACGGCATAGAGCAGCACCATGCCCTGCTCGGCCAGCTTCTTCTCGACCAGTGGGCGTTGCGCTTTCCAGAGCTTGACCGAGGCGTCGTAGCTGTCGGCCAGGAAGGGCAGGCCGTCGGCGCCATAGATCTGCCATTCATTCTGCAGATTGGCCATCAGCACCTCGCCGGCCTGGGCCTGGCCACCCTGCACTGCGCGCTTGATCTCGGGCGCCTTGAACAGCGTGGCATTGGAGTGCACGGTGATCTTGAGCTTGCCGCCCGTGGCCTTGTCCACCTCGGCCGCGAACTGGACCAGGTTTTCCGAATGGAAATTGGTGGCCGGGTAAGCGGACGCCAGGTCCCATTTGGTCTGCGCCAGGGCGCTGCCGGAGGCCAGGGTAAGAGCCAGTGTGAGGCTGGCCAGAGAGAAATGACGACGCTGCATATTCACTCCAGGTGGTTGAAGGGTGGAGCCACTTTACGGGGGTCCCGCACATCGGGGCATAGGCATATTCCCTAAATGCTGATAAATTGTCAACAAATTGTTGTTGTATTTATCCCGTTTCACCAGAACAGGGCGACATGCCCTGCAGGAGTGCCCCACATGCCCAAGAAGCCTGCATCCGTTGCCGCCACGGCGGGCAAGTCGCCCATCGTGTCCTCGGCGCACCTGGTCTCGCCGCGCAGCGCCGAGATGAGCGAGTTCGAGTTCGGCCTCATTGTGGCGGGCAACGCCTTCCACCGCTGGATCGTGCACTGCATGTCGGCGGCCGGGCTCAAGGACCTGACGCCGCTGGACGTGCTGGTGCTGCACCACGTGACGCACCGCGCGCGCGACAAGCGCCTGGCCGACATCAGCTTCATCATGAACGTCGAGGACACCCACCTGATCAACTACGCCCTCAAGAAGCTGCAGGGCCTGGGCGTGGTGGCCTCCAGCAAGAACGGCAAGGAGGTGACCTATGCCGCGACCGAGGAAGGGCAGCGCTACGTGCAGCGCTACCGCGAGATCCGCGAAGGCTGCCTGATCAACGCGCTCAAGGCCGACGAGGGCCTGAACCGCGACATCGGCGAGCTGGCGCGTCTGCTGCGCGTCTTGTCGGGTGTGTACGACCAGGCGGCCCGCTCCGCCGCAAGTTTATGAAGCACCCCTGTGGCGGCTATCGCCGCCTTCCCCTCAAGGGGACAACACCAGTGGCCCGGCACAGCCGGTTCCACGGTGTTCCTGATCTGGAGCCCATGTATTCGTTGCGCGTTGTGCGCTCTGAGGAGTCTTTTGTATGACGGCACCCACGTCCCAACGCTGGCAGTTCTGGATCGACCGCGGCGGTACCTTCACCGACATCGTGGGCCGGCGGCCCGACGGCAGCCTGGTCACGCACAAGCTGCTGTCCGAGAACCCGGACCAGTACCGCGATGCGGCCGTGGCGGGCATCCGCCACCTGCTCGGCCTGAAGGCCGGCGAGCCCATCACGCCGGAGCAGGTCGAGTGCGTGAAGATGGGCACGACCGTCGCCACCAATGCCCTGCTGGAACGCAAGGGTGAGCCTACGCTGCTCGTCACCACGCGCGGCTTCCGCGACGCGCTGCGCATCGCCTACCAGAACCGTCCGCGTCTGTTTGACCGTCACATCGTCTTGCCCGAACTGCTCTACAGCGCCGTGGTGGAGGCCGAGGAACGTGTGGGCGCGCGCGGCGAGCTGGTGACGCCGCTGGATGAGGCTGCGCTGCGCCGCGACCTGCAGGCCCGGTACGCGGCGGGTCTGCGCAGCGTGGCCATCGTCTTCCTGCACGGCTACCGCTACACGGCGCATGAGGAAGCGGCCGCACGCATCGCCCGTGAGATCGGCTACACCCAAGTCAGCACCTCGCACGGCACCAGCCCGCTGATGAAGTTCGTGAGCCGGGGTGACACCACGGTGGTGGACGCCTACCTCTCGCCCATCCTGCGCCGCTATGTGGACCAGGTGGCCGGCGAGATGCCGGGCGTGCGCCTGTTCTTCATGCAGTCCTCGGGCGGCCTGACCGATGCCCACGCCTTCCAGGGCAAGGACGCCATCCTCAGCGGCCCGGCCGGCGGCATCGTGGGCATGGCGCGGACGGCCGAGATCGCCGGCATGGACCGCGTGATCGGTTTCGACATGGGGGGCACCTCGACCGACGTCTCGCACTACGCTGGGGAGTTCGAGCGCGAGTTCGAGACCCAGGTGGCCGGCGTGCGCATGCGCGCACCCATGATGAGCATCCACACCGTGGCGGCTGGTGGCGGCTCCATTCTTCAGTACGACGGCGCGCGCTTCCGTGTGGGTCCGCAGAGCGCGGGGGCCAACCCGGGGCCCGCGAGCTACCGGCGCGGCGGGCCGTTGGCCGTGACCGACGCCAATGTGATGCTGGGCAAGATCCAGCCACGCTTCTTCCCGCGGGTGTTCGGCCCGGCGGCCAACGAGGCGCTGGACGATGCCGTGGTGCGTGTGAAATTCGGTGAACTGGCGCAACAGACCGGGCGCAGCGCCGAAGACGTGGCCGAGGGCTTCGTCAACATCGCCGTGCAGCAGATGGCCAATGCCATCAAGAAGATCTCGGTGGCGCGCGGCTACGACGTCACGCGCTACACCCTGCAGTGTTTCGGGGGCGCGGGTGGGCAGCATGCCTGCCTGGTGGCCGACGCGCTGGGCATGACCCGCGTGCTGGTGCATCCGCTGGCGGGGGTGCTCTCGGCCTACGGCATGGGCCTGGCCGACCAGAACGTGATCCGCGAGCAGGCGGTGGAACTGCCGCTCGAACCCTCGGCGCTCGGCGCGGTTGCGGCCAAGCTCGATGCGCTGGCCGAGGCGGCGCAGGCGGAACTGGAGCGCCAGCAGCTCAGCGCCGCCACGGTCCGTGTGCAGCGGCGCGTGCACGTGCGCTACGAAGGCAGCGATTCGGCCCTGGTCGTCCCGCATGGTGATCTGGCGGCCATCACGGCTGGCTTCGAGGCGGCCTACCGCCAGCGCTTTGCCTTCCTCATGCAGGGCAAGCGCCTGATCGTGGAGGCGGTCTCGGTCGAGGCCGTGGTGGCCGGCGACGCGCCCGAGGAACCACGCCATGCCGTGCACCCCGCACGCGAGGTGCCACGCCACGAGACCGTGCGCATGTACTCGGGCGGACAGTGGCACGAAGCGGCGCTCGTGGTGCGCGAGGACCTGCGCGCCGGCGACCACATCGCTGGCCCGGCCATCATCGCCGAGCAGAACGCCACCACGGTGGTGGAGCCCGGCTGGGAGGCCGAGCTCACGGCCCTGGACCATATCGTGCTGTACCGGCGCGTGCCGCGCGCGCAGCGCTACGCGGCCGGCACCACGGCCGACCCGGTGCTGCTCGAGGTCTTCAACAACCTCTTCATGAACATCGCCGAGCAGATGGGCCTGCAGCTGCAGAACACGGCCTACTCCGTGAACATCAAGGAGCGGCTGGACTTCTCCTGCGCACTGTTCGACACCGAAGGCAACCTGATTGCCAATGCGCCGCACATGCCCGTGCACCTGGGCTCCATGGGCGAGAGCATCAAGACCGTGATCCGCGAGAACGCGGGCCGGATGCAGCCGGGTGATGTCTACGTGCTCAACGACCCCTATCACGGCGGCACCCATCTGCCCGACGTGACGGTGATCACGCCGGTCTATCTGGAGGGCAGGGCCGAGCCCACCTTCTATGTCGGCTCCCGCGGACACCAGGCCGACATTGGGGGGACGACACCGGGATCGATGCCGCCCTTCTCGACACGCATCGAGGAGGAGGGCGTGCAGATCCAGAACTTCAAGCTCGTGGACCGCGGTGTGCTGCGCGAGGCCGAGATCCTGGCCCTGCTGGCCAGCGGTGAGTACCCGAGCCGCAATCCGCAGCAGAACCTGGCCGATCTCAAGGCCCAGATCGCAGCCAACGAGAAAGGCGTGCAGGAGCTGCGCAAGATGGTGGCGCAGTTCGGCCTGGACGTGGTGCTGGCCTATATGCGCCACGTGCAGGACAACGCCGAGGAATCGGTACGCCGGGTGATCACGCGCCTGAAAGATGGGGCGTTCACGCTGCCGCTGGACAACGGCGCCCAGATCCACGTGAGCATCCGCGTGGATGCGAAGGCCCGCAGCGCCGAGATCGACTTCACGGGCACGAGCCCGCAGCAGGTCAACAACTTCAACGCGCCCACCGCGGTCTGCATGGCGGCCGTGCTCTACGTCTTCCGCACCCTGGTGGAGGACGACATCCCGCTCAACGCGGGCTGCCTCAAGCCACTCAAGGTCATCATCCCGCCGGGCTCAATGCTGAACCCGAATCCGCCCGCCTCGGTGGTGGCAGGCAATGTGGAGACCTCGAGCTGTATCACCAATGCACTCTACGGTGCCCTGGGTGTGATGGCGGCCAGCCAGTGCACGATGAACAACTTTACCTTCGGCAACGCCACCTACCAGTACTACGAGACCATTGCTGGTGGAAGTGGTGCTGGTGTGCTGACGCCCTCCCCCATGTTGGGGGAGGG
>DNQP01000193.1:7516-8028 GCA_003500955.1 Curvibacter sp. | reverse complement strand
AGCGTACCGCCGGCCGCCAGCGTGCCCGTGGCCAGGCGGCCCGAATAGCCGTGGCGCTTCATCTCAGGCAGGGCCACCGAGGTGATGGTGGCTGCCGTCGCCACGGACGAGCCGCAGATGGCACCAAAGGCCGCGCTCGCCATGACCGAGGCCATGGCCAGGCCGCCGCGCACGCCGGCCATCAGCGCACTGGCGAAGGCGAACAAGGCCTTGGAGATGCCGCCTTGGGTCGCGAAATGCCCCATGAGGATGAAGAGCGGAATCACCGACAGGTCATAGCTCGCAAAGCGGGCAAAGGCCTGGGTGTTGAGGAAGTTGGCCAGCGGCAGCCAGCCAGCCTGGGCCAGATAGCCCGTGCAGCCGGCCACGAACATGGCGATCGCGATGGGGATGCGCACCGCCATCAGCACCAGCATGATGCCGAAGATCATCACCGTCAGCAGCAGCGGGCTCATGTAGAGGCCCCCACGCTGGCCACTTCGTGTGCTGCGCTGCCCCCCGAGGGGGCGCTC
>DNQP01000193.1:0-7216 GCA_003500955.1 Curvibacter sp. | reverse complement strand
CGCTGCCCCCCGAGGGGGCGCTCGCGCCTTGGGACGGCCCGGCGGCGCTCATGCCTGGGCCTCCGACTCGAAGCCGGCCGCGGCCTGCCACAGCGCGATCAGCGCGGTCAGTACCAGCGGCGGCACCATGAAGCAGTAGACGATCCACTCGGGAAAGCCCAGCATCATGGTGGCCGACTGCGTGTTCCAGGCGCTCAGGCCGCCGAGTACCGTGCGCCAGGCCAGCAGGCCCATGGCGGCGGCCAGCAGCAGGGCCCCGAGGCGATCGAGCGCCGCGTTGGTGCGCGCGCTGGCACGGCTGGTGAAGAAGTCCACGATGATGTTGCCGCGGCGGTGCTGGCACCAGGGCAGGAAAAGGGCGATGGCCGCGCCGGCGGCCACGCCCGTGAGCTCGAAGTCACCGACCAGGGTGGTGCCTGTGGTGTTGCGCCCCAGCACGCTGAGGCAGGTCATCAAGGTGATCCCGGTCAGCAGCACGCCGGCCAGGATGGCGCAGAGCCCGGCCAGCTTTCCCAACAACTTGTGAAACATATGGGCCGCGATTGTAGGGGGGCGGCTCGTGGCCTTGTCGGACGCCGCTGCGGTTCAGACCACCTGGAGATCGATGGGCGTGAGCCCGGCCACAGCGCCGCGCATCACATCGCCGGGCACCACGGCGGCGACGCCTTCGGGCGTGCCGGTGTAGATCAGGTCGCCGGGCTTGAGCTCCCAGGCGGTCGTGAGGTGCTCGATGATCTCGCCGATATTCCAGATCAGCTTGCTCACGTCGCTGCGCTGGCGGTCCTTGCCATTGACCTGCAGCCAGATTTCCGCGTGGTCGACGTCGCCGGCCTGGGCCGCGGGAGTGATGGCGCCGATGGGGCAGGCCTCGTCGAAGGTCTTGCCGATGCACCAGGGGCGGCCCAGCTTTTTCTGCTCACCCTGCAGGTCGCGGCGCGTCATGTCCAGGCCCACGGCATAGCCCCAGATGTGCTTCTTCGCGTCGGCCGCCTTGATGTTCTTGCCACCCTTGCCGATGCAGGCCACGAGCTCGATCTCGTGATGGAAGTCCTTGGTCAGGCTTGGGTAGTGCAGGGTACCGGTCTGGCCCGGCTCGATCACCAGGCAGTTGTCGGCTGGCTTGATGAAAAAGAAGGGCGGTTCACGACCGGTGAAGCCCATCTCCTGCGCGTGCGCCACATAGTTGCGGCCCACGCAGTAGATACGGCCGACGGGGAAACGGTCGGCGCTGCCGACCACGGGCACCGAGACTTGCGCCGGTGCGGGGATGACGAAACTCATGCGAGCCTTTCTTCGCGGTGGATGCCCAGGGCCTGCTGCACCGGGCGGTCGGTAAAACTGAAGAGCACACAACCGCCGTCGGACTGCAGGCGCAGCGTCTGCCACGAGGGCACGACGAAATGGTCGCGGGCTTCAAAGCCGAATCGTAGCGGGCCTTGCGGGCTGTCGATGTACGCAGTCCCCGCACCCTCGACCACGCTGTAGACCGCGCCGTCGGTCTGGCGCCAGGCCTGACCGTCGAAGCCGGCGGGCAGGCGCTGTAGAAAGGGCTGCATGGTGGGCATGGGCGCGCCGCCCGTGAGCGGGTTGACATAGCGCAGCTTCCAGCCGTCCCAGGCGTCCGGGGCTGTGGTGCGCTCGAGCTGGTGCAGGGCCTCGCGGCTGCGGGCGTAGGGATAGCTGAAGATCGGCGAGGTGGCGCCGTAGGGCGCGTCCCCGCGCACCGGCGCCATGGTGTGGCCATAGCGCGCCTGGCTGGCCCCTTCGGGGCGGGTGACACGCTGGGACTTCTCGGGGCTGTTCTCGGCAAAGCCGGCGTCGAAGAAGCGCAGCATGGGGATGTCCAGGCCGTCGAGCCAGACCACGGGCTGGTCCACCTCGTTCCCATGGTCGTGCCAGGTCCAGCTCGGCGTGATGATGAAGTCGCCTGGGTGCATGGTGGTGCGCTCGCCGTCCACCGCCGTGTAGGCGCCTGTGCCTTCGACGATGAAGCGCAGCGCGCTCTGCGTGTGGCGATGCGCCGGCGCCACCTCGCCCGGCAGGATGAGCTGCAGCCCCGCATACAGCGACTGGGTGATGGCCGACTGGCCGCGCAGCGCCGGGTTCTCCAGGATCAGCACGCGCCGCACCGCCTCTTCGGCGGTGATCAGCTCACCCGCGCGCATCAGGAGGGGGCGCACGTCCTGGTATTTCCACAGGGCCGGCACGCAGGGCGAGCTCGGCTGCGGCGGCACCAGAGCGTGCAGCACCTCCCACAGCGGGGTGAGGTGCAGCGGCGACATCTCGCGGTACAGCGTCTGGCGCGCGGCCGGGGCGGGGTGGGGGGCGTTCATGGGACTGTCGAGGGATCGGACCGGGGCTTGTCTGGTTGCACCGATCGCTATTTAATAAGTGTGCATACCGATGGCCGAGCTGACCCTCCGGGTTTACCCGAGGGCAGATGCCACTAGACTCCGGTGCCACACCCAGACGCCATGAGCAAAAGCTTTCACTTCCAGGCCGCGCCCGGTCACCTGATCCGGCGCGCCCACCAGTTCTCCGTCGCCGCCTTCATGGAGGAGACGGCCGAATTCGACATGACACCGGTGCAGTTCTCCATCCTGCACGCGTTGATGGACGCCCCGGGCACGGACCAGGTCACCCTGGCGGCACGCGTGGCCTTCGACCCGGCCACCTCGGGCTCGGTCATCGGCCGGCTCGAAGCCAAGGGTTGGGTGCGGCGCGAGTCCGATCCGGACGACCGCCGGCGCAAGCTGCTCTGGGTCACGCCCGAGGGGGCCGAGACCGCGCTGCGCATGAAGCGCGCCGTGACCAAGGTGCAGACCCGCATCCTGGAGCCGCTCAACACCAGCGAGCGCGAGCAGTTCGTGCGTCTGCTGGGCAAGCTCGTGACAGGTCACGAAAACAAAGACTGAGTCTCAGTCCGATTTCGCCAGCAGCGTGAAGTGTTCCACCTGGGGCGGGCTGGCGAAGAAGGGCCCGACGATGGCGCGCCACTCGGCAAAGGCCGGCGACTGGCGGAAGTGCACCGTGTGGTCTTCCAGCGTCTCCCAGAAGATCATCAGCACGTAGCGGTCCGGGTGCTCCACCCCTTTGTTGACCTTGAAGCCGCGGTAGCCGCGGGCCTTGCTGATGACGGTGGCCAGGCCGCGCTGGATGGCTTCGTCGAAGGCGGTCTGCTGGTCGGCGTGGATGCGGATGTCGGCGATTTCCAGAATCATGGGGGCTCCTCGTGTTGGCATGCTGCCCGCATTCTCGCCCAGACCCCGCCCCGGGGTATCCTCGCGGCATGAAGCTCTACAACTACTTCCGCTCGTCCGCCTCCTTCCGCGTGCGCATCGCGCTGGCGCTCAAGGGCCTGGACTACGCCTACCTGTCCGTGCACCTGGCACGCGGCGACCAGAAGCAGCCGGCCTACGCCGAGATCTCGCCCGACCGCCTCGTGCCCCTGCTCGAAGAGGACGACGGCACGCGCCTGACCCAGTCCATGGCCATCATAGAGTACCTGGACGAGACCCATCCACAGCCGCCCCTGCTGCCGGCCGACGCCCTGGGCCGTGCGCGCGTGCGCGCGCTGGCGCAGTCCATCGCCTGCGAGATCCATCCGCTCAACAACCTGCGCGTGCTCAAGTACCTGGTGCGCGAGCTCAAGGTCAGCGAAGACGCCAAGAACACCTGGTACCGCCACTGGGTGCGCGAGGGCCTGGAGGCCTTCGAGCGCCAGCTGGCCCAGCTGGCCGCGCAGCGCCAGGCCGCGGGCCTGCCGCCTTCGGTCTACTGCTGGGGCGACACGCCCACGCTGGCTGACTGCTGCCTGGTGCCGCAGATCTTCAACGCCCGGCGCTTCGAGACGAATCTCGAGGGCTTGGCGCTGACCCTGGCCGCCTTCGACGCCTGCATGCGCCACCCCGCCTTCCTGCAGGCCCAGCCCTCGAACTGCCCCGACAACGAGCCCTGAGCGTCCCGTGCGCCCCGACTGGATCACCCCGCAATGGCCCGCACCCGCTACGGTGCGCGCCGTCTGCACCACGCGCGCGGGTGGCCGTTCGATGGCGCCCTATGACAGCCTCAACCTCGGTGACCATGTGGGCGACGATGCCCTGGCCGTCGGCGCCAACCGCGCGGTGCTGGCCCAGGCGCTGAGCGCCCATCCGGTCTTTCTCAAGCAGGTCCACGGCCACAGCGTCGTCACGCTGGACGCGCACACGCTGCACGGCACCGAGGCCGACGCCTGCCTCACGCGCGAGCGCGGCCTGGCCTGCACCATCATGGTGGCCGACTGCCTGCCGCTTCTGTTCACAGATGCGCAGGGCAGTGTCGTGGCCGCTGCACATGCGGGCTGGCGTGGCCTGGCCGGGCAGGGTGGGGCGGGCGTGATCGAGAGCCTGCACGTAGCGCTGGGCCGGCCGGCACGCGAGCTCATGGTCTGGCTCGGCCCCTGCATCGGGCCGCAGGCCTTTGAGGTCGGGGACGAGGTCAAGGCGGCCTTCGAAGCGCAGGACGCGCGGTCCGCGATCTGCTTCACGCCCCTGGCGACCCCGGGCAAATGGCTGGCCGATCTCCAGGCCCTGGCAAGACAGCGCCTCAACCGCCTGGGCATCACCCAGATCTACGGCAACGACGGCACACCATCCTGGTGCACCGTCACGCAAACGTCACGGTTCTTTTCGCACCGGCGCGACCGCGTCAGCGGTCGGCTGGCCGCCTGCATCTGGCGCGTCTGAGGCCGGCTGCTGCGCCTGCCAGGCGGCCAGCTCCTCGGCCTCGCGCTGCTTGCGCAATCGCTTGCGCGCCGGCGTGCCCAGGATGTAAAGCAGCAGGGCCACGGGCCCCACACCGTAGAGCACGAAGGTGATGATGGCGCCCAGCACGCTGCCCACGGGACTCGAGGCCTCGGCCACGGCCATCATGAGCGCGACGTAAATCCAGCCGATGGCTATCAGTATCAGAAACATGGGTTATTTGACGAATGTCAGCCTGGCGCAGGGTCAGGCCTGAGATACTGGACGCAAATTCCAGCACGAGGTTCCGGTGTGACACAGCATACCCCCGAATTTTGGACTCAGGCGGCGCAGCAGTTCCAGCAGGCCTGGACTCAGGCCTGGCAGACGTATCAGACCCCGCCCGTCGCGGCCATGAACGGCCTGCCGGCCCTGCCGGAACTCATGGTCTCGGTCCCGCCCGACAAGCTGCAGGCCCTGCAGCAGCAGTACCTGCAGGACCTGTCGGCACTGATGCAGGGCGTCGGCCCCACCAGCAGCGGCGACCGCCGCTTCGCCGCCCCGGCCTGGGCCGACAATCCCTACGCTTCCCTGGCCGCCTCCACCTACCTGCTCAACGCGCGCTTCCTCCTGCAGCTGGCCGAGGCCGTGCAGGCCGACGAGAAGACCCGTGCGCGCATCCGCTTCGCCGTGGAGCAGTGGGTGGCGGCCAGCGCGCCCAGCAACTACCTGGCCTTCAACGCCGAGGCCCAGCAGAAAGCCATAGCGACCAAGGGCGAGAGCATCGCCAAGGGCCTGCAGAACCTGCTGCACGACCTGGGCCAGGGCCATGTGAGCATGACGGACGAGAGCCGCTTCGAAGTCGGCCAGAACGTCGCCACCAGCGAGGGCGCCGTGGTCTACGAGAACGAGCTGTTCCAGCTCATCGAATACAAGCCGCTGACCGATCAGGTCTACGAGCGTCCCTTACTGCTGGTGCCACCCTGCATCAACAAGTACTACATCCTCGACCTGCAGCCCGACAACTCCCTGATCCGCTACGCCGTGGCCCAGGGCCACCGCACCTTCGTGGTCAGCTGGCGCAACCCGGACGAGAGCCTGGGCCACAAGACCTGGGACGACTACATCGACGACGCGGTCATCCGCGCCATCCAGGTCACGCAGGAGATCAGCGGGGCCGAGCAGATCAACGCCCTGGGCTTCTGTGTGGGTGGCACCCTGCTGGGCACGGCCCTGGCCGTGCTGGCCGCGCGCGGTGAGAAGCCGGTGCACAGCCTCACGCTGCTGACCACCTTCCTCGACTTTTCCGACACCGGCATCCTCGACGTCTTCATCGACGAAGCCATGGTCAAGCTGCGTGAACAGCAGATGGGGCAGGGCGGCCTGATGGCCGGGCGCGACCTGGCCTCCACCTTCAGCTTCCTGCGGCCCAACGACCTGGTCTGGAACTACGTCGTGGGCAACTACCTCAAGGGCGAGACCCCGCCGCCCTTCGATCTGCTCTACTGGAACAGCGACAGCACCAACCTGCCCGGCCCCTTCTACGTCTGGTACCTGCGCAACACCTACCTGGAAAACAACCTCGCCAAGCCCGGCAAGCTCACGGTCTGCGGCGAGAAGGTGGACCTGCGCAAGGTCGATCTGCCGGTCTACATCTACGGCTCGCGCGAAGACCACATCGTGCCCATCGGCGGCGCCTACGCCAGCACGCAAGTGCTGCCCGGCAAGAAGCGTTTTGTCATGGGCGCCTCGGGCCATATCGCGGGCGTGATCAACCCGCCCGAGAAAAAGAAGCGCAGCCACTGGATCCGCGCCGACGGCAAGCTGCCCAAGGGCTTCGACGCCTGGCTGGCGGGCGCGGACGAGCACGCCGGCAGCTGGTGGCCCGACTGGGCCGCCTGGCTCCAGTCCCAGGCTGGCAAGCAAATTGCTGCGCCCAAGAAGTATGGCAAGGGCAGCAAGTACAAGGTCATCGAGGCCGCGCCCGGCCGTTACGTCAAGCAGAAAGCCCAGTAAACAGGAGCAGGAGTAAGCCATGGAAGACATCGTCATCGTCGCCGCCGCCCGTACCGCCGTGGGCAAGTTCGGCGGCGCCCTCGCCAAGACCCCGGCGACCGAACTCGGGTCCCTGGTCATCCGCGAGCTGCTGGCCCGCAGCAAGATCGCCCCCGATCTGGTGGGTGAGGTCATCCTGGGCCAGGTGCTGGCCGCCGGTGCGGGCCAGAACCCCGCGCGCCAGGCGCTGATCAAGAGCGGCCTGTCCAAAGAGATCCCGGCGCTGACCATCAACGCCGTCTGCGGCTCCGGCCTCAAGGCCGTGATGCTGGCGGCCCAGGCCGTGGCCACGGGCGACAGCGAGATCGTCATCGCCGGCGGGCAGGAGAACATGAGCGCCGCGCCCCACGTGCTGCCCAACTCGCGCGATGGCCAGCGCATGGGCGACTGGAAGATGGTGGACACCATGATCGTGGACGGCCTCTGGGACGTCTACAACC
>DNQP01000084.1 GCA_003500955.1 Curvibacter sp. | reverse complement strand
TGCTCAGCAGGTCGATCAGGATGGGCTTGCCGGTTTCCAGCACATGATGCATCTGCGTGTTCTGCACCACGCTGGACACGGGCTGGCCCACGAAGTCCTCCACGCGCTCGTAGCCCAGCGCGGGCAGGAAGCGCTTGTACTGCTCGTTGACCCAGACCACCTTGCCCTGCCGGTCCACCAGCAACATGCCCTCGCTGGCGTTGGCAAAGAGGTCGAACATGGAGCGCGCCGCCAGCTCCAGAATGCTCTGGGCGTCACGCGGCAGCACGTCCTTTTTTTCCATGCGGCAATGGTACAGTGACCCGCATGTTCCGCCCTCCCCGCTATCCCTGAGATGGAGACCTTGCGCATCGACAAATGGCTCTGGGCCGCACGTTTCTACAAGACGCGCAGCCTGGCGGTGGAGGAGATCGGCAAGGGTCGTGTGCTGGTCAACGCGCAGACGGTGAAGCCGGCACGCGAGGTGCGACCGGGCGACCTGGTCTCGGTGCGCCAGGGGGCCATCGTTCGTGTCGTCATGGTCAGGGGCCTGAGCGGGCAACGCGGGCCGGCGCCGGTGGCGCAGCAGCTCTATGAGGAAACCGAGGCCAGCCGCCTGGCGCGTGAGGCGGCGGCCGAGCAGCGGCGCCTGGCGACGGAGCCGGCGCTGAGCATCGAGCAGGGACGGCCCACCAAACGTGATCGCCGGCGCTTGGAGCAGGCCGGCTGGAACGACCGCTGGAGCGCGTCGGTGGACTGACGCGCCTTGCGCCGCTTTTTCTACGGCGTTTTTACATCCGGGGCATTGAAATGCAGCCTGTCGAGCGGCTGCGACGTCTTTGCCTTGGACACCCTTTTTCTTCTTGACTACACACTGGATCTGCGACTGGACTTGAGTCTGCGCACCTGGGATGAACTCCTGGACGCCGTGGACGCCTGCATCCTGGACGAGCGCCGCCTGGGTCGCGGCGAGGTGGCCGATCGCCTGCGCACACGCCACCGCCGCCAGTCGCCCGCCCTCGGTGGCGGCGTGGCCCTGATGAATGTCGAGATCCGCCATCTGCGGCGCAGCCGCCTGCTCTATCTGCGGACCCGCGCGCCGGTCCCCATGGGATCCCTGCAGGAGGCCGCCGACATCTTTGTCCAGCTGGCCGCCTATCCCGTCAGCCTGCGCGATCGCAGCCTGCTGGAGTACCTGCGCAACCAGCTGCCGCAGCGCCCCTTCCTGCAGGAGCTCCGGGCCTGCACGAGCTCGGCTACAGTGCAGGCCATGATCGAACGCCGGCTGGCCCCCCTGGGATCAGGCTGGCTGGAACCCCACTGACTTCCTGCGCTGCAACGTGGAGCCATCGTCCTCGGCCGACACCGACGATGGGGGAGCCTCTCCCCCTGGAGCGCGTGCGCCTGAAGTGGGCACGCTGCTGGTCTGCATCATGGCCGACAGCCAGGCCGAGGAGCTGGTACAGCAGGCCGGCCTGCTCAGCCGGACCCGCTCCATCCCCTGGCGGGTCGTCTACCTCGACACCATGGCCTCACGCTATGCCAGCCCCCGGGTCCGCCAGGCGCTGGCGCGCGCGCTGCAGGAGGCCGAGCAGGCCGGTGCCGAGGTGCTGCGCCTGAGCCTGGAGATCGACTCGGCCAGCCGGGTGGTCTCCACCATCGTGCAACAGGCGCAGAGCGTGCGTGCCACCCACGTCCTGCTGGGCAATCTGGCGATGGGACGGCGCTACTGGTTCAACGCCGGCGAGCGCATCAGCGATTTCACCGAGACACTCATGACCCACCTGCCGCAGGCCCGGGTGCACATCCTCGCCAGCCCCGGCCGGCAGGAGGCGCCCGCACATCGCGCGGAGCTCGCGAGCGACACCGTGGCGCCTCTCGGGCGTCAGGCCATCGCTCTGGTGATGGCTGTGCTGGTGCTGTGCACCGCCTTGTCCGCGCTGATCGCGCCCTACCTGCACCCGATCAACCTCAGCCTCATCTACATGGGGGGCGTGTTCTACATCGCCCTGCGGCGCGGGCTCAAGGCCGCACTGCTGGGCGTGCTGCTGGCGGTGCTGCTTTTCGACTGGATCTTCGTCGCGCCACGCTGGTCGCTCAAACCCACCGATCCGGAATACTTCTTCACGTTCCTGATCACGCTGGGCGTGGGCCTGGCCGTCAGCCGGCTGGCCGCGCAATCGCGCCAGGCGGCGCTCCAGGCCATGGTCATGGCCCAGCACTCACAGTCGCTGAGCCTGCTCTCCCAGAGCCTGGCCCGCGCGGTGACGCCAGAGGACATCACCCATGCGGTCACCGGCAGCATCAATCGCGACCTGGGCGCACAGGCCCGCCTGCTCCTGCTCGACGCCGAGGGGCGTCTGCCCGAAGGTGGCGCTGACCCGGCCGCGGTACAGCGGGCTCAGCGCGTCTTGCGGGGCGAAACGCTGGAGCCGGCCTCCCAGGGCTTTGCCCTCGCCGCCGGTGGCACGCCGCTGGGCGTGCTGCTGGTCGACGGGCTGCCCGCCCGCTACCAAGGGGCCGGAGACCTGCACCTGCTGCAGGCCTATGCCAACCAGGCAGCGGTGGCCATCGAACGCTGCCGCTACGCCCAGCGCAGTGAACAGGCGGCCATCGCGGCCGAAACCGAGCGCATCCGCAACACCTTGCTCGCAGGCATCTCGCACGACTTCCGCACACCGCTGACCGCCATCATCGGCGCCGCTTCTGCCGTGCTGAGCCAGGGCCACGCCATCACCCTGGCGCAACGCAACGCCCTGGCCCAGACCGTGCTCGACCAGGCCACGCGCCTGCAATCGCTCACCAGCGATCTGCTGGACATGGCACGCCTGCAGGACAGCCGCGTGCGACTGACGCCCGAGTGGTGCCCGGTGGAAGATCTGGTGCAGGATGCCCGGGCGGCCGTGGCCGGCGCCCTGGACCGCCATGTGCTGGAGCTCGAGTTCGACCCCGACGACGTGGTCTGGTGCGACACGACGCTGATGGTGCAGGCCCTGGCCAACCTGCTGCTCAACGCCTCCCAGCATTCACCGGCAGGCAGCCGCATCCGGCTGCGGATCGCACGCACGCCCGGCTGGTGGACGCTGCGCGTGCACGACGAGGGCCCGGGTATCGCGGCCGGCAGCGAGCACGAGGTGTTCCAGAAGTTCTACCGCGGACCACAGGGCGGCAGCCAGGGGACGGGCCTGGGCCTGGCGATCTGCGAGGTCGTGGCCCGTCTGCACGGTGGACGCATCGAGGCACACAACGACCATGGCGCGGTGTTCGAACTCACCCTGCCCCAACCCGAGGGCAAGCCGGAACTGGAGGAGGCCCTGCATGGCTAAGGCCCACAAGCTGCTGGCGCTGGTGATCGACGATGAAGCGGCCATCCGCGAACTGCTGCGCACCACGCTGCAGGCCGAGGGCCTGGAGGTGATCGAGGCGGCATCGGCACGCGAAGGCGCCACCCTGGCCGCCAACCGCAAGGCCGATCTCTTCCTGATCGACCTGGGGCTGGGCGATGGCGACGGGGTGGACCTGATACGCCAGATCCGCACCTGGACACACCGCCCCATCCTCGTGCTTTCGGCCCGCACCCAGGAGCAGCAGAAGGTGGAGGCACTGGACGCCGGCGCCGACGATTACGTGAGCAAGCCCTTCGGCGTGTCCGAATTGCACGCGCGCATCCGCGTGGCCTTGCGACACCATGGCCTGTCCCTGCACAGCGGCGCTGGCTCCACCCTGTCCATGGGAGCGGTGCACATCGACCTGGCCCGACGCTCCGTGCTGCGCGACGGTGTGGCCGTGCGTCTGACCGCGACCGAGTGGCGTCTGCTCGAGGTGCTGGCACGCCACGCGGGGCGCCTGCTGACCCCGCGGCTCTTGCTGCGCGAGGTCTGGGGGCCGGGCCACAGCGAGCAGGGGCACTACCTGCGGATCTACGTCCGCCAGCTGCGCCGCAAGCTGGAAGCCGATCCC
>DNQP01000142.1 GCA_003500955.1 Curvibacter sp. | reverse complement strand
CAGCATCGCGTGTCCGGTCCGGTCGGCCGCGGCGCAGGCGCGCTGCACGGGCTTCTCGCCGTAGTCGGCGGTGTGGCCGCCGAAGGGGCGCTGGTAGATGGTGCCGTCCGGGTTGCGGTCGAAGGGCATGCCCATGTGCTCGAGGTCGTAGACGACCTTGGGCGCTTCACGGCACATGAACTCGATGGCGTCCTGGTCGCCGAGCCAGTCGGAGCCCTTGACGGTGTCGTAGAAGTGGTAGTGCCAGTTGTCCTCGGACATGTTGCCGAGCGAGGCGCCGATGCCGCCCTGGGCGGCCACGGTGTGCGAGCGGGTGGGGAAGACCTTGGACAGCACGGCCACGTTCAGGCCGGCGCGCGCCAGCTGCAGTGAGGCGCGCATGCCGGAGCCGCCGGCTCCGACGATGACGACGTCGAACTTGCGCTTGGAGATGGAATAGGACATGACTCAGAGTCTCCAGAGGACTTGGAGGGCCCAGCCGGCACAGCCGACCAGCCAGACGAGGGTGAATACCTGCAGCGACAGGCGCAGCCAGACGGGCTTGATGTAGTCCATCCAGATGTCGCGCATGCCGACCCAGACGTGCCAGATCAGGGCGACGATGACGGCGAAGGTGATGACCTTCATCCATTGGGGCGCGAAGATGCCGGCCCAGGTCTCGTAGCCGATGGGACCGCGGGTGAAGACCACCTGGGCCAGCACCAGCAGCGTGAAGAGGACCATGAGGACGGCCGTGGCGCGTTGGACGATCCAGTCACGCAGGCCATAGTGCGCGCCGACGACGATGCGCTTGGAGCCGTAGTTGACAGACATTGTGTTGCTCCTTGAGTCTCAGTAGAGGCCGAACAGCTTGGCGCCCAGCACGACTGTCAGGCCCAGGCTCAGTGCCAGCGTGACGATGGCCGAGCTGCGACCGAAGGCCTTGCTCACGGCGTGGGTCGCGTCCATCCACAGGTGGCGCAAGCCGGCGATGATGTGGTGCAGGTAGGCCCAGATCAGGGCCAGGGCCACGAGCTTGATGAACCAGCCCGGCACGAAACCGATGCCGACACCGAAGGCAGCGCTGAAGCGGGCGAAGGAATATTCGGAAGTCAGGGAGGTGTCGAACATCCAGAGGATGAAGGGCAGCAGAAGGAACATCAGGGCACCGCTGACGCGGTGCAGGATGGATACCCAGCCAGCCGGGGGCAGGCGGTAGCTGGGCAGGTCCTTGAGCGCGTGGATATTGCGGAACTCGGGCCGCTGGGGCCGGGAAGGAGTGGCAAGCTCGGACATGGTGGGGCTTTCGATGATGTAACCGCCGTGAAACTTTCAGGCGTTGACAAGGGTAAATTCTATTGCAATGCAGCATCCATAAGTTTGTGTCGAAGGATTCATTGTTCGACCTTATGTGCGTAACCGAGTTTCTCAACTCAGCACATTGCGGTAGTGATGCGTGTCCGTCAAATAAAGGCCACGGCGCAATTCCATGGGGACATCGTTATAGGTGTAGGCGATGCGCTCCACGCTCAGCAGCGGCGTGTTCTTGCCCACCTTGAGCAGCGCGCTCTGGGCCGCGTCGGGCAGCACGGCGCGGATCTTTTCCTCGGCGCGCACCATGCGCACGCCGAACTCGGTCTCGAACATGGCGTACATGGGGCCGTGATCATCGCTGAGCCTTTCGGCCGTGAGGCCTTTGAAGGGGATGCCCGGTAACCAGAGGTCTTCCAGGATGGTGGGGCGGCCGGCAAAGGCCAGCACGCGGCGTACCTGCAGCACGCTGTCACCACTGCGCAGGGCCAGCGCACGTGCGATCTCGGCGGTGGCGCGCAGGCGCTTGCAGTCGATGATGGTGCGTTCGGCCGGGCCCTCGCTCTGGCGGTCGCCCGTGTCGGGCATGAGGCGCAGGAAGCGGTACTGCACATGCTGCTCGGCGTGGGTGGCGACAAAGGTGCCCTTGCCCTGGCGGCGCACCAGCAGGTTGTCAGCGGCCAGCTCGTCGATGGCCTTGCGCACCGTGCCCTGGCTCACGCGGTAGCGCGCCGCCAGGTCCATCTCGCTGGGGATGGCTTCGCCGGGCTTCCATTCGCCCGATTGCAGGCTTTGCAGGATCAGCCCCTTGATCTGCTGGTACAGGGGGCTGAAGGCCGGGGCAGGACCACCGCCGTCCGCGGCGGCCATGGCACTGTCGGCCAGGGGAAGCGAGCTGGAATTCATGCGGTGGACCCGGTTGGCGTGGCTGGTGAAATGACCCCAATCATATCTTATATAAGACATAAGACAAATTGAAAATGGAGGCTTTTCGCGCTACACTGCCGGCACCTTCCGGGATGCCCGCCACCCTGCGTGCAGGAGGCCTCCCCGGTCAGCGATCACTCATCACCTTCTGGAGTTCCCACCATGAGCAAAAAGCCCGTCCGTGTCGCCGTCACCGGCGCCGCCGGCCAAATCGGTTACGCCCTGCTGTTCCGCATCGCCTCCGGCGAGATGCTGGGCAAGGACCAACCCGTGATCCTGCAGCTGCTGGAAATTCCGGACGAGAAGGCCCAGAAGGCGCTCAAGGGCGTGATCATGGAACTGGAAGACTGCGCCTTCCCGCTGCTGGCCGGCGTGATCCCCACAGGTGACCCGCTGGTGGCTTTCAAGGACGCCGACTACGCCCTGCTCGTGGGTGCGCGTCCGCGCGGCCCCGGCATGGAGCGCGCCGACCTGTTGGCCGCCAACGCCCAGATCTTCACCGCGCAGGGCAAGGCCCTGGACCAGGTGGCCAGCCGCAACGTCAAGGTGCTGGTGGTCGGCAACCCCGCCAACACCAATGCCTACATCGCCATGAAGAGCGCGCCCAGCCTGCCGCGCGAGAACTTCACCGCCATGCTGCGTCTGGACCACAACCGCGCCGCCAGCCAGATCGCGGCCAAGACCGGTGGCAAGGTCGGCGAGATCGAGAAGCTCACCGTCTGGGGCAACCACTCGCCCACCATGTACGCCGATTACCGCTTCGCCACCATCGGCGGCAAGAGCGTCAAGGACCTGATCAACGACCAGGTCTGGAACGAAACCGTCTTCCTGCCCACCGTGGGCAAGCGCGGCGCCGCCATCATCGAGGCGCGCGGTCTGTCCTCGGCCGCCTCGGCTGCCAATGCCGCCATCGACCACATGCGCGACTGGGCCCTGGGCTCCAATGGCAAGTGGGTCACCATGGGCGTGCCCTCCAACGGCGAGTACGGCATTCCCAAGGATGTGATCTTCGGCTTCCCGGTCATCACCAAGGACGGCAAGTACGAAATCGTGAAAGGCCTGGACATCGACGCCTTCAGCCAGAAGTGCATCGACAAGACCCTGGCCGAGCTGCAAGGCGAGCAGGACGGCGTGAAGCACCTCCTGTAAGCACATCATGGCCCACCCGCGCGACATCCTCCTCGGTGCTCAGGCCGCCGCTGGCTTCCTGCCGGTTTGCGATCATTACAGCGGCGTGGAAGTGCGCATGCGCAAGAGCCTGCAGCTGCAGGCCGAGATGACGGCCGAGTTCGGCGCCTGCGTGTTCGACGCCTCGCTCGATTGCGAGGATGGCGCGCCCGTGGGTGGCGAACGTGACCATGCGCAGATGGTGGTGGCGTTGGCGAATGAGGCCCAGCAGGCCGCCCGCAAGGCGGCTCTGCCTGCCGCGCCGCGCATCGCGGTGCGCGTGCACCCGGTCGATCATGCGGCCTTCGAGCAGGATGTGGCCACGATCGTCGGCGGTGCCGGTGCGGCCCTGTGCCACCTCATGATCCCCAAGGTCGAGACGGTGGCTGACGTGGAGCGTGCCGTGGCGGCGGTCGATGCCGCCGCGCGCGGCGCGGGTCGCGCCGCGCCGCTGCCGCTGCAGGTGCTGCTGGAGTCGCCAGCCGCGGTGCACCGCGCTTTTGACATTGCGGCGCATCCGCGTGTGCAGTCCGTCAGCTTAGGCCTGATGGACTTCGTCTCGGCGCATGGCGGAGCCATCCCCGACAGCGCCATGGGCAGCGCGGGCCAGTTCAGCCACCCGCTGGTGGTGCGTGCCAAGCTAGAGATCGCCTCGGCCTGCCACGCGCACGGCAAGGTGCCCTCGCACTGTGTGGTCACCGAGTTCAGCGACGCCGCAGCCATGCAGGCCGCTGCCCGCCGCGCGGCGCGCGAGTTCGGCTACACCCGCATGTGGAGCATCCATCCGGGCCAGATCCGTCCCATCCTGGAGGCACTGGCACCCGATGCGGCCGACGTCGAGCGCGCGGCCGCCATCATCGAGGCCGCCCAGGCCGCGCAGTGGGCCCCCGTGAGCTACGAAAAGCAGCTGCACGATCGGGCCAGCTACCGTTATTTTTGGCAGCTGCTGGAGCGCGCGCACCAGACCGGTCGCGCGCTGCCGCCCGCCATGCAGCCCTATTTCGCGGCTTCGACCGCGACCAAACCCCAGGGCGTGCCCGCCTGAGGCGGGCGCCCTTTTTGAGTTGTCCTACAAGGAGTCACCATGTTGCAAGCCTACCGCGCCCATGCCGCTGAACGCGCCGCGCTCGGCATCCCCCCGTTGCCCCTCGATGCCAAGCAGACGGCCGAGCTGATTGAACTGATCAAGAACCCGCCCAAGGGCGAAGAGGCTTTTCTGCTGGACCTGCTGACCCATCGCGTGCCTCCGGGCGTGGACGATGCCGCCAAGGTCAAGGCCAGCTTCCTGGCCGCCGTGGCCCATGGCGACCTCAAGGTCGGCCTGGTCTCCAAGGCCAAGGCGACCGAGCTGCTCGGCACCATGGTGGGCGGCTACAACGTGCATCCGCTGATCGAGCTGCTCGACGACGCCGAGGTGGCGGGCGTGGCGGCGGAGGGTCTGAAGAAGACCCTGCTGATGTTCGATTTCTTCAATGACGTGGCCGCTAAGGCCAAGGCCGGCAATGCCAAGGCCAAGGAAGTGATGCAGAGCTGGGCCGACGCCGAGTGGTTCACCTCGCGTCCGGAAGTGCCCAAGTCCATCACCATCACCGTCTTCAAGGTGCCCGGCGAGACCAACACCGATGACCTGTCGCCGGCACCCGATGCCTGGAGCCGCCCGGACATCCCGCTGCACTACCTGGCCATGCTCAAGAACACCCGTCCCGACGCGGCGTTCAAGCCCGAGGAGGACGGCAAGCGCGGTCCGATGAAGTTCATCGACGACCTCAAGAAGAAGGGCCACCTCGTGGCCTACGTGGGTGACGTCGTGGGCACGGGTTCGAGCCGCAAATCGGCCACCAACTCGGTGATCTGGGCCACGGGCCAGGACATTCCCTTTGTGCCGAACAAGCGTTTTGGTGGCGTCACGCTGGGCGGCAAGATCGCCCCGATCTTCTTCAACACGCAGGAGGACTCGGGTGCGCTGCCGATCGAGGTCGATGTCTCCAAGCTGGAGATGGGGGATGTGGTCGACGTGCTGCCCTACGACGGCGAAATCGTGAAGAACGGCCAGACCGTGGCCGAGTTCCAGCTGCGCAGCGAGGTGCTGTTCGATGAGGTGCGTGCCGGTGGCCGTATCAACCTGATCATCGGCCGTTCGCTGACGGCCAAGGCGCGCGAGTTCCTGGGCCTGAAGGCTTCCACCGTGTTCCGCCTGCCCGTGGCACCCAAGGACAGCGGCAAGGGTTACACGTTGGCGCAGAAGATGGTCGGCCGTGCGGTCGGCCTGCCCGAGGGCCAGGGCGTGCGTCCGGGCACCTACTGCGAGCCGAAGATGACCACGGTCGGTTCGCAGGACACGACCGGCCCCATGACCCGCGACGAGCTCAAGGACCTGGCTTGCCTGGGCTTCTCGGCTGATCTGGTGATGCAGTCCTTCTGCCATACCGCGGCCTATCCCAAGCCCGTGGACGTCAAGACCCACCGCGAGCTGCCGGCCTTCATCTCCAACCGCGGCGGCGTCTCGCTGCGCCCGGGTGACGGCGTGATCCACAGCTGGCTCAACCGCCTGCTGCTGCCCGACACCGTGGGCACGGGCGGCGACAGCCACACCCGCTTCCCCATCGGCATCTCCTTCCCCGCCGGCTCCGGCCTGGTGGCCTTCGGTGCCGCCACGGGCGTGATGCCGCTCGACATGCCCGAGTCGGTGCTGGTGCGCTTCAAAGGCAAGCTGCAGCCCGGTGTCACCCTGCGTGACCTCGTGCATGCCATCCCCTTGTACGCGATCAAGGCCGGTCTGCTGACTGTGGCCAAGGCCGGCAAGAAGAACATCTTCTCGGGCCGCATCCTCGAGATCGAGGGTCTGCCGGAGCTGAAGGTGGAGCAGGCTTTCGAGCTCAGCGACGCCTCGGCCGAGCGCTCGGCCGCCGGCTGCACGATCAAGCTCAACAAGGAGCCGATCATCGAGTACCTGAACTCCAACGTCGTGCTGATGAAGAACATGATCGCCGACGGCTACCAGGACGCGAAGACCTTGCAGCGCCGCATCGAGAAGGTCGAGGCCTGGCTGGCCAAGCCCGAGCTGCTCGAAGCCGACAAGGACGCCGAGTACGCCGCCGTGATCGAGATCGACATGAACGACATCAAGGAGCCCATCGTCTGCTGCCCCAACGATCCGGACGATGCCAAGTTCCTGTCCGACGTGGCCGGCACCAAGATCGACGAGGCCTTCATCGGCTCGTGCATGACCAATATCGGTCACTTCCGCGCCGCGGCCAAGCTGCTGGGCGGCCAGCGTGACATCCCGGTCAAGCTCTGGGTCGCGCCGCCGACCAAGATGGACCAGAACGAGCTGATCAAGGAAGGCCACTACGCTGCCTTCGGCACCGCCGGTGCGCGCACCGAGATGCCCGGTTGCTCGCTGTGCATGGGCAACCAGGCCCAGGTGAAGGAGGGCGCGACGGTGATCTCCACCTCGACCCGCAACTTCCCCAACCGTCTGGGCAAGAACACCAATGTGTTCCTGGGCTCCGCTGAGCTGGCCGCGATCGCCTCGCGCCTGGGCCGCCTGCCGACCCGCGAGGAGTACCTCAAGGAGATGGGCGTGATCGATGCCGACAAGGCCAGCGTCTACCGATACATGAACTTCGACCAGATCGAGGAGTACAAGGACGTGGCCGACAAGGTTTCGGCCTGATCCTCACCGCCCCTGGCGGCAAGCCCTGCGGTCGCCCCGCAGGGCTTTTTTCTTGCCCGCACCCATAATCCCCGGCCATGAGCACCCTTCAGTCCTTGCCTTTCTCTCTGCAGACCATCCTGCTGCTGATCGGCAGCAATGTCTTCATGACCTTTGCCTGGTACGGGCACCTGAAGAACCTGGCCACGGCGCCCTGGTACTGGGCAGCGCTGGTGAGCTGGGGCATCGCCCTGTTCGAGTACCTGCTGCAGGTCCCCGCCAACCGCATCGGCTTCCAGCAGGCTGGCTTCACCGTCGGCCAGCTCAAGATCGTGCAGGAGGTCATCACGCTCAGCGTCTTCGTGCCCTTCGCCATGTTCTACCTGAAGGAACCCTTCAAGCTGGATTACCTCTGGGCCGCCCTGTGCATGGTGGGTGCCGTGTACTTCATCTTCCGCAGCGCCTGAGGCCGGCGCCGGGCCTGGCGGGCAGCGGTTACACTGCCCGGCTTTCATCAATTTGTCATAAAACCGACACCACCGGAGTCCCCATGCTGTTCGGAAAACTGATGCCGCGCGACGGCAATTTCTTCGAGATGTTCAACCAGCACGCGGACCGCATCGTGGAAGCGGCGCGCGCCTTCTCCCAGCTGGTGGCCCATTACGGTGACCACAACCTGCGCGAACAGTACACCCGTGACGTCGACAACGCCGAGCGTGCTGCCGACCGCATCACGCACGAGGTCAACAAGGCCCTGCACAAGACCTTCATCACCCCGATCGACCGCGAGCAGATCCACACCCTGATCAACACCATGGACGACGTGGCCGACCTGCTGCAGGACGCGACCGAGACCATGGCGCTCTACGACGTGCGCCACATGACCGAGGAGATCATCCGCCTGACCGAGCTCAGCGTGAAGTGCTGCGAACGTCTCAAGGATGCGGTGTCCCTGCTGGGCAATATCGGCGAGGCCCGAACGGCCGAGGCCGCGCTCAAGACTTGCGAGGAGATCGACCGCCTCGAGTCCGATGCCGACCGCGTGATGCGCACCGCCATGAGCAAGCTGTTCCGCGAGGAGCCGGATGTGCGCGAGGTGATCAAGCTCAAGGCTATCTACGAACTGCTCGAGACCGTCACCGACAAGTGCGAGGACGTGGCCAATGTGATCGAGGGCATCGTCCTCGAGAACGCCTGAGACAGGATTGGGCATGGAAAACGTCCCGCAAGTCGCCCTCTGGGTGATCTTGATGCTGGTGGTGCTCGCGCTGGCCTTCGACTTCATGAACGGCTTTCATGATGCAGCCAACTCGATTGCCACCGTCGTCTCCACCGGCGTGCTCAAACCCGGCCAGGCCGTGCTGTTTGCCGCCTTCTTCAACTTCATCGCCATCTTCGTCTTCCACCTCAGCGTGGCGGCCATGGTCGGCAAGGGCATCGTGCAGGCAGGGGTGGTCGATACCCATGTGGTGTTCGGTGCGCTGGTGGGCGCCATCACCTGGAACCTGATCACCTGGTATTACGGCATACCCAGCAGTTCCTCCCATGCACTCATCGGCGGCATCGTGGGGGCCGTGATCGGCAAGGCTGGCACCGACGCTCTGCTGTCGGCGGGCATCCTCAAGACGGTGATCTTCATCTTCGTCTCGCCCTTCCTCGGATTCCTGCTGGGCTCGCTGATGATGCTGATCGTGGCCTGGCTGTTCCGGCGTACGGCACCTTCGCGTGTGGACGGCTGGTTCCGGCGTCTGCAGCTCGTGTCGGCCGGCGCCTACAGCCTGGGGCATGGCGGCAACGACGCGCAGAAGACCATCGGGATCATCTGGATGCTGCTGATCGCGACCGGCTACATGAGCTCGACCGACACCGCTCCCCCGGGCTGGGTGGTGGTGAGCTGTTACGCGGCCATCGGCCTGGGCACCATGTTCGGCGGCTGGCGCATCGTCAAGACCATGGGCCAGAAGATCACCAAGCTCAAGCCCGTCGGTGGGTTCTGCGCCGAGACCGGTGGAGCGCTGACGCTGTTCCTGGCCACGGGGCTGGGCATCCCGGTGTCCACCACGCACACCATCACCGGCGCCATCGTCGGTGTGGGCTCCTCGCAGCGTGCCAGCGCGGTGCGCTGGGGCGTGGCGGGCAACATCGTCTGGGCCTGGATCTTCACCATTCCGGCCAGCGCCTTTGTGGCCATCGTGGCCTATTGGCTCAGCCTGGGTATCTTCTGAAGCCAGCCTGGGCGAACCAGAGAAAAAGGGCCCGCGGGCCCTTTTTCATTCACTGGCTGATCTTGCGCGCTTCCTCGATCTGGTATTCGAAGTAGCGCTGGAAACTGAAGGCGATGCTGGACATCAGCGCAGTGGTGCCGATCAGCAAGGCGCACACCACGGCCCCGATGGTGAACCAGTTCGTGTGACCTGCAGATGCATCAGCCGGGGCCTGCGGGTTGTGGCGGGCATTCCATTTCTCGGGGCTGCTCAGGCCGTAGACGATGGCCGTGAGCGCGCAGACCGCGAGATTGAAGCCGAGCAGGGGAATCAGCACCCAGCTCCAGCCATCGTCCAAGCCGTAGGTGAGCACGCGCTCGATGCCGTAGAGCCCCAGAGCCGTCGGAATAGGGTGCAGCCAGCCCAGCACATCGCCCAGGCCGTGCAGGTAGAAACGATGCAGGCCCAGCGGCCCGCCCAGAAAGGCCAGCCAGGCCGCGAGCGTTTTGTTCTTCAGCATGTGGCTTATTGTGCCCGCGGTGCGCTGCGGTCTCCGTCGCCCAGGGTCTTTTCCATGAGCACGATGTCCAGCCAGCGATCGAACTTCCAGCCGCAGGAGCGGACGGTGCCCACGGGCTCGAAACCCAGCTTGCGGTGCAGGCCGACCGAGGCCGCGTTGCCCGAGTCGCCGATCACCGCGATCAGCTTGCGCACGCCGACGGCCTCGGCCTGGGCTGCAAGTTCGGCCAGCAGGAGGCGACCGAGGCCACGTCCCTCGCTGCCCGGGGCCAGATAGATCGAGTTCTCGGCCGAGTAGCGGTAGGCCGGACGGGGTTTGAACCAGTTGCAATAGGCGTAGCCCAGCACCTGACCAGCCTCCTCGATCACCAGCCAAGGCAGGTTTCGGCTCAGGACCTCGGTACGGCGCGCTGCCATGTCGGCAGGCGAGGGTGGCTCGATTTCGAAGGTGCAGGTGCTGTGCAGCACGTAGTGCGTGTAGATGGCGGCGATGGCCGCAATATCGGTCTCGCGGCTGGGGCGGATGGCGGGCATGACGGTATCTCAGGGGAAAACGCTATAATCGCAGGCTTTTCGGTGTGTCGCTGGCCGGGTGGTCAGTCGCGTGTCTCAAACACCGGAAGAAATATCGCGTGAGGGTGTCCCGTTCGTATCTAATTCATACGGGTCATCCGGTCACCGATCCACCCTAAGGACAAACCATGGTCGTTATTCGACTCTCCCGCGGCGGCGCCAAGGCTCGCCCCTTCTTCAACATCGTCGTGGCCGACAAGCGCAGCCGTCGTGACGGCAATTTCATCGAGCGCATCGGTTTCTACAACCCGATCGCGACCGACAAGGAAGAAAGCATCCGCATCGCCCAGGACCGCCTGACCTACTGGCAAGGCGTGGGTGCTCAGGCTTCTCCCACCGTGGAGCGCCTGATCAAGCAAGCTGCCGCCAAGAAGGCTGCCTAAGACCCGTTCCATGGCGCTCGTCCTCGAAGCCGCCGAATTGCCGGCGGACGCCATCGAAGTCGGGCGCATCCTTGATGCCTGGGGCATCAAGGGCTGGTTCAAGGTCCTGCCCTACAGCGCCTCCCCGGAGGCGCTGTTTTCTTCCAAACGCTGGTTTCTGCAGCCTTCCGAGAAGGGCGCCAAGACCTTCACCGGCACGGTACAGCTGTCGATCAAGGAAGCCAAGGACCATTCGGATTCGGTGGTTGCCAGCGCCTACGAGGTGCCCGACCGTGATGCTGCCGAGGCCCTGCGCGGCGCCCGCATCTTCGTCGCCCGTTCCAGCTTTCCCACGCCCGACAAGGACGAGTACTACTGGATCGACCTGATCGGCCTGGACGTCATCAACCGCGAAGGTGTGGCACTGGGCGCGGTCAGCGAACTCATGTCCACTGGCCCGCAGACCTTGCTGGTGGTGGCCTACGAGCACGAAGGCAAGCCGGCCGAGCGCATGATCCCCTTTGTCTCGGCCTACGTCGATGCCGTAGACCTGCCGGCCCGTCGGATCACGGTGGACTGGCAGCCGGACTACTGATCCCGGAGGCCGTCCATGCGTTTCGACGTCCTCACGCTTTTCCCGGAACTGTTCGGACCGCTGCTCACGAGCGGCATCACGCGTCGTGCCTACGAGTCCGGCCAGGTCCAGGTGCAGCTGCACAACCCGCGCGACCATGCCGAGGGCCATTACCGCCGTGTGGACGATCGCCCCTTTGGCGGCGGCCCGGGCATGGTCATGATGGCCGAGCCTCTGGCCCGTTGCCTGCAGGCGGCGCAGGCCCAGCGCACGAGCCGCGCCCCCGTGGTTCTGTTCTCCCCGCTGGGCCGGCCGCTGGACCATGCCCAGGTCGAACGTTGGTCCGCCAGCGAGGGTGCCGTGCTGGTCTGCGGCCGCTACGAAGGTCTGGACCAGCGTTTCATCGACGCCCATGTGGACGAGCAGATCAGCCTGGGTGACTTCGTGCTGTCGGGCGGCGAGATCGCGGCCATGGCGCTGCTGGATGCCGTGGCGCGGCTGCAGCCCGGTGTGCTGGGGGATGCCGACAGCCATGCCCTGGACAGCTTCAACCCGGCCCTGGACGGTCTGCTGGACTGCCCGCACTACACCCGGCCTGAGCTCTGGGACGGGCAGGGTGTGCCCGAGGTGCTGCTCTCCGGCCACCATGGCCAGATCGAGCGCTGGCGCCGCGAGCAGCGCCTGGCCCTGACTGCCCGCCTGCGCCCCGAGCTGATTGCCCAGGCCCGCGCCGCGGGCCGCCTGAGCCGTCAGGACGAGGCCTATCTGGCAGCCTTGTCCGACACCCTGGCCTGAAACAGGTGCTTCCTGCTACAATTGCGGGCTTCCCGATCCTCTGACCGGCTGTCAGACCATGGTGGTCTGACCCAGGGTTCCTTGTGAGCCCCTATGCGCGGACAAGATCCTTAAAGGTAAAAACATGAACCTGATCCAGACCCTCGAGCAAGAGGAAATCGCCCGCCTGGGCAAGAACATCCCCGAATTCGCCCCCGGTGACACCGTCATCGTGAACGTGAACGTGGTCGAAGGCACCCGCAAGCGCGTGCAGGCCTACGAAGGCGTGGTGATCGCCAAGCGCAACCGTGGCCTCAACAGCGGCTTCACCGTGCGCAAGATCTCCAGCGGCGAAGGCGTCGAGCGTACCTTCCAGACCTACAGCCCGCTGATCGCCAGCATCGAAGTCAAGCGCCGCGGCGATGTGCGCCGCGCCAAGCTGTACTACCTGCGTGACCGCAGCGGCAAGTCGGCCCGTATCAAGGAAAAGCTGGTCAGCAAGGCCACCGCTGCCGAGTAATCCCCGGCCGGCCCAGACCCCCCAACCGCCCTCGCGCCTGCGCCCGGGCGGTTTTTGTTTTCTGTCTCGCGATGTCGTCCGCCGATCACATCACCCCGCTGTCCAAGCTGCCCAATTTCGATCCGCGCCAGGTGCCGGTCGCCGGGGTGGACAGCCACCTGCCTGCCGTGCCGGCCGAACGTTTGCAGGCCGGCTTCCTGCGCCAGCGCTTTGCGGCACCGCCTGAGTGGCAGCCCGAAGTCCGGGCCGAGCCGCGCTTCACCCAGCGCCAGCCCGCCCAGGCCGCCGTGCTGGTGCCGCTGGTGGCGCGGCCGGAGCCCACGCTGCTGCTGACCCAGCGTACCAGCCATCTTTCCAATCACTCGGGCCAGATCGCCTTTCCCGGCGGCAAGGTCGATGAGACGGATGTGGATGTGGTGGACGCCGCCTTGCGCGAGGCCGAAGAAGAGGTGGGCCTGGCGCGCGACCACGTGCAGGTGCTGGGCACCTTGCCCATTTACACCACAGGCACGGCCTTCATCATCACGCCGGTCGTGGCCTGGGTGCAGCCCGGTTTCACGCTGGTACCCAATGCGGGTGAGGTGGCCGATGTCTTCGAGGTACCCCTGTCTTTTATCCTGAACCCGGCCAACCATCGGCGTCATGCCTTTGAGTTTGAAGGTGTACGGCGCGAGTGGTTCTCCATGCCCTGGCAGGACGGCGCCACCGAGCGCTACATCTGGGGCGCCACGGCCGGTATGCTGCGCAATTTTTATCGTTTCATGGCCGCGTGAGCGGCTGCAAGTGGCGCGTCAGTTGGCGGTCGTTATCATCAAGGCATGATCTTTTTCTCTCTCCTGCTGGCCCT
>DNQP01000135.1 GCA_003500955.1 Curvibacter sp. | reverse complement strand
GGCCGACTGCCGGTCGTCCTCGATGACCAGGATGCGCAGGCCGCGGACATCGTCCACCTGCTGCGGCTGCTCGGTCGCGGCCATCAAGGCCTGCAGGTCACCGGCGGGCGCCAGAGGCAGCTCCAGCCGGAAGCGCGTCCCGTGCCCCGGCACGGAGCAAAGCTTCAGTTCGTGCCCGAGCAGACGCGCGGTGCGATCGACGATGTTGAGCCCCAGGCCGAGGCCCTTGCTGCGATCGCGCTCAGGATTGCCGATCTGGTAGAACTCGCGGAAGATGTCCTGCTGGTGCTCGGCGGGTATGCCCACGCCGGTGTCCCAGACCTCGATCCACAGATGGCTGCCGCCGCGGCTGCGCCGGCAACCCACGAGCACGCCGCCGTGTCCGGTGTAGCGCAGGGCGTTGCTCACCAGATTGAGCAGGATGCGGTGCAGCAAGGTGGGGTCGCTCTGCACCCAGAGCGCACTGTCTCGCACACGCAGGCGCAGCCCCTTGTCGGTGGCCACCGGCATGAGGGCGCCGCGCAGCTGCTCGAACAGCGGCGCCAGCGGTACCGGCTGCCGCTGCACGCGCACCGCATCCGCATCCAGACGCGAGATGTCCAGCAAGGCGTCCAGCAGGTCCTGCATGGCGCGCACTGAGGCTTCCAGATTGCCGATCAGGTGCCGTGTCTCACGGTCATGCGGCAGCTGGGCCAGACGGGCGACGAACATGCCCAGCGCATGGATGGGCTGGCGCAGGTCATGGCTGGCCGCGGCAAGGAAACGCGACTTGGCGCGTGTGGCCGTCTCGGCCTCCTCCTTCTTCGTGCGCAACTCGGCGGTGGCCAAGGCCACGCGGCGCTCCAGTTCATCGCGTCCCTGCTGCAGGTGCTCAGCCATCTGGTTCAGGCCTTGCTGCAGGTCGCGCAAAGGGTCGTCGGGCCGGACCTCACCGCGCAAGCTCAGCTCGCCGGCGCCGATGCGCTCGATCATGCGCGAGACGCGCAGGATGGGCCGGATCACGCCGCGGCCGATGCGCACTGCCAGCACGCTGCCAAACAGCAAGCCGCCCAGCGTCACGGCCAGGCCGAGGGCCAGCATGTTCTGGCTGCGCGACACCACGCCCGCACGCGAAACCTCCATGACCACATGCCCCAGGGGCGGCGCATCCCCTGTGTCCGCGCGGGCCCGGCCCTCGAACAGATCGTCGAGCTGCAGCTGGGAGGGGCTCACCGGCTGCACCAGCAGATCGTGCCCGGTCCTGCTGTCGACCCAATGCTGCTCCTGCGTGCCCAGGGCCGGCAGAACGACCTGCCCAGTCCAGCCCGCCACGGCCAGGGTCTGGCCCTGGGCGTCCAGAATGAGCACGGAACGCACATCAGGCTCGCGCAAGGCCCCCGCGGCGATCGACTGCAGGCTGCCGGTGTTGGCCGAGAACAAGCCGTACTCGCTGGCACTGGCGAGCTGACGGGCCAGAGAGCGCGCACGCTGCTGATGCGCGTCGTCCAGATCGACATAGCGTCCGGCCAGAAAGACCGAAGACAGCAGCACCGCCACCAGCGTGACGGGCAGCAGGGCCGCCAGCAGCATGCGGGCACGGATATCGAGGAATCTCATGAGCCACGCTCCAGTCGGCGCAGACGTTCCGCCAGGTTGCCGGCATCGAGCCGCAACCCCAGCGAACGCGCCACGTGCTCGTTGACGCTGACATCGAACTGCAGCGGGAACTGCGGCTGGCCCAGGGGCTGGCCCTGCAGCACGCCGCGCGCCATCACCCCGGCCTGCTGACCGATCTGGCGGGGGGTGGAATGCACGGCCATCAAGGCACCGGCGCGCACATAGGCCGGAGAAAAGGCCAGCATGGGCACCTGGGCGCGGAAAGACGTGAGCAGGATGTTCTGGATGCTGTTGCTGTTGTAGATCTGCGGATCGGCCAGCGCCAGCAGCACGTCCGATTCATCGAGGATCTTCTTCAAGCCAGCGAAGACCGGCTCTTCAGGCCGGACCGACACCCCCACCACACGCAGGCTGCGGGCCTGGGCTGCCGCCTCCAGCGCAGCCTCGTTGGCCACGGAATCCGCCCCCCAGAGCACGCCGATGCGCTTCGCCTGCGGCAGGGCCAGGCGGACCAGATCGAGCTGCCGACCCAGCGGCTGGTTCAGGTAGAGCGCGGAAAAAGAAGCACCGGCGCGCCGCCCCGAATCGCGCAGCACGCGCTCGAAGCTGGATCGCGGCAGCAGGGTGCACAGCACCGGCGCGGTGAGGGGCCGGTTCCCCAGCTGACTGCAGGCCTCGGTGCCCAGCGCCACATACAGACGCGGACCCGGCCCGCTGTAAGCCGGCAACTCCGACAGCGGCAGCGGTACGACCTCGCGGCGTGCGAGCTCGGCGACCACCGCCTCCGTCGCCTCCTGGTAGGCCGGGCTTTGCTCGCTGCTGACCACCAGCACGTCGTTGGCCTGCACTCCCAGGGCCAGACCGGCCAGCAGAATCAGCAGGGACAGTGGTGCCAGACGCATGCGGCTCAGTGCTCCACCTTGAGCTGCACGTAGAGCCGCTGCGGGTAGCGGAACTCGGGGCGAAAATCGGCATACGGTGACCCGAGGTTCTGCCCAACCAGCGCCAGCTCAGCCGGTCGGCCCGCCACACGCAGTTCCTTGGCCAGTCGCAGATCGGTGCGGCGCACCGCCGGCATGGCTGCGTCCGAGCCGGGGTAACGCCCCGCATCGGCCTCGGAATGGATCAGGCTGAAGGCCACACCGGCAGGCAGCTGCTGCATGAACATCAGGCCCTGGGTCCCGTAGTGGCCAACCTGTGTCGTCGAGTTGTAGAACTGGGTGCTGTCGACACGGGCATAGGCGTAAACGAACTGGCTGCCGTCCCAAGGTTTCCAGCGCAGCTGGAACTCATGGCCATGGATGCGAAAGTCCTCGTCATTGACGTAGTCAAACACCTCGGTGTTGAAGACGCCACTGCCCGGCAGGTTGTAGGGCTCCCGTCCCACCAGCCCCGTCACATGTTCATCAAACAGCCTCAGGTCGAAACTCAGACGCGCTGAGGGCATTTCAGCGAGGTAGCCCACCTCACGCACCAGCACCTTTTCCGACAACATGCCACCGCGCGCCACATCCACAGACTCGACCAGCGTACTGCCGATGAAGTAGCGGACATTGGCATATTTTTCGTAAGTACTCGGCGGCCGGAAAGCACGGCTGAAGCCGCCGCGCAAGGTGTGTCCTTCGGCCACGCGCCAGTTGAGCATCACCCGCGGCGAAACGTGACTGCCCGACTGGCTGCTGTCCTCGAAAAGGGCCCCAGCGTTGAGCAGCACATCGGGATGCAGACGCCACTCGACGTTGGTGAAGAGGCGGGTAAAGTCGTTGTTGAAGGCCGCGTCGGTGTTGTAGAGGGGCCGCGAGACCACGGACTCGCGCCGCAGCTCGCCGCCCCACACCAGGCGCAGCGCCGGGTTCAGCCGCACCGTGTGCTGCAGCAGCAGATTCGAGTTGCTCGACTGGCCACCGAAATCCACGGTGATTCGGGCATCCGGCGTGTAGATGAAGTTGTCACGGATGCGCTCGATGGTGTGGGAGGCCTGGAAGGCCAGATCCTGGTCGGCGTCGAGGTTGCGGCGCCAGTCCAGCTGAGCGAAGCTGGTGTCGATACGACGCGTGCGCGCGTTGTTGTTGTCATCGCCAACAAATCCTACGCCGGCATCGATCAGGCTTTGTCCAGCGCGCAGTTCCACCACATCGTGCGGGCCGGCGCGCACATCGGCACGCAGGTTGACGCGCTGCACACGGCTGGATCCGCTCGCGCCATCCAGCCCATTGTCGCTGCGTCCGTCGGCACTCAGCCGGAAGCGCGCCCGCTCATCACCCCAGCCCAGACGCAGCATCTGGTCTTCGATGCCATTGCCACCGCGGGCGACCCGGGCCAAGACGCCCTGCGTATCCACCAGGTCGCGCGTGACGATGTTGATGCTGCCCAGGAAGGCTCGTGCGCCGTAGGCGGCCGAGTTGGAGCCCCGGTAGACCTCGATGCGCTCGATGTCTTCCAGGGCCACGGTCTGCAGGCCCGGCCCGGTGCTGCCCTGCAGATAGGTCGAGTAGACCGAACGGCCGTCCACCATGACCTGCATGTGGTTGGAGTAGTCGCTCAGCGTGGTGTGGTAGCTGCCCTGGGGCGTGTTGCTCTCGAAGGAATTGGTGACACGGAATCCTGGCACCAGACGCAGCAGATCGGCCACGTCGCGCGCACCGCTCATGCGGATCATCTGCCGGTCAATGATCGAAACCGCACCCGGCGTCTCGTCCAGCCGCTGCGGAAGTCGCGACACCGACAGGACCACCGGGACATCGTCGAGGTAGTCTTTTTCGCTCACTGCGGGGGACTGTGCGCCGGCCAGGGCACTCAGGCCGCAGAGCAACAGTACAGAGGGTAGACGACAGGGTTTCATGGTCAGGATTCCAGGGAATGCTTGCTTTTCTTGTTCCCTGACCTGATTCTGCCCTGCCCGGCGCGGTCTTTTGCCTCGAGTAGACCTCCATCCCCGCTCTTGTCGCGCGGTTTGGACACCCCCGCCATCAGGGGCTTGCCGGCTGGGCCACAATAAGGGCATGTCCGAACGTGTCATTCCCCTCGTTGACCAGCGCATCCCCACGCTGCAGGCCCCGCCTGCCGCCTTCGACCCGGCCACCCGCATCGCCGCCACCGGTCTGCTCGCCGACCGCCTGGGCCGGCCGCTGCGCGACCTGCGCATCAGCGTGACCGACCGCTGCAATTTCCGCTGCAGCTACTGCATGCCCAAGGAGATCTTCGACAAGGACTACGCCTATCTGCCGCACAGCGCCTTGCTGAGCTTCGAGGAGATCACCCGCGTCGCCCGTCTCTTTGCGGCCCATGGCGTGCGCAAGCTGCGCCTGACCGGCGGCGAGCCGCTGCTGCGCAAGAACATCGAAATCCTGATTGAGCAGCTGGCCGCGCTGCGCACCGTGGACGGCGAGCCGCTGGACCTCACCCTCACCACCAACGGCTCCCTGCTGGCGCGCAAGGCCCGTGCGCTCAAGGACGCCGGCCTGCAGCGCGTGACCGTGAGCCTGGACGGGCTGGACGACGCGGTCTTTCGCCGCATGAACGACGTGGACTTCCCCGTGCAGGACGTGCTGGAAGGCATCCAGGCCGCCCGAGACGCGGGCCTGGGCCCCATCAAGGTCAATATGGTGGTCAAGCGCGGCACCAACGAGCACGAGATCCTGCCCATGGCGCGCCACTTCCGCGGCACGGGCATGGTGCTGCGCTTCATCGAGTACATGGACGTGGGTGCCACCAATGGCTGGCGCATGGACGAGGTGCTGCCCTCGGCCGAGGTGGTGAAGATGATCCACGCCGAACTGCCCCTGGTGCAGCTGGGCGCCAGCGCGCCCGGTGAAACCGCCGAGCGCTGGGGCTACGCCGGCCCCGACGGCAGGTACGACCCCGCCCTGGGTGAAATCGGCGTGATCAGCAGCGTCACGCACGCCTTCTGCGGCGACTGCAACCGCGCACGCCTGTCCACCGAAGGCCGGCTCTACCTCTGCCTCTTCGCGACCCAGGGCCACGATCTGCGCACGCTGATCCGCGGCGGTGCGAGCGATGCCGACATCGAGTCGGCCATCGGCCACATCTGGGGCGGGCGCGACGACCGCTATTCGGAACTGCGCAGCCTGCAGCCGCCTGAACTGGGCCAGCCGCCGCAGCGCCGTGTCGAGATGAGCTATATCGGAGGCTAGATTTGATTTCCCCGCAAGACATCACCGGCCTCATCCTCGCCGGCGGCCGTGGCAGCCGCATGGGCGGCGTGGACAAGGGCCTGCAGAACTTCAACGGCATGCCCCTGGCCCTGCACACGCTCATGCGCCTGCAGCTGCAGGTCGGCACGGTCATGATCAACGCCAACCGCAACCTGTCAGCGTACGAGTCCTTCGGGGCCGAAGTCTGGCCCGACGTGCTGGCCGACTACGCGGGCCCGCTGGCCGGCTTCCTGACCGGGCTCGAGCGCTGCGAGACGTCGTACATGGTCACCGTGCCCTGCGACACCCCGCGTTTCCCACTGGACCTGGTGGCCCGCCTCGCCGCGGCCCTGGAGCGCGAAGGCGCCGAGATTGCCATGGCCGCGGGCCCCGAAGCCGACGCGCAGGGCCAGACGCAGGTGCGCACCCAGCCTGTCTTCTGCCTGCTCAAGGTGGAGCTGCTGGAAAGCCTGACCCGGTTCACGCAAGGCGGTGGCCGCAAGATCGACGCCTGGACCGCGCAGCACAAGACGGTCATCGTGCCCTTCGACCAGGCGGGGGACGACCCGCTGGCCTTTGCCAACGCCAACACCCTGGCCGAACTCAAACAGCTGGAAGACTCCTGAGCGCATGAAAAGCATTGAGCAGATCGCCGCCGAACTGCAGGGCTACGACCCGCAGGCCTTGAGCGCCCAAGCTGTCAACGACTTCCTGGCACGCCTGGTCGAGCCGGTCACCGACACCGAAGAGCTCCCGCTCTTGCAGACGCTGGACCGCGTGCTGGCCCAAGACGTGATCTCCCCCGTCAGTGTGCCGCCGCACGACAACTCGGCCATGGACGGCTATGCCTTCGCCGGCCACCAGCTGCGCGCCGACGCGCCGCTCACGCTGCAGTCTGTGGGCACGGCCCTGGCTGGCAAGGCCTGGGTCGGCCAGGTGGGCCCCGGGCAGTGCGTGCGCATCATGACGGGCGCCATCATGCCTGCGGGCCTGGACACCGTGGTCCCGCAGGAGTTCGTGCAACAGAGCGGCGAGGCCATCACGATTCCTGCGGGCCTGCTGCAGACCGGCGACAACCGCCGCTTCAAGGGCGAAGACGTGATGCAGGGCCAGCCCGCGCTGCGCGCCGGCACACGTCTCTCACCCGCGGCCCTGGGCCTGGCCGCCAGCCTGGGCGTGCCCACGGTCACGGTGCACCGCCGCCTCAAGGTGGCCTATTTCTCCACCGGCGACGAGATCCTGAGCCTGGGCGAGGCGCCGCGCGAAGGCGCGGTCTACGACAGCAACCGCTACACCGTCTTCGGCCTGCTCACGCGGCTGGGCATCGAGGTGCTGGACTACGGTGTCGTCGGTGATGAACCGCAGAAACTTGAGGCCACCTTCCGTCGCGCGGCCGCCGAGGCCGACGCCATCATCACCAGCGGCGGTGTCAGCGTGGGCGAGGCCGACCACACCAAGACCATGATGAAGCAGCTCGGCGATGTGGCCTTCTGGCGCATCGCCATGCGCCCGGGCCGGCCCATGGCGGTAGGGCGCATCACCAGCGGCACCCGTCCCTGCGTGCTCTTCGGCCTGCCCGGCAACCCGGTGGCCGTGATGGTGACCTTCCTCGCCTTCGTGCGCCCCGCCCTGCTCAAGATGATGGGCTGCCAGGCCGCGCCCTCGCCGCTGCTGCGTGCGCGCAGCCTCGAACCCATGCGCAAGAAGCCCGGCCGCACCGAGTACCAGCGCGGCATCGTCAGCACCAAGGCCGACGGCGCGCTGCAGGTCCGCACCACCGGCAACCAGGGCTCGGGCGTGCTGAGCTCCATGGTGCAGGCCAACGGGCTGATCGTGCTGCATCACGGCCAGGGCAACGTCGCCGTCGGCGAGGAAGTGGATGTGATGATGTTCGACGGCGTGATCTGATTCAGCGCCGCGGCCGGCCCCAGGTCCGCGCCGTCAGCCGGATCACCTCGAACCACAGCAGGCAGAGCCCCGCCGCCAGCAGCGCCACACCCAGCAGGTCCGGTCCCAGCGGCGTCATACGCAGCACAGCCGCCAGCGGCGGCAGGTAGAGCGCCAGGGCCAGCAGCCCCAGCGTGAAGGCCATCACCGCCCAGAGCATGTGGTTGCGCACCCGCAAAGAGGCCCACAGACCGCGGGCCCCGGCCCGGTTGGACAGGATCAGCGCCAGATTGCCCAGCACCAGGGTGCTGAAGGCCAGCGAACGCGCCTGCATTTCGTCCAGCTGCTGCGTCCCCCAGAGGTACGCGCCCAGCACCGCCGCCAGCACGCCCAGGCCCTGCAGCACAGCGAGCACCAGGGTGCTGCCGGCAAACAGGGGCGTGGCCGGATCACGCGGCGGCTGACGCATCACATCTTCCTCGGCCGGCTCACTCTCGAACACCATGGCGCAGGCCGGATCGATGGCCAGCTCCAGCAAGGCGATGTGCATGGGGAAGAGCACGATGGGCCAGCCCAGCAGCAGCGGCAGCAGCGCCATGCCGGCGATGGGCACGTGCACCGCCAGGATGTAGCTCATGGACTTGCGCAGATTGCTGAAGATGCGGCGGCCCTGGCGCACGGCACGCACGATGGACGCGAAGTTGTCGTCGACCAGCACAATGGCGGCGGCTTCACGCGCCACATCGGTACCGCGCCCCCCCATGGCCACGCCCACGTGCGCCGCCTTGAGCGCCGGGGCATCGTTGACACCGTCGCCCGTCATCGCCACCACCGCGCCGCCGGCCTGCAGTGCCTGCACGATGCGCAGCTTCTGCGTCGGCGCGATGCGCGCGCAGATGCTCGTCATCTGCAGGCGCTGCCGCAGTTCAGCGTCCGACAGGCGGTCCAGCTCCTCACCGAGCAGGACCGCGCCCTCCGTCAGACCGGCCTGGCGTGCAATGGCACGCGCCGTGACCGGGTAATCGCCCGTGATCATCACGACGCGGATACCGGCCTCGCGGCATTCGCGCACGGCCTGGGGAATCTCCGCGCGCAAGGGATCGGCCAGGCCCAGCAGGCCGACGAAGGCGAAGGCGAAGTCGTGCTCGCCGGCCGGCCAGGGCGGACCCGGATGCCGCGCCCGCGCCACGCCCAACACGCGCAGCCCGCGTGCCGCCATCGCATCCGCAGCGGCGGCCACCGTCGCCTGACGCGCGGGATCGAGATGGCAAAGGTCCACGATGGCTTCCGGTGAGCCCTTGGCAGCGACCACATGCTCACCGGGTGCGTCGCCCCGCCAGACATGGGCCATGGCCCGCAACTCGGGCGTGAGGGCGTATTCCTGCACCAGCGCCCAGTCCCGGTGCAGGTGTTCCGTCTGCGCCAGGAACTGCTGGCCCAGGGCGTGAAAAGCCTGCTCCATGGGGTCGTAGGGATCGGTGCGGCTGGCCAGGATGGCGTACTCAAGCAGCGCATGGAAGTCCTCGGGCAGTTCGCCGTGGGAGGGGGCGTCCAGCGCCACCTCGGCATCACCGGCGTACAGGCTGGCCACGCGCATGCGGTTCTGCGTCAGCGTGCCGGTCTTGTCCACGCAGAGGACCGAGGTCGCACCCAGGGTCTCGATCGCGGCGATGCGCCGCGTCAGGACCTGCTCGCGTAACAGACGCCAGGCCCCCAGGGCCGGCAGCACCGTCAGCACCACGGTGAATTCCTGGGGCAGCATGGCGATGGCCAGCGCTATGCCTGCCAGCAGGGCCTGCAGCCAGTCGCCGCGCGTGAGCCCTTGCAGCAGTACCAGCGTCAGACACAGCAGCAGACTGAGCCAGGCCAGCCGGTGCACCAGCGTGCGGGTCTGACGCCGCAGCGGCGACTCTTCTGAGCGAACCGTCTGCAGGGCCCGGCCGATCCGTCCCATCTGGCTGCGCAGCCCGGTGGCGCTCACGCGCGCCAGGCCCTGGCCTTCCACCACCAGCGTGCCGGCATGCAGCGCACCTGCCGCGCCGGCGCTCTTGCTGACGGGCAGTGACTCGCCCGTGAGCAGCGACTCGTCCACCTGCAGCTCGCCCGCCGAGAGCAGTTCGGCATCGGCGGCGATACGGTCGCCCTCGGCCAGCAGGATCAGGTCGCCGCGGACCAGTTCGCGGCCGGCCAGGGTTCGCGCCTGGCCGTCGCGGATCACGCGCGCCCTCGGGCTGGAGAGGTCGCGCAAGGCCTGGATGGCGCGCTCGGTCTTGCCTTCCTGGTAGAGCGTGAGCCCGATCACCACACACACCATCAGGGCCAGGCTCAGGCTCTCCTGCAGGTCGCCAAGCAGAAGGTAGAGGCCGGCGGCGGCCAGCAGCAGGGAGAACATGGGATCGCGCACGGTCTCGCGCACGATGTGCAGCCCGCTGCGACCTCCGTCGCCCGGCAGTGCGTTGGGGCCGTCCGCGGCCAGACGCCGTGCCGCTTCGGCGGTGCTCAGGCCCGGGTCATCGATGGAGGGCAGGCTCATGCCGCCGATTGTGCGGCATCGCCTGGCGGGATTCACAGCGCCGGCTCATGCGGTCTGACGTCTTCTGCCAGCTACTTGGCCATCAACTCCGCGTCGTGCGCGACGGTCTCGTTCACCGCACGCTTGTCCGCGCCCGGTGCGTGCTGGCGCGCCAGCAGGGTGTACATGGTCGGCACGACGAAGATGGTCAGCAGGGTGCCCAGTGTCATGCTACCGACGATCACCCAACCGATCTGCACCCGGCTCTCGGCACCCGCACCCGTGGCCAAGGCCAGCGGCACCGCACCCAGCACCATGGCACCGGTAGTCATGAGGATGGGGCGCAGACGCTGGCCGGCCGCCTTGACCACGGCCTCCATGGTCTCCATGCCCTGCTCCCGCATCTGGTTGGCGAACTCCACGATCAGGATGCCGTGCTTGGTGATCAGGCCCACAAGTGTGATGAGACCAATCTGCGAATACACATTGAGTGAGCCCCCCGTGAACTTCAGCGCCAGCAGCGCGCCGATCATGGACAGCGGCACCGAGAGCATGATGACGAAGGGATCGACAAAGCTCTCGAACTGCGCCGCCAGCACCAGGAAGATGAAGAGCAACGCGAGGACGAAGACGACGGTCAGTGAACCCTGCGATGCGCGGAACTCGCGCGAGGTCCCGTTGAGGTCGGTGGTGTAGCCGGGCTTGAGCACGCGCTTGGCCACCTCGTCCAGGAAGTCCAGCGCCTCGCCCAAAGAATAGTCGGGCGCCAGGTTGGCGGTGATGGTCACCGCACGGCGCTGGCTGAAGTGGTTGAGCTCGCGCGGGGCCACGGACTCCTTGACCGTGACCAGCGAGGCCAGCGGGATCATGGCATCGTTGCGGCCGCGCACGAAGATGCGTTCGATGTCGTCGGGCGTGTCACGTCCCACCGACTGGGTCTGAACGATCACATCGTACTGGTCGCCTTCGCGCTTGTAGCGGGTCACGAGCCGCCCGCCCAGCATGGTCTCGATGGCCCGTGCCACGGCGTCCACGCCCACGCCCAGGTCGGCCGCCTTTTCGCGGTTGACATCGATCTTGAGTTCGGGCTTGTTCAGGCGCAGATCCACGTCGGCCCCCTGGATGCCTGGGTTCTTGGCGATCTCGTCGAGGAACTGGCGCGTGACCTGGTTCAGGTCCTCATAGCTCTCGGAGGTCAGGATCACGAAGTTGACCGGCCGCTCGCGAAAGCCCTGGCCCAGCGAGGGCGGTGTGATCGGGAACGCCGACACGCCGGGCAGCGCACTGATGCGCGGCTGCATCTCACGCGCCATCTGCAGCGTGGTGCGCTTGCGTTCGTCCCAGTCCACGGCGCGCAAGGTCACGTTGGCCTGGCTCACCGTGGGATTGCCCAGCACGACGAAGACCCGGTCGAACTCGGGGTAGTTGCTGCCAATCTTCTCGATGGCCGTGGCGTACTTGTCCGTGTAGTCCAGCGTGGAGCCGTCGGGCGCATTGATCACGTTGAGCACCACGCCGCGGTCCTCCAGCGGCGCCAGTTCGCTCTTCATACCGGGCAGGATGAGCGCGATCGCCGCGATCACCCCGCCCATGCCTAGCAGCACCGCCCAGCGCATCGTCAGCACGCGGCGCAACAGTGTCTCGTAGCCGGTACTCAGCGCCGTGAGCCAGCGCTCCATGGTGCGATCGAAGACGCCGGGCGTGGGATTGTGGCGCAGCAGCTTGGAACACATCATCGGCGAGAGCGTGAGCGCGATGAAGCCCGACACCACCACGGCACCGGCCAGCGCCAGTGCGAACTCCACGAAGAGGCGCCCCGTGCGACCTGGCGTGAAGGCCAGCGGCGCGTAGACCGCAGCCAGCGTGAGCGTCATGGCCACCACGGCAAAGCCCACCTCGCGCGCGCCCTTGATGGCCGCGCTGAAAGGATCCAGCCCCTCCTCGATGTGGCGGTAGATGTTCTCGAGCACCACGATGGCGTCGTCCACCACCAGGCCAATGGCCAGCACCAGGGCCAGCAGCGTCAGGGTGTTGATCGAGAACCCGGCCAGGGCCATGAGCGCGAAGGTACCCACCAGACTCACCGGGATGGTGACGATGGGGATGATGGAGGCACGCAGCGTGCGCAGGAAGACGAAGATCACCAGCGCCACCAGCACCACGGCCTCGACGATGGTCTGGAACACGTTCTTGATCGAGCGGTCGATGAAGACCGAGTTGTCGTTGGCCACGGTGATACTCACCCCGGCCGGCAGATCGGCCTGCAGCTTGGGCAGCATGGCGCGCACGCCGGCGCTCAGTTCCAGCGGGTTGGCTGTGGCCTGGCGGATCACGCCGGTGGCGATGGCGGGGCGACCGTTGAAGCGTACCGAGGTGCGCTCTTCGGCCGCACCCTCCTCGATGCGCGCCACGTCGCGCAGCTTGACCGGGAAGCCGTTGACCGTGCGGATCACGACCTCGCCGAACTGCTGTGGCGTGCGCAGATCGGTGTTGGAGGAGACGGAGAACTCCCGCTGGCTGCTCTCGATCCGCCCAGCCGGCACCTCCAGATTGCTGCGACGCAGCGCGTCTTCGGCGTCCTGGGTGGTGAGCTTGTAGGCGGCCAGGCGGTCCGGGTCCAACCAGACGCGCATGGCGTACTTGCGCTCACCGAAGATGCGCACGTCGGCCGCACCGGTCACCGTCTGTAGGCGCGGCTTGACCAGACGGTTGATCATCTCGTTGAGCTGCAGGGCGCTGTGGGTATCGCTGGAGAAGGCCAGCCAGATCACGGGGAAGGCATCCGCCTCGACCTTGGCGATCACCGGCTCGTCGATGGTCTGCGGCAGGCGGTTGCGCACGCGCGAGGTACGGTCACGCACCTCGGCCGCAGCGGCATCGGCATCCTTCTCCAGGCGAAAGCGCACGGTGATCTGGGCCTGCTCGGCGCGCGAGATCGAGGTGATCACATCCACCGCATCGATGCCGGCAATCGAATCTTCCAGAGGCTTGGCGATCTGCGACTCCACCACTTCGGCCGAGGCACCGGCATAGCGCACCGTGACAGTGACCACGGGTTCGTCGATCTTGGGGTACTCGCGCACCGGCAGCTGCAGAAAGCTGACCGCGCCGATGAGCAGCACCAGCAGCGACAACACGGTCGCAAAGACCGGACGGCGGATCGATATTTCAGGCAGTTGCATGCAGCCTCCGGATCAACCGGCCGCGGGGCGGTTCAGTTCAAGCACCTTGACCGGGCTGCCGTCGCGCTGCAGGCGCTGCTGACCGGCCGTGACCACGGTGTCGCCCTCCTGCAGGCCCTCGACGATCTCGACCTGTCCCGGCCGGCGGATCCCCACCTTGACCTCGACCCGGCGCGAGACCAGGGTGTCGTTGTCCGGCCCCGGGACGAGCTTGATGACGAACTGCCGCCCGCCCTGGGGCACGATGGCCTCTTCGGGGACCACTCGGGCGCGCTCACGCACGCCGAACAGCGTGCTCACGCGCGCGAACATGCCCGGTCGCAGCTGCAGTTTCTGGTTCGGGATGCTGGCGCGCACGCCGATGGAGCGGCCATTCGCATCGATCAGCGGATCGACGGCCTGCACCCGCGCCTCGAAGCTGCGCCCGGGCAGCGCATCAAGCTCCACCGTCACGCGTTGGCCGGCCTTCACCTGGGTCTGGTACCGCTCGGGCAGGCGGTAGTCGACATAGACCGTGTCGATGTCTTCCAGGTTGACGATGTCGGTGCCGTCCTTGAGGTAGTCGCCCACGTTGACGTTGCGGATGCCGGCGATACCGTCGAAGGGAGCGATGATCCTGAGCCGTTCGGCCGTCGCCTGCGCCAACGCGAGCTTGGCCTGCGCCACTTCGAGATTGGCCGCGCTTTCGTCCAGCGAACGCTGGCTCACGAAGTTCTGGGCCAGCAGCTCCTCATTGCGCTTGTGGTTGGCCCGGGCGATCGAGAGTTCGGCCTGACTCTGCTTGACCTGAGCCTGCTGCAGCTGGTCGTCGAACTGCACCAGCAGCTGCCCCTTGCGCACGCGTTCACCGTCCTTGAAGTTGAGCCGCACCACACGGCCACTGACCTCGGGGCGCAGCATCACGCTCTGGCGCGAGCGCAGGCTGCCCACGGACTGGGCGTCGTCGGTGAGCTTCATCACCTGGACCCGCACGGCCTCCACCGTGACAGGGCGCGAGGGCTCGGCGCCATTGCCCCGTGCGACCGGACCGGCCGATGCCGGCGCATTCGCCGTGCTGCGATTCTGGAACCACCACGCGGCGCCCGAGGCTGCCGCGATGCCGACAGCGGCAATCACCGGATAAAGAATTTTGGAAGCCATGGATAACAAGCAGGCAGCAGACACCGGCGGTGCCCGGACAGAGCTGAACTCCGTCGACTGTAGCAGTCTCAGGCCCACTCTGCATGCGTGGGAGTCCGCATGCGCCAGCCAGCGAGAACCGGCTTTGCAGAACTTTACAGAACCTGTTCCACGCCGCGATTGGCCAGGGCATCGGCGCGCTCGTTGCCCGGATCGCCGTCATGACCCTTGACCCAGCGCCACTCGATGCGGTGTTCCGTCTGGCTCAGCAGGCTGTCCAGGCGCTGCCACAGGTCCACGTTCTTGACGGGCTGCTTCGAGGCCGTCTTCCAGCCCCGGGCCTTCCAGCCGGCGAGCCATTCGTTGATGCCCTTGAGCACGTACTGGCTGTCGGCATGCAGGATCACGTGGCAGGGCCGCTTGAGCGCCTCCAGCGCCTGGATCACGGCCATCATCTCCATGCGGTTGTTGGTGGTCTCGCGCTCGCCGCCAAACAGCTCCTTCTCCACGCTGCCGGACTTCAGCAGCACGCCCCAGCCGCCAGGGCCCGGATTGCCCTTGCAGGCACCATCGGTGTAGATCTCGACCGTGTTCACTCGTGTTGTTCCTGTTTCATTGGCAGGGGATGGTCGCCGCTGCGTCGCGCCAGCGGCACCGTGGCCGCCGCCTTGCTGCCGGTCTTGCGCCAGGCCGGCTCGAGCAGACGCACCCCATGCACGCGCTTGACCGCCACCAGCACATAGCTCGCGCCGAAAAAGGGCCACCAGCGCGCACCGGCCCGGTCCATCCAGCGCCAGCGCTGCAGCCACTTGTCGCTGGCCAGCAGCGGACGATAGCAGCCGTAGCCGCCGGTCTCCACCTCGAAATCCAGCAGGCGCAGCCAGTCACGCAGACGTCGTGAACCAATGAAGTCCAATCCGTGCGGCAGCAGCGGCCTGCCTACGTTGAAGCGCCGGCACAGGTGCTCACAGCCCTGACGCAGTCCCCACAGGCTGGCGGGATTGAAGCCGCTGATCACCACCCGACCGCCGGGCACGAGCACGCGCGAGACTTCGCGCAGCACGGCGTGCGGATCGGCGTGGCTGTCCAGCGCATGCGGCAGCACGACGAGGTCCAGGCTCGACTCGGGAAAGGGCAGCGCCGCGTAATCCGCCTGCAAGGCGGCGCGCGCGCTGTGCACGCCCTCGGCCGTGGCCAGCCAGCGGTGTGGCATGCGGTTGGCCGCGAGCGCATCGAGCGCGGGCAGGCCCAGCTGCAGAGCGTGGTAGCCGAAGATGTCGACGACCGCGAGATCGAGTTTCTGTTGCTCCCAAGCCAACAGATAAGCCCCTGCGGGGCTCTCGAACCAGTCCTGCAAACCTATAATTCCGGCATTCATGACCCTGCTTCCACTGCCCGCCTTCGACGACAACTACATCTGGATGCTGCTTGACGGCCACCAGGCTCTCGTCGTCGACCCCGGTGATGCACAACCGGTGCTGCAGGCGCTGCAGACCCAACACCTGCAACTCCAAGCGATTCTAGTCACACACCACCATGCCGATCATGTGGGCGGCGTGGCCGAGCTGCGTGCCGCCACGGGCGCCACCGTCCACGGCCCGGCGGGCGAGGACATGCCCGAGCCGCTGCAACGCTACAGCGAGGGCGATGTGCTCGACCTGCTGGGCCTGCGCTTCGAGGTGCTGGACGTGCCGGGGCACACGGCCGGCCACATCGCCTGGTACTGCCCGGACGCCGACGGCACACCTGTGCTCTTCTGCGGCGACACCCTCTTCTCCGGCGGCTGCGGCCGCCTCTTCGAAGGCACGCCCGCGCAGATGCTGGCCTCGCTCGACAAGCTCGCGGCCCTGCCCGGCAACACCCGCGTGTGCTGCGCGCATGAGTACACGTTGAGCAATCTGCGCTTTGCGCGCGCCGTCGAGCCCGGCAACGCCGTGCTGCAGCAGTACATCCAGCACTGCGAGCGCCTGCGCGCCCGGCAGCAACCCACCCTGCCCTCGACCCTGGCGGTCGAGCGCGACATCAACCCTTTCCTGCGCACACGCCAGCCTGCGGTCGTGCAGGCCGTCCAGCCCCGGGCGCAGGCCCGGGACGAGGCCGGCATCTTTGCCGCCCTGCGATTGTGGAAAAACGACTTCCGATGAAACTGCTCAGCACCACCGGCCTTGCGGCCCTCCTGCTTCTGCTGGCCGGCTGCGCCAGCGTCCCGCCCGGCCCCGACAGCACGCCCTCCAACACCCCCTCCCCCACGTCCCCGACCCGCGCCGACACCACGCCGGCCGCCCCCGCCTTCAGCCTGCACCGCCCGGTCTATCCCCAGGGTGAGCTGACCCCGATCACTGCACTCGAACCCGCGCAGCGCCAGGTCATCGCCCTGACGCCGCCGGACGATCTCTGGGAACGCATCCGCAACGGCTTTGCCATGCCCGACCTCGACAGCCCGCTGGTACCGGGACGTGAGCAGTGGTACGCGGCGCGCCCCCAGGACCTGGAGAACATGGCCGAGCGTTCGCGCATGTACCTCTTCCACATCGTCGAGGAAATCGAGCGCCGCGGCCTGCCGACCGAGCTGGCCCTGCTGCCCTTCATCGAGAGTGCC
>DNQP01000051.1:565-4892 GCA_003500955.1 Curvibacter sp. | reverse complement strand
GGCTCGAAGCCCATGTCGAGCATGCGGTCGGCCTCGTCCAGCACCAGCATCTGCACCTGGGACAGGTCCATGTAGCCCTGCTGCTGCAGGTCCAGCAGGCGGCCGGGGGTGGCGACCAGGATGTCCACGCCCTTCTTGACGCGGTCAATCTGCGGGTTCATGCCCACGCCGCCGAAGATCACGGTGGACGAGAGCTGCAGGTACTTGCCATAGCTGCGCACCGACTCCTCCACCTGGGCGGCGAGTTCGCGCGTGGGCGTGAGCACCAGGGCGCGGATGGCGTTGCCGCCCCATTTGTTCTGGGCGCTGCGGCGCATGCTCAGGTTGTGCAGCAGCGGCAGGGTGAAGGCGGCCGTCTTGCCGGTGCCGGTCTGGGCGCCGCCGAGCAGGTCATTGCCGGCGAGGACCAGCGGAATCGCCTGGGCCTGGATCGGTGTGGGGGTCTCGTAGCCTTGCTCGCGCACGGCCTTCAGGATGGCCGGGGCCAGTTTCAGTTCGTCAAAGTTCATGTAAGGGGCGCCCATCCGGGGCGCAGGGATATCGGCCTGTACGAGAGCTGTGGGCTCCCGGCCAGTCAAAGGCAGATAGGGTTCTAGGGTGGGGTGGGTCGAGCCGCAGCTTGCGGTGACAGAACCCCCAGCAGGCATGCTGGCGTTGCGGTCAACTGGAGCGCAACAACTGTGATTGTCGCATGCTTCGGGGACGCGTGCCGTCCAGGGCGCAAATTGTTCACGAAACGACGTTTATGTGCCATCTTTGGCCATTTATGTCATAACCGTAAGCAAATGTTGCGCGCGTGTATGCTGTCTGCGCTGCTGCGGAGAAAATGTAACAAGTACCTGGGGCCCCGCCCCGATGGGCCCTCGTTTTTTTCCACATGAAGAAGTTCCTCTCGCGACGTCTGGGTGTGTCGGATGATCCGACCGCCGAGAAGCCATCCCTGCATGACTGCATCGAGGCGGTGCTGGAGCAGTCCGGTCCGCTGATGGACGATGTGATCAGGGGGCTGGACCTGGCCTTGCACCAGGTGGGAGGCAAGGTCTCCAAGGTCAACCAGCGTGCGCTGAGCCAGCCCATCGTCGAGGAACTGCGGCGCCAGGCCGAGGCCGTGCGCGCCACCTTCGGCGTGCAGCTGCGCCTGGCCATCTACCGCAGCGGCAGCCACGCGAGCGACCCCGAGGCCCTGGTGCGTTTCGACGACATCCAGCTGCTCGACGAAGGCCAGCTCGAAGCCAACATCGAGTTCGCGCTCGCGCAGCAGGAGATCCAGTTCGCCACCGACGAGGTGATTCCCCCGCTCAATGCCCTGGTCAGCAGTCTCATGGGCTGGATGTCAGTGCAGGCGCACCTGAACCCGCTGCGCCCCGAAACCTTTGCGCGCGCCCTACGCGAGACTCTGCTGCAACATGTGCCCAGCGAGCAGGCACGCACCGCGCTGATCACACCCGCGGCCGGCATCCTGGGCAACAGCCTGCGTGCGCTTTACAAGGAGCTGGCCGACTGGCTGCGTTCCCAGGGCATCGAGCCCGTGGTGCCGCTGCTGACGGCCTCCGGTGGCGACGCCAGTGGCAAGCCGGTGGAAAACCCCGTGACCCGCACCATGCTCACGCTGGACAAGCTGCGCAAGCTGCTGACCACCGAGATCGAGCTCGGTGGTGGCGCGCACAAGGGCAAGGACTTCCTGCACACGGTGCCAGCCTCGATGGTGGCGATCGAGGACCTGAAGATGGTCGAGCCCATGATCAAGCGCCTGAGCGAGCGAGCGCTCAAGGACGCCAAGGCCACGGCCAAGGGCAAGAGCGGCAATATGAACCGCGAGCTCGGCCAGCAGCTGGGCGAGGAGGTGGTGCGGCTGATGCTGGAGAACCTGGGCAAGGACCAGCGCCTGCTGCCGCCCGTGCGCGTCCAGGTCAAGGAGCTGGAGCCGCTGCTGCTGCAGCTGGCGCAGAACGACCCGCGCTTTTTCAGCGACAAGCGCCACCCGGCGCGCCAGTTCCTGGACCGCATCACCCACCAGAGCCTGGGTTACAAGACGGAGAACGATGAGCGCTTCCAGCGCTTCCTCAAGATGGTGACCTCGGCCGTGCTCGAACTGCTGGGCAGCGACGGGCACCCCGAGTCCTTTGCCCGGGCCCTCACCATGCTCGACGCCCAATGGGCCCGCGTGGACCTGGCACTCAAGGCCAAGCAGGAGGAGGCGGCCAAGGCCCTGATGCATGCCGAGCAGCGCAACCTGCTCGCTCAGCGCCTGGCGGCCGATTTCCAGGAGCGCATGCGCGACAAGAAGATTCCGGAGTTCATCCAGGCCTTCCTGAGCGGGCCCTGGCCGCAGGCGGTGGCCGAGTCGCAGCTGCGCGCCAGCGGCACCGACGATGCCGATGGCTACCTGGCGCTGGTCGACGACCTGCTCTGGAGTGCGCAGTCCAAGCTGGCACGGCGCAACCGCGCCCGGCTGGTGCAGCTGGTGCCCAATCTGCTGGTCAAGCTGCGCCAGGGCTTGCAGCTCATCGACTACCCGCCCGAGCGTATCCCGCGCTTTCTCGACGAGCTGATCGCCCTGCACGAGAAGGCCTTCGAGCCGCCCAAGGTGAAGCCGCCCACAGCCACCCCGGCTCTGGAGGCGTCGGCGGCCAAGCCTTTAACGCCTGGCGTGGTCCCCGAAGAGCTGGGCGGGCCGGTCGAAGGCCTGGAGGTGACCGAACTGGCGGAGCTGCCGGACGAACTGCCCGAGGAGTTCTCGCAGGACCCGGGGGAGGAGAGCACGGGCTTTGGCGTGATCGAGGCGGGCGATGCCGACAAGATCTGGATGGCCGGCCACGAGGCCGACGAGGCAGGCTACCTGCCCGAAGGCGATGTCATGCCCGAGGCCGGTTCCGCGGGTGCACCGATGTCGGCCAGCTGGAACGCGGCCGATCTGGCCATCGGTTGCTGGGTCGAGCTTCAGCTCAAGGGCGAGTGGGTGCGCGCCCAGCTGACCTGGGCCAGCCCGCATCGCACGCTCTTCATGTTCATCTCGGGCAAGGGCCTGGCGCATTCCATGTCGCGCCGGACCATGGAGCAGCTGCGCACGAGCGGCCTGATGCGCATCGTGTCCGAACGCCATATGGTGGACAACGCCCTGGATGCCGTGGCCCAGGCCGCCTTGCTCAACGAGCGCAAGCAGCCCCCCAAATCCTGAGTCGGCGCGTCTGCCGACCGTTGGGCTGGGATAATGCGGCTTTTACCCCCGCAGAATTGACCGCTCATGGCCCAATACGTGTTTTCCATGAACCGCCTCGGCAAGATCGTGCCGCCGAAGCGCTACATCCTCAAGGACATCTCCCTGTCCTTCTTCCCGGGCGCTAAGATCGGCGTGCTCGGTCTCAACGGTTCGGGCAAGTCCACCCTGCTCAAGATCATGGCTGGCGTGGACAAGGAGTTCGAGGGTGAGGCCATCCCCATGGCGGGCCTGAAGATCGGCTATCTGCCGCAGGAGCCCCAGCTCGACCCGAACGAGACCGTGCGCGAGGCTGTTGAAGGCGGCATGGGCGAGTCGAAGGCGGCCCAGGCGCGCCTGGAGGAGGTTTATGCCGCCTATGCCGAGCCGGATGCCGACTTCGATGCGCTGGCCGCGGAGCAGGCCCAGCTCGAGGCCATCATTGCCACCTCTGGCGATGGTGGTGACCACCAGCTCGAGATCGCTGCCGATGCCCTGCGCCTGCCCCCCTGGGACGCGGTGATCGGCAAGCTCTCCGGTGGCGAGAAGCGCCGCGTGGCCCTGTGCCGCCTGCTGCTGTCCAAGCCCGACATGCTGCTGCTCGACGAGCCGACCAACCACCTGGACGCCGAATCGGTGGATTGGCTGGAGCAGTTCCTCTCGCGCTTTCCCGGCACCGTGGTGGCCATCACCCACGACCGCTACTTCCTCGACAACGCCGCCGAGTGGATCCTGGAACTGGACCGCGGCCAGGGCATTCCCTACAAGGGCAACTACTCGCTGTGGCTGGAGCAGAAGGAAGCCCGCCTGGAGCAGGAGCAGCGCACCGAGGATGCCCGCACCAAGGCCATGAAGAAGGAACTGGAGTGGGCGCGCCAGAACCCCAAGGGCCGCCAGGCCAAGAGCAAGGCCCGCCTGGCCCGCTTCGAGGAACTGAGCGACTACGAATACCAGCGCCGCAACGAGACCCAGGAAATCTTCATCCCCGTGGCCGAGCGCCTGGGCAACGAGGTCATCGAGTTCAAGAACGTCACCAAATCCTTTGGCGACCGCGTGCTGATCGACAACCTGAGCTTCAAGGTGCCCGCGGGCGCCATCGTCGGCATCATCGGCCCCAACGGCGCGGGCAAG
>DNQP01000051.1:0-256 GCA_003500955.1 Curvibacter sp. | reverse complement strand
AACGGCGCGGGCAAGTCCACGCTGTTCAAGATGATCGCCGGCAAGGAGACGCCCGACAGCGGCGAGGTCAAGATCGGCCAGACCGTGCAGATGGCCTTCGTCGACCAGCACCGCGACGAGCTGGCCAACGACAAGACCGTGTGGGAGGACATCTCGGGCGGTCTGGACATGATCACCGTGGGCAAGTTCCAGATGCCCAGCCGCGCCTACTGCGGCCGTTTCAACTTCAACGGCGGCGACCAGCAGAAGAAGGTCG
>DNQP01000174.1:4399-4716 GCA_003500955.1 Curvibacter sp. | reverse complement strand
TGCGGCCTTCGGTGTCGAGCACGCGCTGGACCTCGTTCATGCTCATCTTGATCAGGTCGGCCGCCGTACCCTGCATGGGCGCGTTGATGGCCGCGCGCTCGGCGCCGCTGCGGCGCGGGCCGTTGGGTGAGTTGATCTCGGGCAGGTAGAGGCGGCGGCCGAAGACGGTTTCCACATAGCCGCGGGCCTTGGCCTGCTGGCGCGTGTCGTCCATGTAGCGTTTGACGCCGGGGTAGCGGTCGAAATAGCGCTCGATGTAGTTCTTGGCCGCGGTGTTGTCGATGCCCAGGCTCTTGGCCAGGCCGAAGGCGCTCATG
>DNQP01000174.1:0-4075 GCA_003500955.1 Curvibacter sp. | reverse complement strand
GCCGTAGATCAGGCCGAAGTTGATGACCTTGGCGTAGCGGCGCTGTTCGCTGCTGACCTGGCTGGTGGGCACGCCAAACACCTCGGCCGCGGTGGCGCGGTGCACGTCCATGCCGTCGTGGAAGGCCAGCAGGAGCGCGGCGTCGCCGCTGATGTGGGCCATGATGCGCAGCTCGATCTGCGAGTAGTCGGCACTGGCGATCACATGGCCCGGCGGAGCGATGAAGGCCTCGCGCACGCGCCGGCCTTCGGCCGTGCGGATGGGGATGTTCTGCAGATTGGGGTCGTTGCTCGAGAGCCGCCCCGTCACCGCCACGGCTTGCGCGTAGTGCGTGTGCACGCGGCCCGTGCGCGGCAGCGCGAGCTGGGCCAGCTTGTCGGTGTAGGTGCCCTTGAGCTTGGCCAGGCCGCGGTGCTCCAGGATCTTGGCCGGCAGGGGGAAGTCCTCGGCCAGCTTCTCCAGCACCTCCTCGTCGGTGCTGGGCGCGCCGGTGGCAGTCTTCTTGACCACGGGCAGGCCGAGCTTGCCGAAGAAGATCTCGCCGATCTGCTTGGGTGAACCGAGGTTGAAGGGCTGACCCGCCAATTCATAGGCTTCGGTCTCCAACTGCAGCATGCGCTGGCCGAGTTCATGGCTCTGGTTGCTCAGCGTGGGCGCGTCGATCAGCACACCGTTGCGCTCAATCCGGTAGAGCGACTCGGAACTGGCGATCTCCAGCTCGTAAATGAACTTGAGCTTCTCGTCGGCCTGCAGGCGCGGCCAGAGCGTGCGGTGCACGTCCAGGGTCTGGTCCGAGTCCTCGCAGGAATACTCGGCCGCGCGCGCGATGTCCACCTGGCTGAAGGGAATCTGCTTGGCGCCCTTGCCGCAGAGGTCTTCGTAGTTGATGCCGCTGCGGCCCAGGTGCCGCTCGGCCAGACTCGCCAGGCCATGCGGCTTGTGCACTTCCAGCACATAGCTCTGCAGCATGGTGTCGTGCACATAGCCCTGCACCTCGATGCCGTGGTTGGCGAAGACGTGGCGGTCGTACTTGACATGCTGGCCCAGCTTGTGCGCGGCCGGGTTCTCCAGCCAGGGCCTCATCTTCGCCAACACCTCGTCGCGTGGCAGCTGGGTGGGTGCGCCCGGGTAATCGTGCATCAGCGGGATGTAGGCGGCCTCGCCCGGCGTCACGCTGAAGGAGATGCCCACGATCTCGGCCACCATCTCATCGAGCGAGGTGGTCTCGGTGTCGATGGCCACCAGTTCGGCGGCCTGCAGTTTGGCCATCCAGGCATCGAAGGTCGACCAGTCGAAGATGGTGTCGTACTTCACCGAGCTTATGGACGACGCCACGGGCGCAGGGTCACCAAACAAATCCCGTTCGGGCTGAGCTTGTCGAAGCCCTTCGACAGGCTCAGGGCGAACGGAGGAATCGCCGCCCAGCGCGCGCGCCAAGCCTTTGAAGCCGTATTGCTCGTAGAAGGCTTTCAGGGCTTCGTTATCGGGTGTGCCAACCATTACGGCGTCCAGGGCCGGCAGGCCCGGCACCCAGCCGTTGAGGTCACAGTCGGTCTTGATGGTCAGCAACTGGCGGCCCGTGGGCAGCCAGTCCACGGCCTTGCGCAGGTTCTCGCCCGCCACGCCCTTGATGGCGGCGGCGTTGGCCACGATGTTGTCCAGCGAACCGTATTCCTGCAGCCACTTGGCCGCGGTCTTGGGGCCCACCTTCTCCACGCCGGGCACGTTGTCCACCGCGTCGCCCACCAGGGTCTGGAAATCGATCATCAGCGCGGGCGGCACGCCGAACTCGGCCTCCACGCCGGCCACGTCACGGCGCTTGCCGTTCATGGTGTCGACGATGGTGATGTGCGCATTCACCAGCTGCGCCAGATCCTTGTCACCGCTGCTGATGATGACCTCCACGCCCTGCTCCGCCGCCGCGCGTGCCAGCGTGCCGATCACGTCATCGGCCTCCACCCCCGGCACGTCCAGCACCTTCCAGCCCATCAGGCGCACCACCTCGTGGATGGGCTCGATCTGCGCGCGCAGGTCGTCGGGCATGGGCGCGCGCTGCGCCTTGTACTCGGGGTAGAGCGCGTCGCGGAAGGTCGGCCCCTTGGCGTCGAAGACGCAGGCTGCAAAGTCGGCGTGCACCTCCTTGCGCAGGCTCTGCAGCATGTTGATCATGCCGCGGATCGCGCCGGTGGGCGCGCTGGCGGGGTCGCCCGGCACGGCACGCAGGTCCGGCATGGCGTGGAAGGCGCGGTAGAGGTAGCTGGAACCATCGACCAGCAGCAGGGTTTTCTTGTCGCTCATGGGCTGTATCCGTGGGTCAGACGCCGATTGTGCCTGTGCGATGGTCACGACCGCCGCCGCCTACAATGGCCGGATGCATGCCGCATTTGCCCCCGTTCGTCTGCTTCTGCTGTTGAGTGGCCTGGCCGCTGGCCTGGCCTCGGCCCAGCAGGGCACACCTGCGGCACAGGAACCCGCCCGCAAGGGCCCCGAGCAGACCATCGAGCGCATCCGCCACGAGGACAAGGGCACGCGCATCGACGAGCTGCGCGTGGGCGGCGAGACCAAGGCCATCACCGTGAGCCCCAAGGGCAACGCGCCGGCCTACGAGGTGGCGCCCGAGAGCAACAACCGCAACCCGGCCGGCAGCGACGGCCAGGGCGAGGGCAAGGCCCGCTGGAACATCCTCAAATACTGAACCGACCCCGAACGAGAAATGGCCGTCTTCACCGAAGTCTCACACGATGATGCCAGCGCGCTTCTGCACACCCTCAACCTCGGCACGCTGCAGGAGCTGCGCGGCATCCAGGGTGGCATCGAGAACACCAACTACTTCGCCACCACCGACCAGGGCGAGTACGTGCTCACGCTGTTCGAGCGTCTGAGCCATGAGCAGCTGCCCTTCTATCTGCATCTGATGAAGCACCTCGCGGCCCGTGGCATCCCGGTGCCCGACCCGGCCGCCAACCGCGACGGCGACATCCTGCACACCGTCTGCGGCAAACCCGCGGCCGTGGTCAACCGCCTGCGGGGGACAAGCGAGCTCGCGCCCCAGCCCGCCCACTGCGCGGCCGTGGGCGAGATGCTGGCGAAGATGCATCTGGCCGGGCACGACTACGAGCGCCGCCAGCCCAATCTGCGTGGCCTGCCCTGGTGGAACGAGACCGTGCCCCTGGTGCTGCCGCATCTGGACGCGGCCCAGGCCACGCTGCTGCGCAGCGAGCTGGCCTACCAGAACCACATCGCCGAGTCCGCCGCCTGCACGGCCCTGCCGCGCGGCCCCATCCATGCCGATCTGTTCCGTGACAACGTGATGTTCGAAGACGGCCAACTCACGGGCTTCTTCGACTTCTACTTCGCCGGCGTCGACACCTTTCTTTTCGACATCGCCGTCTGCCTCAACGACTGGTGCGTCGATCTCTCCACGGGCGAAGCCGACCTGGCGCGCAGCGCCGCCTTCGTGCAGGCCTACAGCGCCGTGCGCCCGCTGACGGCCGCCGAGCGCCAGCTGCTGCCCGCCATGCTGCGCGCCGGCGCCCTGCGCTTCTGGATCTCGCGCCTGTGGGACTTCCACCTGCCGCGCGAAGCCAGCCTGCTGCAGCCGCACGATCCCCGACATTTCGAGCGCGTGCTGCGGCAGCGCGTGCAGCAGCCGCTGCATGCGGCCGATCTGCTCGAACCCGCAGGGGCGACCGCATGAGGCTCAACATCGTCCCCGCCAGCACCGGCTTCGCCTGGTTCCGCGCCGGCCTGCGCACCTTCTGGCAGCAGCCGCTCGCGCTCGCCGGCCTGTTCTTCATGTTCATCGCGCTGATCTCGGTGGTCAGCCTGCTGCCCGTGCTGGGCAGTGTGGTCTCGCTGGCCCTGCTGCCGGCCGCCACCCTGGGCCTGATGGCCGCCACGCGCGAAGCCGCCCAGGGGCGTTTCCCCATGCCCTCCATCCTGGTCAGCGCCTTTCGCGCGGGCCAGCAACGCGCCCGCGCCATGGCCGTGCTGGGTGCGGCCTATGCCGCGTGCTTCCTGCTCGTGATGGGTGCCTCGGCCCTGGTGGACGGCGGCCAGTTCGCGCGCATCTACC
>DNQP01000163.1 GCA_003500955.1 Curvibacter sp. | reverse complement strand
GCCGCCGATCTCGACGATGGCCACGTCCACGGCCTCGGGCGTTTCGTAGCCGGCGCCGCGCTTGACGTATTCCTGGATTTCGTTGGTGACGTGGGGGATGACCTGCACGGTCTTGCCCAGGTAGTCACCGCGGCGCTCCTTCTCGAGCACGCTCTTGTAGATCTGGCCGGTGGTGAAGTTGTTGGTCTTCTTCATCCGCGTTTCGACGAAACGCTCGTAGTGGCCCAGGTCCAGGTCGGTCTCGGCACCGTCGTCGGTCACGAACACCTCGCCATGCTGGAACGGCGACATCGTCCCGGGGTCGACGTTCAGGTAGGGATCGAGCTTGATGAGGGTGACTTTGAGGCCCCGCGATTCCAGGATCGCGGCCAGAGACGCTGAGGCGATTCCCTTGCCCAGGGAGGACACCACACCGCCGGTGACGAAGACGAATTTGGTCATGTCAGGTTCGGACGCGGCGTCCGAGGAGGTGGTAAAGCGAGATTATAGACCTCGCCCTGCGCTGGAGCGCCCTGGCCCAGGTACAAGCCGGGTACAGATGCTACATTCCGTGGCCATGAATGACCTCGCCGGAAAACACATCGTCCTGGGGCTCACAGGCGGCATCGCCTGTTACAAGGCGGCCGAACTCTGCCGTGCCCTGGTGAAGGAGGGCGCCACCGTGCAGGTGGTGATGACCGAGGCCGCGGGTCAGTTCATCACGCCCGTCACGATGCAGGCCCTGTCGAACCGCCCGGTCTACCACTCGCAGTGGGACGCGCGCGAGCCCAACAACATGGCGCACATCAACCTCAGCCGCGAGGCTGACGCCATCCTGATCGCCCCGGCCAGCGCCGATTTCATGGCCAAGCTGCTGCATGGCCGCGCCGACGACCTGCTGAGCCTGATGTGCCTGGCCCGCCCCATCGAGAGCGTGCCCCTGCTGATTGCCCCCGCCATGAACCGCGAGATGTGGGCCAACCCGGCCACGCAGCGCAATGTGGCCCAGCTCAAGGCCGACGGTGCCCATGTGTTCGAGGTCGGTTCGGGTGACCAGGCCTGTGGCGAGGTGGGCGATGGCCGCATGCTGGAGGCCGATGAGCTGCTGGCAGAGGTGATCGCCTTCTTCCAGCCCAAGACCTTGCGCGGACAGCGCGTGCTGGTGACGGCCGGCCCGACCTACGAGGCCATCGACCCGGTGCGTGGCATCACCAACCGGTCGAGCGGCAAGATGGGCTTTGCCATCGCGCGTGCTGCGCGCGAGGCCGGTGCCGACGTGACCCTGGTGGCCGGCCCGGTGCACCTGCCCACGCCGCGCGGGGTACGCCGTGTGGACGTGCGCTCGGCGCGCGACATGCAGCTGGCTGTCGAGGCGGAATCACGGATAGCTACTGTTTTTGTAGCAACCGCGGCCGTGGCCGACTGGCGCCCTGCGACGGCTGCCGAGCAGAAGATCAAGAAGGACGGCTCCGGCGCGGTGCCTGCGTTGAGCTTCGTCGAGAACCCGGACATCCTGGCCGCTGTGGCCCAGGGGCCACGGGCCAAGAGCGGCCAGCTCTACTGCGTGGGTTTTGCCGCCGAGAGCCACGACCTGCAGGCCCATGCCCAGGCCAAGCGCGAGCGCAAGGGTGTCCCCCTGCTGGTCGGCAATATCGGCCCGGCCACCTTTGGCCAGGACGACAACCAGCTGCTGCTCGTCGATGAAAAGGGCGTGAGCGAACTGCCGCGCGCCGACAAGCTCACGCTGGCCCGCCAGCTCGTGGCCGAGATCGCGCGTCGGCTCAAATGAGGCCCCCACGCTTGTCACTTCGTCGACTACGCTGCCCCCCGAGGGGGCCGCAGTCGCCTTGGGGCGGCCCGGCGGCGACTGTCCTGCTCTGAGTTTTTTCTTCCCCTACACCCATGCACATCGACGTCAAGATCCTCGATCCGCGCCTGGAGGATCAGCTACCCACTTACGCCACGCCCGGCAGTGCCGGCCTGGACCTGCGCGCCTGCCTCAGCGAAGCGCTGACCTTGCAGCCCAATGCCTGGCAACTCATCCCCACAGGCATGGCTATCCACCTGGCCGATCCGGGCTATGCCGCGCTGATCCTGCCGCGCTCGGGCCTGGGCCACAAGCACGGCATCGTGCTGGGCAATCTGGTGGGCCTGATCGACAGCGACTACCAGGGCCAGCTCATGGTCAGCGCCTGGAACCGCAGCCCCACGGCTTTCACCATCGAGCCCATGGAGCGCATTGCGCAGCTGGTCATCGTGCCCGTGGTGCAGGCACAGTTCAACCTCGTGGATGATTTCGCCGCGGCCACCGCGCGTGGCGCTGGCGGTTACGGGTCCACTGGGAAGAGCTAACCCCCTGTTGGGGCTCACTGCGTGTAGCCCCCTCTCCCCCTGAGGGGGACAACCCCAGTGGACCAGCGAAGCCGGTTCCACGGGGTTCCCCGGCTAAGACACGGCAAGCTAGTGCAGCTTGTCGTTGCCCGGCCCCTGCTCATGCAGCGGGGCAATGCGGAAGAAGCCGGTGCCGGCCGTTCCGCTGCCGATCTCGTCTTCGGTGGCTTCGCGCACGGCCTCGACCTTGAGGCGCAGGCGCAGCGCGATCCCGGCCAGTGGGTGGTTGCCGTCGAGCACCACGTGCTCGGGGTAGATCTCGGTGATGGTGTAGAGCGCGTCCTTGGGCGCTTCGGGGTTGCAGCCGGCAGGCAGGGCTGATCCCTCGATGGTCATGCCTTCCTCGATCTCGGCGGGGAAGAGCTCACGCTTCTCCAGGAAGAGCAGCTGGTCCTGGTAGTCGCCAAAGGCCTCTTCGGGTTCGAGCTGCAGCGCCACGGTGGCGCCGACGCTGTGGCCTTGCAGCGCGTCCTCGATCTTCTTGAAGAGATCGCTGCCGCCGATCAGGAACTCGACCGGTTCGTCGAGCACGTCGAGCTCTTCACCCAGGGTGTCGGTGAGTGTCCAGGTCAGCGCGACCACACATTGCTGATTGATGTCCATAGGGCAGAATTGTCGCAGTTAATGCGAACCACGGATCACGACATGGATGTGAAACAGCCGCTGCCCCTGCTGGGTGGCCTCAGCCCCGAGACCTTCATGCGCCGCCACTGGCACAAGAAGCCTTTGCTGGTGCGCCAGGCCATCCCGGGTTTCCAGGCCCTGCTGTCGCGCAGCGAGCTGGTGGCGCTGGCTGCGCAGGAGGACGTGGAGTCGCGCCTGGTCACGCTGCAGCGCCTGAGGGGCAAGGAACACTGGAGCCTGCAGCGCGGGCCTTTTGCACGCCGTGCCCTGCCCACCTTCAAGACCCCCGAGTGGACGCTGCTCGTGCAGGGCGTGGACCTGCATCACGAGGCGGTCCATGCGCTGATGAACCGCTTTCGTTTCATCCCCGATGCACGCCTCGACGATCTGATGATCAGCTACGCCACCGAAGGCGGCGGGGTCGGGCCGCATTACGACAACTACGATGTCTTCCTGCTGCAGGCCCACGGCAAACGCCGCTGGCGCATCGGCCGCCAGGAGGACCTGAGTCTCCAGCCGGGCATGCCGGTGAAGATCCTTGCGAACTTCCGGCCGGAAGAGGAGTTCGTGCTGGAGCCCGGCGACATGCTCTACCTGCCGCCGCACTACGCGCACGATGGCGTGGCCGAGGACGGCGAGTGCATGACCTACTCCATCGGTTTCCGTTCGCCCAAGGCCTGTGAGCTGGCGCAGGAGTTGTTGCAGCGTCTGGCCGAGGACGCGGTCGAGGCTGTGGGCGAGGATTTCTACCGCGACCCGCGCCAGGCCGCCGTCGCCGGCCCGGCCGCTTTGCCGGTCGAACTGCAGCGCTTTGCCCAGCGTGCCGTGCAGCAGGTGCTCAAGGATCCCCTCGCCCTGGCGCGCGCGCTGGGCGAGGCCATGAGCGAGCCCAAACCCCAGGTGTGGTTCGAACCCGGTCAGCGTCTGCGCGCCCGTCGCGGCGTGGTGCTGGACCGCCGCACGCGCATGCTCTACGACGCGGATCACATCTACATCAACGGCGAAAGCTACCGAGCCGCGGGCCGCGACGCGACGCTGATGCGCCAGCTGGCCGACGAACGCAGCCTGTCGGCGGGTACGCTGGCACGCGCCAGTGCGGCGGCGCGTGAGTTGCTGGGCGATTGGTGCGAGGACGGGTGGGCCCATGAGCACTGAGGCGGCTCCGTCAGGCCTGCCACAGGGACGCCTGCAGGGGCGCAGCGTGTTCCAACAGGCCGTGCGCGATGCCCTGCTGACCGCGGCGCGCGAGGGCTGGAACGAGATCATCGTCTGCGACGCCGATTTCGCCGACTGGCCGCTCGGTGAGCGTGCCGTGGCCGAGGCGCTGCAGGCCTGGTCACGCGGCGGACGCCGCTTCGTCATGCTGGCCATGCGCTACGAGGGCATTCCGCGCTGGCATGCGCGTTTCGTGAAGTGGCGACAGACCTGGGACCACATCATCGAGTGCCGCGTCTGTCGCAGCACGGATGCCTTGTCTTTTCCGAGCGTGTTCTGGAGCCCGTCCTGGGTGATGCAGCGCATCGACATTGAGCAGGACGTACTGCTCTGTGATCACGAGGCCGCTCGGCGCCTGGGCCTGCGTCAGCTGCTCGATGAATGCCGGCGCGACAGTGCCCCGGGTTTCCCCGCTTCGGTACTGGGGCTGTAAAGCGGTTGAGTGCAGTTGTATTCGGGTTTTCCCGCAATTGGGATATTCCCACAATATAATCTGTGGCTAAGCAGGCCGGCGCGAGCCGGTTTGCTTGCACCGGCGGGTCAGACCCAAGTCGGTGGTTCTCCGGAAAATGTCATCAACTTCGCATCAGATAGATACAAAATGAACAAGTCTCTCGTTCTCGCTGCCGTGATCGCCGCTGCTGCCCTGGCCGCTTGTGGCAAGAAGGAAGAAGCCGCTGCTCCCGCCGCCGCTCCCGCACCCGCCGCTGCCCCGGCCCCCGCTGCCGCTCCCGCTCCGGCTGACGCTTCGGCACCCGCCGCTGCTCCCGCTGCCGCTCCGGCCGCTGCCCCCGCCGCCGAGCCGGCCAAGCAGTAAGCTGTCCGCATCAGCAAAAAAAGCCACCGCAAGGTGGCTTTTTTTCGTCCTGCACGGGGTGTGCAGGGGCGGCGGCAGACTCAGCGCAGGTCGTCGGCGATCACCTGCAGGATGCGCCTCGCGGCGTCCGAGGATTCGGGGGCACCGTCGGCGTTGAGCACGGCGACCGTGCTGCTGTCGGCCGCGCTGCGCACGGTGATGCGGTACTTCTGCGGCGTCTTGTCCTTGGGCGTGCCGCTGAAAAGGCGGCTGAAGAAGCCGGGCTCTTCCTCGCCGGGTGCACGCGGCTCCACATAGCGCACGTAGTAGACGCCTTGGCTGCGGTCGCGGTCCTCGACGGTGAAGCCCGTGCGGTCCAGCGTCAGGCCGACACGGCGCCAGGCACGGTCGAAGCCTTCGCTGACCAGCACCACGGGTTGGCCTTCGCGCTGCTCCACCCTGACCGTCGGGCGCGGCGCCACGGCGGCCACCTGCTGGGCAGCCTGCGGGCCGCTGGCGCCGAGCTTGATCATCAGGCGGCGCAGCATCTCCACTTCCATCTCGGTGTCACTGGCGCGCGGCTGCCAGGTGGTCTTGGTGGGGCTGTCCGGGCGCACCACTTCGGCCAGGCCGCGGTGGCTGATGTAGATCTCGGTGCCGCCCGCCGCCGTGCGCTCCAGGCGGGTGCGGTACTTGTCCAGCAGGCCGGTGGAGAACAGGTTGTCGAGGATGGCGCCCAGGGTGCGGCGGATGAAGTCCTGCGGCAGCTTGGCGCGGTTCTCGGCCCAGTCGGTCTCCATGATGCCGAGCTTCGGATCTTCCATCACCAGCGGCAGGCCGGTCTCCTGCCAGAAGGCCTTGAGATCGGGCCAGAGCTTCTCGGGCGGCTGGTCCACCACAAGCCAGCGCTGCGCACCCTGGCCTTCCAGGCGCATGCCCGCGAAGACCGAGGCCACGGTATTGCCCGGGGCCTGGCTGGCGTTCTGGTAGCCCGTGGCACTGACGGTAGCGCCCGGCGTGGTGTAGCGCGTGTCGCGCGGCAACTGGGTGAGGTCCGGCGGGATGGACAGGGACGGTGCCTTGGCGGCGGCCTTGTAGTCGACCTTGTCGCCTTCGAGGGCCGCGCAAGCGGACAGCAACAGGGTCAGGCCCAGCAGGGCCAGTTTCGATGCAGATTTCAACGGAGGTTTCCTCAAGAGAGCATCAGAGCACGCCAGCAGCACGCAGTGCGGACTCGACCACAGGCTGGTTGGCCGGCGTCAGCGGCGTCATGGGCAGGCGCAGCGCACCGCCACAGCGGCCCATGCGCTGCAGGGCCCACTTGACGGGGATGGGGTTGGGCTCGATGAAGAGCTGCTTGTGCAGCGGCATGAGCTTGAACTGGATCTCCATGGCGCGCTTCACGTCGCCGGCCATCGCCGCCACGCAGAGCTCGTGCATGGCGCGCGGGGCGACGTTGGCCGTGACGCTGACGTTCCCATGGCCGCCGCAGAGCATGAGGGCCACGGCGGTCGGGTCGTCGCCCGAGTAGATGGCAAAACCCTGGGGGGCCTCGCGGATCAGCCACTGGGCGCGTTCGATATTGCCCGTCGCTTCCTTGATGCCGACGATGCCCGGCACCCGGGCCAGGCGCAGCACGGTGTCGTGCGCCATATCGGCCACGGTGCGGCCGGGCACGTTGTACAGAACCATGGGCAGGTCGCCCACGGCTTCGGCGATGGCCTTGAAGTGCAGGAACTGGCCTTCCTGCGTGGGCTTGTTGTAGTAGGGCACGACCTGCAGCTGGCAGTCGGCACCGACCTTCTTGGCGAAGCGCGCCAGCTCGATGGCCTCGGCCGTGGAGTTGGCGCCGCAGCCGGCCATGATGGGTACCTTGCCCTTGGCCTGTTCGACCGAGACGCGGATGATTTCGCAGTGCTCTTCGACGTTGACGGTGGGCGATTCGCCCGTGGTGCCGACGACGCCGATGCAGTCCGTGCCTTCGGCGACGTGCCAGTCGATCAGTTTGCGCAGCGTGGGGTAGTCGACGCTACCGTCCTCGTGCAGGGGGGTGACGAGGGCCACGATGCTGCCGGTGATCTGGCGTGTAGAGGAAGTCATGTCCGAGGGAGGGAAGTTGAGTTCAGGCGAATGGTGCATTCTACCGAGCAAGGTCGCCCGGCCACCGGTCAGACCGGCTTACAGGGAATAACGCAGGGGCGCGCCCGCCGTGGACACGCCGGTCTCGTTCACGGCCACGATGCGCTGGACATACCGTTCAGGCATGGCGAGGTAGCCGTTCTCGTAGGCCACCACGCGTAAACCGGCGCAGACGCGCAAGAGCTCGCCAGGCTGCAGCAGGAAATCCGGCCGTGAGGGCTTGCCCACCGTCTCGTTGCCGGCGGTAAAAGTTTCGTAAATCAGGATCCCGCCCGGGGTCAGGCTGGCCAGCAGGGTGGGAAACAGCGCGCGCCAGAGGTAGTTGGTGACGATCACCGCGTCGAAGCGCTGCGCTTGGCCACCCCGCATCAGAGGCCAGGGGCCGTTCTCGATGTCGGCCTCGATGGCCGTGCCCAGAGCGGCCGCGGCGGCGACGGCCTCGGGGGATCGGTCCACGCCCGTGACCGGGTGGCCACGCTGCGCGAACCAGCGCAGGTGGCGCCCCTGGCCGCAGGCCACGTCGAGCACCGTGCCGCCTGGACGTACCAAGTGGGACCAGCGCTGCACCCAGGCCGAGGGCGCCTCGGCCCCGTGCGGCAGGGCGTTCATCGGGGCTTGACCTCGTCCTTGAGCGCGGCCAGGGCCATCCTCTCCACCAGGCCCGGTGCGAGCAACTTGAGCAGGCGCCCCAGCTTGCCTTTGGACGTCATCACCACTTCGCGCCGGCGCGCGTCCATGCCGGCCAGGATGAGCCGGGCACATTCCTCCACCGACATGGCGTCGTCCTCCTTCAGGCCGCTTTTGCCCGCGGGCTGACCTGCGGCGTTGTAGCCGCGGTAGCGGATCTCGGTGGCGACCACGCCGGGGTAGGCCGTGGTGACGCTAACTCCCGCACCCTTGAGTTCGGCACGCAGCGCTTCGAAGAAACCCGTCATGGCGAACTTGCTCGCGCTGTAGGCGGTGCGCCCCGGCACGCCCACGAGACCGGCCAGCGAGGACACGGCCACGATCTGGCCGCGGCTGGCCTTGAGGTGGGGCAAGGCAGCGTGTGTGCACCAGACCGAGCCCCAGAGGTTCACGCGCATCAGGTCCTCGTACCAGCCCAGGTGTTCGGTCTGCACCTCCTCGAACAGGGCCTGGGCCGAGACGCCGGCGTTGTTGACCAGCACGTCGAGCCAGCCGAAGCGCTCCACGGCGCGCTCGACGAGCTTGCGGCATTGGTCCGGGTCGCTCACATCGGTCGGTGCGACCAGCACCTCGCTACCGTGGCTGCGGCACTGGCTGGCCACCTCTTCGAGCGCGGCTGGCTTGCGCGCCGCCAGCACCAGGCCGGCCTCGGCGCCAAGCCGCTGCGCCAACTGGCGCGCCATTTCAGCACCGATACCGTCGGACGCGCCGGTCAGGATGAAGGTCTTCATGGTCATGGCTTGAGTGTGCCATGCGGCCCGTACCGCAGGATGCAGGGATTCCCGAGGTGCCGGGGGCTAGAAGCAGGCCCAGAGCTGGTCCGCCAGGGTCACCAGGAAATCCGGCCGCGTGTAGAGCGCGAACACGGCCAGCAGCAGCACCAGGGCCGCAGCCCAGGCCAGCGCGTGGCGTGTGTGCGACTTCAGCTTCATGCGTGGGCTCCCTCGGCCTGGCGGCGGATCGCGGCTTCGCGCACCGGCAGGTTGATCAGGGCCGCGGCCACGCCCAAGGCGATGGCGATGTACCAGACGATGTCGTAGCTGCCCGTCTGGTCGTAGAGGTAGCCGCCGAGCCACACGCCCATGAAGCTGCCAATCTGGTGACTGAAGAAGACGAAGCCGCCCAGCATGGACAGGTGGGCCACGCCGAAGATCTGGGCCACGATGGCGTTCGTCGGCGGCACCGTGGACAGCCAGAGCACCCCCATGACGGCCGAGAAGATGTAGACGCTCAAGGGTGTAAGCGGCGCCAGCAGGAAGAGGGTGATGGCGATGGCGCGCGCGAAGTAGATGAAGGCCAGGATCTTGCGCTTGGCCAGGCGCTGACCCAGCGTGCCCGCGGCATAGGTGCCGAAGACGTTGAAGAGGCCGATCAGGGCCAGGGAGTAGCTGGCGACCTGTGGCGAGAGCCCGTGGTCTTTCAGATAGCTGGGCATGTGCACGCCGATGAAGACCACCTGGAAGCCGCAGACGAAATAGCCCGCCATGAGAAGCTGGAAGCTCGGGTAGGCGAAGGCCTCGCGCAGGGCCTGCAGGATGGACTGCTCGCGCTTAACGGGCGCGCCGCTGGCAAAGCCGGGTTCGTGCAGGCCCCAGGCCAGCGGCACGATGAGCAGCGCCGCCATGCCCAGCGCGACCAGGGCCTGCTGCCAGCCCAGGCCGCTGATGAGCCAGCCCTCGACCGGCACCATCAGGAACTGGCCGAAGGAGCCGGCCGCCGCGGCCACGCCCATGGCCCAGGAGCGCTTGTCCATGCTGACGTTGCGGCCGATCACTCCGTAGATCACGGCATAGGTGGTGCCGGCCTGAGCCATGCCGATCAGCACGCCGCAGCTCAGCGCGAACATCAGCGGGGTGGGGGCATGGGCCATGCCGATGAGGCCCAGCGCGTAGAGGATGGCGCCGCCGATGATGACCTTGAAGGCGCCGAACCGGTCGGCCAGCATGCCGGCGAAGATGCCGGCAAAGCCCCAGGTCAGGTTCTGGATGGCCATGGCGAAGGCGAAGGTCTCGCGGGTCCAGCCCTGGGTCTGGGTGACGGGTTGCAGCCAGAGGCCGAAGCCGTGGCGTATGCCCATGGAGAGAGTGACGATCATGGCGCCGCAGATCAGAACCTGGGCCATGGGAAGTTTCTTGGTGCTCATCGCCGCACTGTAGCCAATCCGCTGCCCGCTTGCCGACGGCCGACGGGAATGTAACTGGATGTTCATCCAGTGATTGCGTGGACTGGGTCTACAATTCCGCGCCATGGCTGTCAAACCTACCCCCGAATATTCCGAAGGTTCCATCCGCGTCCTCAAGGGACTGGAGCCGGTCAAGCAGCGCCCGGGCATGTACACCCGGACGGACAACCCGCTGCACATCATCCAGGAAGTGCTGGACAACGCGGCCGACGAGGCCCTGGCCGGCCACGGCAAGAAGATCGCCGTCATCCTGCACGCCGACGGCTCGGTCAGCGTCGAGGACGACGGGCGCGGTATTCCGTTTGGATTGCATCCGGAAGAAAAGGCCCCGGTGATCGAGCTGGTCTACACCCGCCTGCACGCGGGCGGCAAATTCGACAAGGGCCAGGGCGGGGCCTACAGCTTCTCAGGTGGCCTGCACGGCGTGGGGGTGTCGGTGACCAATGCGCTGGCCAAGCGCCTGCAGGTCAGCACCCACCGCGAGGGCAAGGTGGCCACGCTGGCTTTCTCGGGCGGCGACGTGATCGAGCCGTTGCAGACCCGCGCCCAGGCCGCGGGTGATCGCAAACAGGGCACGACGGTGCGCGTCTGGCCCGACGCGAAGTATTTCGAGTCTGTTGCCCTGCCCATAGGCGAACTCACCCACCTGCTGCGCAGCAAGGCCGTGCTCATGCCCGGCGTCACAGTGACGCTGACGGTGGAGAAGACCAAGGACACCCAGACCTGGTTGTACAAGGGCGGCCTGCGTGACTACCTGATGCAGACCCTGCCGGCCGACCCGGTGATCCCGCTCTTCGAGGGCGAGGGCTATGCCGACAATAACGACAGCTTTGCCGAGGGGGAGGGCGCGGCCTGGGCCGTGGCCTTCACCGAGGACGGCCAGCCCGTGCGCGAGAGCTACGTCAACCTGATTCCGACCAGCGCCGGCGGCACGCACGACAGTGGCTTGCGCGACGTCCTGTTCAACGCGGTC
>DNQP01000255.1:10794-11080 GCA_003500955.1 Curvibacter sp. | reverse complement strand
ACACCCTGCCGCTGACCGACCTGATCCAGGTCGCCAGCTCCTCGGGCCTGCAGTGGGTCAACTCCGACGCCGACAAGGTGGCCGCCGTGCAGGCCGCCATCGCTGCCGAACCCAAGCCGGTCCACGTGCCGCGCGAGCGCCCGGCGCCGGTGGTCATCGATGAGGGTCCGCTGATCCTGGTCGAGACCCGCAAGGACCTGCGCGAGATGAAGCTGCCCTTCGAGCAGCAGGAAACAGCCCAGGGCTGATCCCGCCGCAAGCGCAAAAAAGCCCGCGTCAGCGGGCT
>DNQP01000255.1:9340-10489 GCA_003500955.1 Curvibacter sp. | reverse complement strand
AAAGCCCGCGTCAGCGGGCTTTTTTGTGCCTGGCGTGGACTCAGAACACGTCCACCGAACCCGTGCGCGCGACCTCGCCGAACAGGCCCTTGCGCACCAGGTCCGGGTGGCTGCAGACCTTGTTGCGCCCGTTGCGCTGGGCGTAGTCGATGGCCTGGTCGTTACGCTCCAGCGCGGTGCTGGGCGAATCGTCGGCCAGCACGCGGGTGAAGCCGGCACTGATGGTCACACGGCCGACCTGCGGGAAGTTGTACTTCTCGACGTTGGCGCGCAGGCGCTCGAAAGCGCCCAGGGCCAGGGCTTCCTCGGGGCAGTGGAAGAGCACGGCAAACTGCTCGCCGCCGAAGCGGTAGAGCCGGTCGTGCGCACGGAAGGTGCTGTTCATGATGCGCGCCACCAGCAGCGTCACCTCTTCCATGATCAGGTGCCCGTGCTTGTCGCTGAGCAGATGGAAGTTGTCGATGACGATGCACCCCAGCCAGTAGTTGGGCGGCACGCGGTGGCGCCGCTCCTTGCCAGGCGCAGGCTCGTTCTTCGCGTTCTCCAGCACACCGTCGAGTTCCTCGAGCACCGCACTGTAGAAGGTGTCGTCGAGTGACTTGCGGTTGAGCAGGCCGGTCAGCGCGTCGCGGTCGCTGTAGGCCAGCAGCGTGTACATGTTGCGGTAGATGTGGTGCAGCTGCTCGATGGTCTGCCGGTCGGCCGGCTCCAGCACACCCGCGGTGTGGATCTCGATCACGCCTTGCTCGTCGTCGGCGCGGGTGTCGGCAAACAGCGGCAGGTAGTAGATGCGCGGCCCTTCGGGGCCGGCCCAGGCCACCTCGATGACCTGGCGACCGTTGAGACTGCGCAGCCGGTCGTAGGACTCCTCCAGCTTGGGCAGGCTGTGGAAATCGATGCGCAGCGGGTCCACCACCTTGCCGCCGCCGCGCGCGTCGAGCGAAACCATGTCCAGCCAGCGCCGCTCGTTGTCCTCGACGCTGACGCGGGAGATCACCACGCGCTGGATGGGCACCAGGTCGATCAGGGCCTTGGCCAGGGTCAGTTCGAGCAGATCGCGATCACGGTGATCGGTGAGCTTGATGAGGTGTTCGGTCAGGGTGGCCATGCTGCAAACACAAGTCGGTGCGAGCCATATTAGCCCTTTGC
>DNQP01000255.1:3302-9035 GCA_003500955.1 Curvibacter sp. | reverse complement strand
AAGCCATATTAGCCCTTTGCCGGGGCGCCGTCACCCCCCGCCACCCCGGGATCATCCCGAAGCCGGGCTCAGCCCTGGGCAGCCTGGCGCCAGGCCTCGAGGGCGGCAGCGCTGTCCTCGCGCTGCTCGGCCAGCCGGGCCAGTGCGGCCCAGGCGCGCCGGCGCAAGGCCTCGTCCTTGAGCTGGGTCAGGGACTGTCGCAGGAGCTGCTGGGCCTTGCCCCAGAGCTGCAGGTGCATGCAGGCCACGCCCGCCAGGTACTGCAGCAGCGGCTCGCGCGGGTTGCCCAGCTGGGCCGCCTCGATGCGCGCCAGCCAGGCTGCGTCGGGCTGCCCCGGGGTCTGATGAAAGCCGCGCTCGAGCAACAGGACCAGGCGCAGGCGCAGCTCCTGTGGCAGGGCCGACGCGGGTCGCACCAGCTGCTCCCAGACCGGCAGCAACCACCGCTGCGCCAGCGCAAAGTCGCCGCCCAGCGCCAGCATGCGCTCGCCGGCGAGCAAGGCCACCTCGGGCATGCCCTGCTCGGCGGCGTCGAGCTGTTCCCAGACCTTCTGCAGCTGGGCCGGGTCATGCGTGCCGCGCAGCAGCTCGATGGCCAGGCCACGCACGATGCTGCGCGCGGCGGATTCGGAAAACGCGCGGTGCTTGCCCAGCAAGCGCACCGTTTCCAGCGCGGAACGGAACTGTCCGGCCAGGCGCGTGACCCGCAGGCGCAGGCGCAGCGCCAGCGTACGGCGCGCCACGCCCTGGGGCAGTTCGTCCAGACGCTGCAGCGCCGCCTGCACGTCACGGTCGTCGAAAGCCCAGCGCGCGACGCGCAGCTGCACGCCCTCGCGCACCTCCTGGGCTTCGCGACCTTTGCCCTGGGTCAGGGCCAGGGCAGCGCGCGCATGTTCATCGCGGCCGGCCCGGTCCTGCAAGGCATGGGCGCATTCGGCGGCCAGCAGATGGGCCAGCGCCATCAGGCGCGTGCCGTGCGCCTGGGCCTGCTCGCGGCGCGCCAGCGCCTCGGTCTGCACCACCACGTTCTCGGCCGCCTTGCGCGCCCGGATGAAGCGGCCTGCCGTCAGGTGCGACATCGCGTCAAGCAAGCCCTGCAGCTGCATGCGTTCCTGGTGACGGCGGCGCCAGCGCCGCGCCTCGGCCGGCAGGGCCAGCAGCAGGGACAGGCCGCGCAGCGCGGCGTAGAGCAGCACGAAGGCCGCAAACAGCGCCAGCAGCACGAGGTTAAGCGAGAAGTCCACCCGGTAGGGCGGCCAGAACAGGGTGACCGTGCCCTGGTTGTTGCCCGCGAACAGGGCCACGCCCGCCGCGAGGGCAAACAGGGCCAGGAACCAGAGCAGATTGCGCATGGCGTGCGTCTTTCCGCGCTCAGCGTCCGGGCGCCACAGCCGCCAGCGCGGTCAGGGTCTCGTCGGCGCGCGGCAGCTCCACGTTCTGCATCTGCGTGCGGGTCTGCTGCAGCAGCTCCGCGGCCACGCGGGTGCGGCGCGCGCTGGCGTCGAAATACTTGCCCAGGGTGTTGGTGGCCTTGAGCAGATCGGCGCGTACGGCTTCGGGCTGGCGCGCCAGCAGACCCAGGCGGGCATTGAGCAGCAGCAGCTTGTAGTTTTCGCGCACGAAGAAGGACTGCTCGGGCGTCAGCAGCGCGGCTTCGGGGGCATCGATGCGGCTCACGCGCACCAGGCCGCGCAGCTCATCGAGCACATGCTGCAGCGTGCGCTGCCACCACGCCTGCAGGGGGTTGTCGTTGCGCGCAGCCGGGGTCGGCGCCGCCTCGGGCGCCGCACCGACCGCATTGGCCAGGGGCAGTTCATCGGCCAGGCGCACCAGCTCATCAAGCCGCGCCAGCAGCGTCGGCGTGTCGACGATGGGGGTGGATTTGATGCGCGCCATGTCGCGTGCCAGCGCGCGCTGCACCGGGGCCAAGCGAGCCTGCGGAGCGCGTTGCACGCGCTGCTCGGCTGTGCGCAAGGCCGCCAGCAGGGGCTCCATGCTGCCGGTCAGCTGGGCCTGCTGCTGGGCCAGGCGGATGGCGGACTCGATGTCCACCACGAGGTTCTCGTCGCGCGTGCGCGAGAGGCTCTGCATCAGCTCTTCCAGCTGGCTGCGCTGCAGGGCCACCTCGCCCAGGCGCGCTTCGAGCACGGCCTGACGCGCGGCCAGCATGCGTTCCTGTTCCTGGGTCTGACGCACCAGGGTGCGCGCTTCGGCCGCTGTGGCGGCCGCCTCGGTCGTCTGGCGGGTCAGCTGATCCTGCAGGGTGGACAGGCGGTCCCAAAGCAGGCCGCTGAGCAGCAGGGCCAGAAGGGCCAGCGCGCCCAGGGCCAGCACCAGCATGCGGGATACAGGGGCTGGCGACGCCGCAGGGGGAGAGACCCCCTCGCCGGACGCAGACACGGCGGCGGCGGGCGCAGGAACGCTGGAGGTGTCGGGTGCTTCCTGGGGCTCGGGCGTGGTCATGCAAAGGATTCTATCGAGGCCCGCACATCGGCCAAGGCGGGCCGGGTCTCACGCACCTCGGCAAAACCTGCAGCGCGCGCGGCCTGCGCAATACGCTCGTGGGTGGTCACGGCACGCGCACGGCCCCAGTCCACGCCAGGCAGGCTGGCCTGCAGATTGTGGACGGCCTCGCTGCTGCTGAAGAGCCAGACCGAGCCGTCGCGGGCTGCCAACTGCGCGCGCTGCCGCTGTGCGTCGTCCAGCACGGGCGCCTGCCGCTGGTAGCTGGCCAGGAAATCCACCTCGGCACCGGCCGCGCGCACCTGGCGTGCAAACCAGTCGCGCCCCGCGCCTTCGCTGCTCTGGCCGGCGGCGTCGGCCCCGCGCACGACGAGCACACGCACGCCAGGTCGAAGGCGTTGCGCCACCAGGGACCAGAGCGCTTCGGAATCAAACTGCGGCGCGTCGTCGGGCGGCGCCACGATGCGTGCGGCCGGCACGCCAGCCTGGCGCAGCCCCCTTACCGTGCCCGGCCCCGTGGCCCAGGCCTCGAAGGGCGGAGCATCGTCCGTAGGACAGGCCGCGTGAAAACCCTCGACAGCGTTGGCGCTGACGAACATCACCGCCAGGTAGCGGTCCAGCTGCTGCCAGGCCTGACGCACGGCAGCGGCATCAGGCGCGGGAGCAATGGAAATCAGCGGCAGGGCCCAGGCCTCATGGCCGGCCTGACGCAAGGCCTGCACCCAGTCCTGCGCTTCACGCTGCGGGCGGGTGACGACGACATGCATGGCGTTCAGTGGATGCCGTCCAAGCTGCCACCAACCTGCTGCACTCCCAGGCGCAGCTGCGTCGCCACCTCCAGGCCCAGGGCCTCGGCGGCGGCCAGATCCGCCGCGGGTGCGGCGCCCTGCGCGCGCACCAGGGGGATGCGACCTTCGGGGTCCCCCCAGGCGGCCTGCAGGCTCAGCGTGCCGCCGTCCAACGACGCGTACGCCGCCAGCGGCATGGAACAGCTGCCGCCCATGGCGCGGCTCACGGCACGCTCCGCTGCCACGCGCAACCAGGTACTGCGGTGCACCAGCGGTGCCAGCGCTGCGTGCACGTCAGGACGCGCGCTGCGGACCTCGATGCCCAGTGCGCCCTGGCCGGCGGCCGGCAGCATTTCGCTGGGCGCAAAGACGGCACGGATGCGGTGTTCCATATCCAGACGCTTGAGGCCGGCCGCCGCCAGCACGATGGCGTCGTACTGGCCCTCGTCAAGCTTGCGCAAACGGGTGTCCAGGTTGCCGCGCAGCGGTTCGATCTTCAGGTCCGGGCGGGCGGCACGCAGCAATGCCACGCGCCGCAGGCTGGAGGTCCCGACCACGGCGCCTTGCGGCAGCGCGGCGAGGCTGGTGTACTTGGGGGAGACAAGCGCGTCGCGCGGATCCTCGCGCTCCATCACACAGGCCAGCGCGAAACCCTCGGGCAACTCCATGGGCACGTCCTTGAGCGAGTGCACGGCGAGATCGGCCTGCCCCTCCTCGAGCGCCACTTCGAGCTCCTTGACGAAGAGGCCTTTGCCGCCTACCTTGCTCAGGGATCGATCGAGGATCTGATCACCCTTGGTCGTCATACCCAGCAGCGTCACCGCGTGGCCTTGTTGTTCCAAGAGAGCTTTGACATGCTCAGCCTGCCAGAGGGCGAGACGGCTTTCGCGGGTGGCGATGGTCAGTTTCATGCGGTGATCGGTCCTGTTCTGGAACGCCGATTCATCAGTGGTGAAACACAGATTCATCAGCGTGCGGGCGATGCTAGCATGGCGCCGCCATCCCATTTAACACCAAGAGTTCCAGCCATGCCTGCCGCCCGCGCCTCACGAGACAACGAACGCCCCCTGGTCGAAGACATCCGCCTGCTGGGCCGCATCCTGGGCGATGTGATCCGCGAACAGGAAGGCACCGAGGCCTACGAGCTGATCGAACAGATCCGCAAGCTCTCGGTAGCCTTCCGCCGCGACGCCGACACCGAGGCCGACAAGACGCTCAAGAAGCTGCTCAAGGGCCTGAGCGATGACCAGACGGTCAGCGTGATCCGCGCCTTCACCTACTTCAGCCACCTGGCCAACCTGGCCGAGGACCGGCATCACATCCGCCGCCGTGCCGTGCACGAACGCGCGGGCAACGAGCAGGAAGGCAGCATCGACGTGGCGCTGGCGCGCCTGCGCTGGGCCGGCATCAGCACGCGCAGCATCGCCAACACCCTGGCGCACAGCTATCTTTCGCCCGTGCTCACGGCCCATCCCACCGAGGTGCAGCGCAAGAGCATCCTGGACGCCGAGCGCGACATCGCCCGCCTGCTGACCGAGCGCGACGAGATCAAGGTACGCGCCACCGGCCTGGATCCGAAGAGAGACCTGCTGACCCCGCGCGAACTCGCCGCCAACGAGGCGCGCCTGCGCGCGCGCGTGCTGCAGCTCTGGCAGACGCGGCTGGTGCGCAGCAGCAAGCTGGTCGTGGCCGACGAGATCGAGAACGCGCTGAGCTATTACGAGCCCACCTTCCTGCGCGAGATCCCCGCGCTCTACGCCAACCTGGAGCGCGAGCTCAACCAGCCCGTGCACAGCTTTCTGCGCATGGGCCACTGGATCGGCGGTGACCGCGACGGCAATCCCAACGTCGGCGCGCCCACCATGCAGATGGCCCTGGCGCGGCAGGCCGAGGTCGCGCTGCGCCACTACCTGATGGAAGTGCACCTGCTGGGCAGCGAGCTTTCGGTCTCCGACCTGCTGGTGGGCTGCAGCCCCGAGATGCGCGCCCTGGCCGACGCCTCGCCCGACCACAGCGAGCACCGCAAGGACGAGCCCTACCGGCGTGCGCTGATCGGCATCTATGCCCGTCTGGCGGCCACGCTGCAGGCGCTCTCAGGCACCGAGGCGGCGCGTCACGCCGTGGCGCCGCAGAGCCCCTATCTCAGCGCCGCCGATTTCCTGGCCGATCTGCGCACCATCGAGCATTCGCTGGCCGAGCGCCACGGCGAGGCGCTCACGCAGCAGCGCCTGCGCCCGCTGATCCGCGCCGTGCAGGTCTTCGGCTTCCACCTGGCCACGCTGGACCTGCGCCAGAGTTCCGACAAGCACGAGGAAGTCATCGCCGAGCTGCTGGCCACGGCGCGCATCGAATCCAACTATTCGGGCCTGGACGAAGAGGCCAAGCGCAGCCTGCTGCTGCGCCTGCTGGCCGACGCACGGCCGCTGCGCGTGGTGGGCGCAGACTACAGCGCCTGGACGCAGAGTGAACTGGCCGTCTTCGT
>DNQP01000255.1:0-2987 GCA_003500955.1 Curvibacter sp. | reverse complement strand
CGAGAGCGCCCGCCAGATGCGCCAGCGCTACGGCAGCGAGGCCATCCGCCACTACATCATCAGCCACACCGAGACGGTGAGCGACCTGCTCGAGGTGCTGTTCCTGCAGAAGGAAGTGGGCCTGCTGCGCGGCACGCTGGACGCGCCCAGCTGCACGGCCGACCTCATCGTCGTGCCCCTGTTCGAGACCATCGAGGACCTGCGCAACGCCGCGCCCATCATGCGCGAGTACTACGCCCTGCCCGGCATCGCCGGCATGATCCGGCGCAGCGGTGGAGAGCAGGACATCATGCTGGGCTACTCCGACAGCAACAAGGATGGCGGCATCTTCACCAGCAACTGGGAGCTCTACCGTGCCGAGATCGCGCTGGTGGAACTCTTCGACGAACTCAAGCCGATTCAATTACGCCTCTTCCACGGCCGCGGCGGTACCGTGGGCCGCGGCGGCGGCCCAAGCTACCAGGCCATCCTGGCCCAGCCCCCGGGCACGGTGCGCGGCCAGATCCGTCTGACCGAGCAGGGCGAGGTCATCGCCTCCAAATACGCCAACCCCGAGATCGGCCGCCGCAACCTCGAAACCCTGGTGGCCGCGACGCTGGAAGCCACGCTGCTGCAGCCCACCAAGTCCGCCGCACCCGCCTGGCTGCAGGCCGCGGCTGAGCTCTCCCAGGCCAGCATGGGCGCCTACCGCAAACTGGTGTACGAGACCGAGGGCTTTGCCGAGTACTTCTTCGGCGCCACCCCCATCCGCGAGATCGCCGAACTCAATATCGGCTCGCGCCCGGCCTCGCGCAAGGCCACGCAAAAGATCGAGGACCTGCGCGCCATCCCCTGGGGCTTCTCCTGGGGCCAGTGCCGCCTCACCCTGCCCGGCTGGTACGGCTTCGGCTCGGCGGTCGAGGCCTTCCTCAATGCGGGCGGAACGAAGGAGCACAAGGAACGCCTGGCCCTGCTGCAGAAAATGGCCCGCCAGTGGCCCTTCTTCAAGACCCTGCTCTCCAACATGGACATGGTGCTGGCCAAGAGCGACCTGGCCCTGGGCTCACGCTATGCGGAGCTGGTCAGCGACAGCAAGCTGCGCCGCAAGGTCTACACGCAGATCGAGGCCGAGTGGCAGCGCACGGTCCACGCCCTGACCCTGCTCACCGGCGAGAAACAGCGCCTGGCCGGCAACGCCGCCCTGCAACGCTCCATCCGCCACCGCTTCCCCTACATCGACCCGCTGCACCATCTGCAGGTGGAACTGATGCGGCGCTACCGCGCGGGACAGGCGGATGAGCGAGTGCGGCGCGGGATTCACATCTCCATCAACGGGATTGCGGCGGGCTTGAGGAATACTGGCTAAGACCCGGACCTTTCGCCTCATGCGCAGTTCGCATCAGAGCCTAGGTGTGGATTTTCTTTTCCTCTCGCTCTTTGTCCGCTTGAGTGGCTTGTCGCAAGCGCCTGCCTATCGGTCCAAATCCCCAACATCCACCAACGAATAAGACCCCCCACAGAATGAACGCGGGCGCCAGAACCCAGTCGACGTACTCTGCGGGGACAAACATGTGTACGACTATCGTAAGCAGTGCCAGAACGAGAAATGCAACGACTGATAAAGCAAACGTGCGAAGCAGCTCACGCTTGTAGTGACTCATTTGATACAAACCGATACAGGGGCGACGATTAGGGCCGGTAGACGCATTTGTCCCCAATCGCCTGCCGCTCCACCGTCACGGCCGCCAGCCCCGGAATCTTGGGTTTGAGTTCTTTCCAGATGAAAGCGCAGAGGTTTTCCAGCGTGGGGATGCCCAGGCCGGGCACCTCGTCGAGGAAGTGGTGGTCCAGCTTCTCGCGCAGCGCGTTGACCTCACGCCGCACATGGCCCAGGTCCAGCACCATGCCGGTCTCGCCCTTGGGCTCACCGCGCACCGCGACTTCGGCGTAATAGGTGTGGCCGTGCACGCGCTTGCTGCCCTCGGCCTCGATCTCGCGGCGCAGGGTGTGGGCGGCGTCGAAGAAGAAACGCTGGCTGATCTCGTACATCAACGGATTCCGATCATCTTGTGCGACTGGATGCCCAGCCGCCATTGCGGGTGTTGCTGGCAGTAGGCGATGGCGCGTTCCGTGTTGGCCACACGGTCCGGCCCGTCCATGGGCTGCAGGAAGAAGTGCTGGAAGTCCATGCCGGCGAAACGCGCCGGATCGGCCTGGACCTGCGGATAGACCAGCTTGAGCTCGTGACCGCGCGTGAGCACCACCTCGGCATCGGCCTTGGGGCTGACGCAGATCCAGTCCAGACCCGGCGGGGCGGGCTGGGTGCCGTTGGTTTCCACGGCAATCGTGAAACCACGCGCGTGCAAGGCCGCTGTCAGCGCCTCGTCCACCTGCAGCAGCGGCTCGCCGCCGGTCAACACCACATAGCGACCGGTACGGCCCTGGGGTTCCCAGGCCCTTTCAATCGCATCTGCCAGTGCATCGGCATCGGCGAACTTGCCGCCGCCCGTCCCGTCCGTGCCCACGAAATCCGTGTCGCAGAAGGTGCAGACGGCCCCCGCGCGGTCTTCCTCGCGCCCACTCCAGAGATTGCAGCCTGCGAAGCGGGAAAACACCGCCGCCCGGCCGGACTGCGCGCCCTCGCCTTGCAGGGTGTAGAAGATCTCTTTGACGGAGTAGGTCATAAGGGGTGGATTTTCGCAGGTCTCTGCCTCCTGCGTCCGGGCGGGCGTTACAAGCCGGGTCTCGCCCCGGCGGGCGACTTACTTTCTCTTGCTTCGCCAAGAGAAAGTAAGCAAAGAGAAGGCGAGCCGGATTCGTCGGCCCTACGCTGCGCTACGGGCACGCTGCGTTGCTCGGGATCGGCGGGAAGCGCAGAAACTCGCCCTTCGGGCTCAGACATCTGCGCTTCTTTCTCCGCCGCTCCCTGCGCTACTCGCCTCCTCATTACGGCTGTGGGGGCCAAATACCAATCCCCAATACAACAAGGACGCGCCATGGCGCGTCCT
>DNQP01000186.1 GCA_003500955.1 Curvibacter sp. | reverse complement strand
GGGGGCCGTGATCGCCCCCCATGCAGTCCACAGCTATCGTGATCATGGGTCGGCAGCGCGATCAGGCGCGGTTGGAACCGAAAAAGACGGTCGTCATCAAGACAAAGGCCCGAGCTACCTGCGTTGTAGCGTCGGGCCCGGCAAAACCTGGGGAAATCAGGCTTCGGATTTGGTCTTCAGCACCTTGCGGCCACGGTAAAAACCGTTGGGGCTGATGTGGTGACGCAGGTGGGTCTCACCCGTGGTCGGCTCGACGGCGATGCCGGGCACGCCCAGGGCGTTGTGCGAACGGTGCATGCCGCGCTTGGAGGGCGACTTCTTGTTTTGCTGAACGGCCATGTTTGGCTCCTTAGGGACGCAGGACTCGAAAGCCCTGCCTCAGGTTGATTGGACATATCGGCGCAGGTTGGGGCTGCGCGGAACCACGAATTATAGCCTAACTGGTTGATTTCAGGTCGGTTTTGTCAGGCGCCGCTGGACTCAGCTCTTCTGGCCGGTTTTCAAGCCTGCCAAGGCCGCAAACGGCTTGGGCTTGGCCTCCTGCGCGGCCTCGAAATCGGCATCCTGGACCACCAGTTTCACCTCGGTCGGACAGGCTTCGTGCCGGGGCACCAGGGGCAGCGCCATGAGCAATTCATCCTCCACCAGGGCCCGCAGATCGAAATCATGGCTCAAGACCAGCACGTCTTCTTCGGCCTCTTCATCCTCAGCTTCGGCCTGCGCCTCGGTGGCCACAAAGCGGAAATCGCGGGTCACCTCGACATCGATATCGGCAGGCCCCAGGCAGCGTTGACAGGTCAGCGGCAGGCTGACCCCGGCCGTCAGGTGCAGCCAGACCCGCGCATGACCGCTGGCATCGGTCTGCTGCTCGCCACGAGCCGCCCAACGGACCTCCCGATCCGCCCCGGGCGCACCGGTTTCAGACAGCAGTCGCTCATATTTTGATAGCAAATCAACAGCAGACAAGGTGGCCCCCGCCTGGGCGAAGGCCTGGACATTCAGGCGGCGCGGATCGAACTCGGAAGACATGGCGGCAGTGTAAGAGAATCCGGGCATGACATCCCGTCCCCTGATCCTCGGCTCCACCTCGGCCTACCGGCGCGAGCTGCTGCAACGCCTGCGCGTTCCCTTCGACGTTGTCGCCCCGGCGGTCGACGAAACCCCGCAAGCCGGCGAGCGCCCGCCCGAGCTCGCACGCCGCCTGGCGCTGGCGAAAGCCCGCGCCGTGGCCCAGCGCCACCCCTCAGCCATTGTCATCGGCTCGGACCAGGTGGCCGATCTGGGCGGCGAGCCGCTGGGCAAACCCGGCACGCACGAGCGCGCGGTCGAGCAGCTGCGCCGCATGCGCGGGCGCACCGTGATCTTCCAGACCGCCGTGGCCGTGGTCTGCCTCGAGACCGGCTTCGAGCAGCTGGAACTGGCCCCGGTGCGGGTGCGCTTGCGCGAACTCAGCGATGCCGAGATCGAAACCTATCTGCGCGCCGAGACGCCGTATGACTGCGCCGGCAGCGCCAAGAGCGAAGGCCTGGGCATCGTCCTGCTCGATGCCATCGAGAGCGACGACCCCACCACCCTCATCGGCCTGCCCCTGATCCGCACGGCGCGCATGCTGCGCGCTGCCGGCCTGTCCCTGCTGCAGGCATGAACAAGGGCAAGCTCTATCTGGTGCCAGCCCCGCTGGACTTGGGCTGTGAGGTACAGACGCCCCTGGACCAGGTGCTGCCTTCAGGCACTTTGGCGGTCGCAGCCCAGCTGCAGCACTGGGTCTGCGAAAACGCCAAGAGCGCGCGCGCCTACCTCAAGCGCGTGGGGGATCTGCGGCCGCTGGCAGCGCCGCTGCAGGCGCTGGACATCCAGGAACTGCCGCGCGAGGTCCACAAGAAGGGGGACCACGGGCCGGGCAGCTTCGACGCCCGCCCCCTGCTGGCCCCGGCACTGGCCGGCGCGGACGTGGGCCTGCTCAGCGAGGCTGGCATGCCCGCGGTGGCCGACCCGGGCTCCTCGGTCGTGCGTGCCGCGCACGACCTCGGGATCGCCGTCGTGCCCCTGGTCGGGCCGGTCTCACTGCTGCTCGCTCTGGCGGCCAGCGGCCTCTCGGGCCAGAACTTCGCCTTCGTCGGCTACCTGCCGCAAGAGGCGGCGGAGCGCACGCAGCGCATCCGCGCGCTGGAATCGCTGGCGCTGAAAACCGGTCAGACCCAGCTATTCATCGAAACGCCCTACCGCAACGCGGCGCTGCTCGATGCCCTGCTGCGCACACTGCAGCACAACACGCGGCTCGCCGTGGCCAGTGGGCTCACCCTGGAAGGTGCCCGCCTCCAGAGCCAGACGGTCAAGCAATGGAAGCAGCAGCCGGCCGTGGCCAGCGGATTGCCCGCCGTCTACGCGATCGGGCGCTGAGGCAGCCTGCGTTCAGCGCCAGGACGGCATCGCGCTGCGCACCGCCCGGACCGAACCCTCGCCGATGGCCGCACCGAAACGTTTGACCAGACGCTCGGCCACATTCGGATGGCGCGTGTAGTCGACGATGTCCTCGGCCTGCACCACCTCGCGCGCCACATAGTCCAGACTGCCCAGCTGGTCCGCCAGGCCCAGTTCGATGGCCTGCTGGCCGGTCCAGAACAGGCCGCTGAACATGTCCGGTGTGTCCTTGAGCCGCTTGCCACGGCCCTCCTTGACCACGCCGATGAACTGCTTGTGGATCTGGTCCAGCATGGTCTGGGCATAGGCGCGCTGCTTGTCGGTCTGCGGGCTGAAGGGATCCAAAAACCCCTTGTTCTCGCCCGCCGTCATCAGACGCCGTTCCACGCCCAGCTTGTCCATGAGCCCGGTGAAACCGAAGCCGTCCATGAGCACGCCGATGCTGCCCACGATGCTGGCCTTGTCCACATAGATCTTGTCGGCCGAGACGGCGATGTAGTAGGCAGCCGAGGCACAAGCCTCCTCCACCACCGCGTAGACGGGCTTGTCGTGCTTGGCCTTGAGACGCCGGATCTCGTCGTTGATGATGCCGGCCTGCACGGGGCTGCCGCCGGGCGAGTTGATCAGCAGCACCACGGCCTGGGCGCCGCCGTCCTCGAAGGCGCTGCGCAGGGCCGCGACCACCAGCTCGGCGCTGGCCTCGCTCTCGGAGGAAATCTCACCCTTGATCTCCACCATGGCCGTGTGGCGCGCGCTGGGCGCATTGCCCGCCGACCCCAGCCCGAAGACCAGCCAGACCACCAGCAGGAACAGGCCAACCGTGATCAAGCGGTTGATGATCTTCCAGCGACGCGCGGCACGCTGCTCCTCCAACGCGGCGAACGCCAGCTTCTCCAGCACACCACGCTCCCAGCCGGGAACTGCGGCCGGCTCCGTGGTGTGTGCTGCGCTCTCGGGACCCAGGGATTCATTCATGTCAGAACTCGACAGGTTTCAAGTTGTAGGCAGTATGCCAGTGCACAACGCCATCACGCTCCGTGAGGGCGATCTTCACCAGCCCGCCGCGGCAGGGTCCGCCCCGGCAGGCGCCGGTTTCCGGGGCGTAAAGCGCGCCATGGGTGGCGCAGATCAGCCAGTGGCCCGTGATGTCGAAAAAATGGTTGGGCTGGTAGTCCAGCTCCATGGCCACATGGGTACAGCGGTTCAGATAGGCCTGCGCCCGTCCTGCATAGCGGATCGCGAAGGCGCGGCAGGTCTGGCCGCCGTAGACCACGTCGAAGGGCACAGCCAAACCGCTGTCGACCAGATCGGCCGAGTTGCACAGGGGAATCAGGGCCTCGTCCATGGGACTCAGGCGTGCTCCAGCAGCCAGTCGTGCAGCTCGCGCACCGAATGCGCCACATGCAGGGGCTGCAAGGCATGGAAGGCCTCGGGCTCGTGTGCGCCGTAGCTCACGCCCACGCTGGCGCAGCCGGCATTCAGCGCCATCTGCAAATCGTGCGTGGTGTCGCCAATCATCAGGGTGCGCTCGGGCTCGACGCCGAACTCGCGCATCAGCTCGTGCAACATGCGCGGGTGCGGCTTGCCCGCCGTCTCGTCGGCCGTGCGTGAGCTGTCGAACACGCCTTTGAGCTGCACGGTGTGCAGCACCTCGTCCAGGCCACGCCGGCTCTTGCCCGTGGCCACGGTCAGCCAGTGGTGCCGGGCCTTGAGGTCCGCGAGCAACTCCAGCACCCCCTGGAACAAACTCAGGTCGTTCTGGTGCGACATGTAGTGATGGCGGTAGCGCTCACCGAGCGCGGGATATTTCTCGGGCGGCACGTCGGGCGCCGCGTGGGCCAGGGCCTGGCCCAGCGCCATGCCGATCACATAGGACGCGTCCTTGTCGCTGGGTGCGGTGCCGCCCACGTCGCGCACCGCGGCCTGGATGCTGCGCGTGATGATGGCCGTGGAATCGAACAGGGTGCCGTCCCAGTCGAAAGCGATCAGGTCGTACTGGCGGGGTCGAAAACTCATGAAGGCTCGGTGTCAGGAAGAACCTGGCCCGCGAAACGGGCCAGCTCGGGCGGCAGCGGGCAGGTCAGCTCGATACGCTCGCCGGTAGCCGGATGATTGAACTGTAAACGCCAGGCATGCAGGAACATGCGCCGCAGCGGCACCGCCCCCTCGCCGCCTGCGGGTTTCTGCAGGGCCTTGTTGAGCTCGAAGTCCCCGTACTTGTCATCCCCCACGATGGGCAGGCCTTCGGAGGCCAGATGCACCCGGATCTGGTGGGTGCGCCCGGTCTTGATGGTCACTTCCAGCAGACTGTAGCGCTCGGAACGGTTGCGCACCTTGACCAGGGTGACCGACTTCATGCCGTCCGGATCGTCCCGGGCCACCACCTTGACGCGGCGCTCGCCGTCGTCCAGCAGGTATTTGTGCAGGGGCTTGTCCAGCACCTTCTTGTTCAGCGGCCAGGCGCCGGCCACTAGGGCCAGATAGGTCTTGCCGGTCTCGCGCTCGCGGAACTGGTCCTGCAGGGCCTTGAGCGCGCTGCGCTTCTTGGCCAACAGCAGGATACCGCTGGTCTCGCGGTCCAGCCGGTGCACCAGCTCCAGAAACCTGGCCTGCGGCCGCGCCATGCGCAGCTGTTCGATGACGCCAAAGCTCACGCCCGAGCCGCCGTGCACGGCCGTGCCCGCCGGCTTGTCCACGGCCAGCACGGCCTCGTCCTCGAACAACACCGGAAACTCGCGCGCTGGCGCGTGGGGCGCCGCCATGGCCTCGGCTTTTTCCACCGCCCGCTCGGACAGGCGCACGGGTGGCACACGTACCTGGTCGCCCGTCTCCACCCTGGTGTCCGCTGAGGCCCGGCCTTTGTTAATCCTCACTTCGCCACTTCGGATGATGCGGTAGACGTGGGTCTTGGGTACGCCCTTGAGCTGGCGCAGCAGGAAATTGTCCAGGCGCTGGCCAGCCGACTCCTCGTCGACGGTCACGATTTCGACACGGGGAGCTGCAGCAGGCGTTTTGCCCCCTATAATGTGTTTCACTAGCGACGAGCTGTAAGTGGTTGATTTGTCTGGAGTTTAGTTCAGATAGCCACCTTGCCGCGCTGGAAGGTCGATGTCACCGACCACAGGGTACGCAAACCGCAAGCCAGCTGCTTGCCGTGGCCTGCCCAGTGGAAGGCGCAACCGACGCCTAGAAACACTGAACGGAATACCCAGTGTTGCCAGCCATAAGCTGGCAGCCGGATCAAAGCGAAATGTTTGTGTTGATGAGCCTGATCCTCCTGTGCCTGCAGCGCGCACGCGTGCTGCTGCCCGGCACCGATCAGCCGTCAGCGCCCGCACTGCGGGCAGCCCAGGCCGCCAAGTTGGTGGTGGCCCCACAGACGTCTTTCCTCGCCCTCATCCACGCGCCTACACCGCGGCTCACAAGCTGAGCCCGCGGTTCTCCGGCAATTCCCTCCGTTTCGAAGCGTCAGTTCCGGCATCGTGCGCCCGCACAGGGCATGTGTACTGATGTAAAGGAAAACATCCCATGAAACGGATGCTGATCAACGCCACGCAGGCCGAAGAACGCCGCCTGGCCATCGTCGACGGGCAGAAGCTCCTCGACTACGAGATCGAGATCGAAGGGCGCGAACAGCGCAAGGGCAATATCTACAAGGCCGTCGTCACGCGCGTCGAGCCCTCGCTGGAAGCCTGCTTCGTCGACTACGGCGAAGACCGCCACGGCTTCCTGCCCTTCAAGGAAATCTCCCGCAACTACTTCCAGCAGGGTGTCTCGGTCAGCCAGGCCCGCATCCAGGACGCCATCAAGGAAGGCCAGGAACTGCTGGTCCAGGTGGAAAAGGAAGAGCGCGGCAACAAGGGCGCGGCCCTGACCACCTTTGTCTCACTGGCCGGTCGTTACGTGGTGCTCATGCCCAACAACCCGCGCGGCGGTGGCGTGAGCCGCCGCATCGAGGGCGATGACCGCGCCGAACTCAAGGAAGCGCTGGACCAGCTCGAGTACCCCAACGGCATGTCCATCATCGCGCGCACCGCCGGCATCGGCCGCGCCGCGCCCGAGCTGCAGTGGGACCTGAACTACCTGCTCAAGCTCTGGGGTGCCATCGACGGCGCCGCCAAGGGCGGCAAGGGCGCCTTCCTGATCTACCAAGAATCGAGCCTGGTGATCCGTGCCATCCGCGACTACTTCAACAACGACATCGGCGACATCCTGATCGACACCGACGACGTGTACGAGCAGGCCCAGCAGTTCATGGCCCACGTCATGCCCGAGCATGCCGCGCGCGTGAAACGCTACCGCGACAACGCCCCGCTGTTCAGCCGCTTCCAGATCGAGCACCAGATCGAGTCGGCCTATGCCCGCACGGTCAACCTGCCCTCGGGCGGCGCCATCGTGATCGACCACACCGAGGCCCTGGTCTCGATCGACGTCAACTCGGCACGCGCCATCAAGGGCGGCGACATCGAGGAAACCGCCACCCGCACCAACCTGGAGGCCGCGGACGAAGTGGCCCGCCAGATGCGCCTGCGCGACCTCGGCGGCCTGATCGTGATCGACTTCATCGACATGGA
>DNQP01000253.1 GCA_003500955.1 Curvibacter sp. | reverse complement strand
ATCATGATCGCCACCGACACCGCCAAGGGTTGCGCGGCGCGTCTGGCGGGCGTGACGCCGCCGGTCTACGAAGACACGGAAAAAACCTTCGCCGAGCTGCAGGCCCGTGTGGCCAAGACCATCGCCTACCTGCAGACCTTCACGCCTGAGCAGATCGACGGCAGCGAAGAGAGGGAAGTGACGCTCAAGCGGCGCGACGGGGAAGAGCGCTACCCGGGCCTGCACTACCTGCAGTGGCATGCCATCCCCAACTTCTATTTCCACGTGAGCACGGCCTACGCCATCCTGCGGCACAACGGGGTGGAGATCGGCAAGCGGGATTTCCTGGGGCAGGCCTGAGCTGGCGCGGCCCGCCGCGCGCCTTCTTGTCGATACACAGGGCCCTGGTTCGTCGTGTCTTTACCCGGGCCAGCGCGCCTGGGTGGCGATGTCAGCCATCGCCACCCCGGGGTCGGCGTGTCCGCAGATCGCCGGTTTCGCGCGTCGCTTGCCCTCGGGTGTCGTTTCAACACATGAACAAGGACCCTGAAGGAGTAGCCATCATGAAGATCGCGAAGAACACGGTTTGCCTCTGGTACGAACGCGAGGCCGAAGAGGCAGCGCGCTTCTATGCCCGTACTTTTCCCGACTCGTCGCTCGATGCCGTGCACCGCGCGCCGGCGGACTATCCGGCCGGCAGGGAGGGCGACGTCCTGACCGTCGAATTCACCGTCATGGGCATCCCCTGCCTGGGCCTCAACGGCGGGCCGGGGATCCAGCACAGCGAGGCGTTTTCATTCCAGGTGGCCACGGCCGATCAGGCGGAGACGGACCGTTATTGGGACGCGATCGTCAGCCATGGCGGGCGGGCGAGTGAGTGTGGTTGGTGCAAGGACAAGTGGGGCATCTCATGGCAGATCACGCCGATTGCCCTGACGCGTGCCTACACAAGCCCCGATCGTGCGGCCGCGAGGCGTGCCTTTGAGGCGATGATGCGGATGCAGAAGATCGACGTCGCCGCGATCGAGGCGGCGGTTCGAGGCTGACCCGCTCTGGCGCCCGGCGGCGGAGCACGGGTCTGAGGCTTGCGCTGCACCTGACATTCCTCAAGGCCTCGTGCGAACAGGCCGCCTGAACATGCCCTGGCGAGCTCATGCCCCCAGAAACGGTCGCTTTGCCAACCTTGCGCGACCGTTTTCACATTTCCTTACCGGGCGTAAGAGGGCGAGAGCGGCTGTTCGGCGGCTAGCGGGACTTAAGATGGCGCCCGGCCAGCAGCTGGGGCGCGGAACCTCTCCCGGGCATGCTGTGGCCGTCAGCAGAAAGGGGCAGAGCATGGACATGCGGGAAGCGGGACAACAATGGGAAGCGCTGCATCAGCGCTGGGTCGCCGCCCACCAGGAAGCCCGACGCATGGAGCAGCGCAACCTGATGCGCTTCAAAGCCTTTGCCGAGGGCAAGGGCGCTGCCCCGAGTGCCGAGGAGCTGGCGCAGGTGGAGCCTCTGCGCCGCACGGCCAGTGCTGCCCAGGCCGATCGTGACGAGTTCACGCGCCGGGTGTTTCGCGGCCTCGGCGCCTGAGCCCGGCCCGCCGCCGTCGTCTGACTGCGGACCCCGTCTTCACATGCCCACGTAGTTCGGCCCGCCGCCGCCTTCGGGCGTGACCCAGACGATGTTCTGCGTCGGGTCCTTGATGTCGCAGGTCTTGCAGTGCACGCAGTTCTGCGCGTTGATCACGAGCTGGTCCGCGCCGTCCTTCTGCACGAACTCGTAGACGCCAGCCGGGCAGTAGCGGCTCTCCGGCCCGGCGAACTTGGCCAGGTTGATGCGCACGGGTACCCCAGCGTCCTTGAGCGTCAGGTGGGCTGGCTGGTCTTCGGCATGGTTGGTGTTGCTGATGAAGACGCTGGACAGGCGGTCGAAGGTCAGCTGGCCGTCCGGCTTGGGATAGGCGATGGGCGTGCACTCGGCCGCGGGCTTGAGGCGGGTGTGGTCGGCTTCCTTGCGATGGATCGTCCACGGCGGGGTCTTGAAGCCGATCTTGGGCAGGAACCACTGCTCGATGCCGGTCATGAGCGCACCGACCAGGTTGCCCTTCTTGAACCACTGCTTGAAGTTGCGCGACTTGTGCAGTTCGGTGTGCAGCCAGCTCTTCTCGAAGGCCGCGGGGTAGGCGGGCAGTTCATCGTGCTGGCGACCGCCGGTGACGGCGGCGTACAGGGCCTCGGCGGCCAGCATGCCACTCTTGATGGCGGCGTGGCTGCCCTTGATGCGGCTGGCGTTCAGGTAGCCGGCGTCGCAGCCCACGAGCACGCCGCCCGGGAAGATGGTCTTGGGCAGACTCAGCAGGCCGCCGGCCGTGATGGCGCGTGCGCCGTAGCCGATGCGCTTGCCGTCTTCGATGTGCTTGCGGATGGCCGGGTGCGTTTTCCAGCGCTGCATTTCCTCGAAGGGGCTGAGGTAGGTGTTCTGGTAGTCCAGGCCGGTGACGAAGCCCAGCGTGACCTTGTTGCCTTCCGAGTGGTAGAGGAAGCCGCCGCCGTAGGTGCTGTTGTCCATGGGCCAGCCGGCGGTGTGCACCACCAGGCCGGGTTGCGCCTTGTCAGCCGGCACTTCCCACAGCTCCTTGATGCCCAGGGCGTAGCTCTGCGGATCCTTGCCCTCGTCGAGCTTGTATTTCGCGATGATCTGCTTGCCCAGGTGGCCGCGCGCCCCTTCGGCGAACACGGTGTACTTGGCGTGCAGTTCCATACCGAGCTGGAAGCTGTCGGTGGGTTCGCCGTCCTTGCCGATGCCCATATTGCCCGTGGCCACGCCCTTGACCGAGCCGTCCTCGTTGTAGAGCACCTCAGCGGCCGTGAAGCCGGGGAAGATCTCCACGCCCAGGGCTTCGGCCTGCTCGCCCAGCCATTTGGTGACCAGGCCCAGGCTGATGACGTAATTGCCGTCGTTGTGGAAGCAGTCGGGCACGAAGAAGTTGGGCGTCTTTTTGGCGCCGGTTTCGCTGAGGAAGAGCACCTCGTCACCGGTGACGGGCTGGTTCAGCGGGGCGCCCAGCTCTTTCCAGTTGGGGAAGAGCTCGGTGAGGGCGATCGGGTCCATGACGGCGCCCGAGAGGATGTGGGCGCCGGGCTCACCGCCTTTTTCCAGCACGACGACGGAGACGTCCGTGCCGTTTTCGGCGGCCAGCTGCTTGAGGCGGATGGCGGTGGACAGGCCACCGGGGCCGCCGCCGACGACGACGACGTCGTATTCCATGGCTTCGCGGGGGCCGAACTGGGCGAGGATTTCATCGTGGGTCATGGCGGCTGCTTTCTGTCTCGGTACGGGAAGTCGCTTGATAATGGTGCGGGTTCGGCGCGGGATGTTAGGGGCTCACCCGTTCCCCGGCCTGTCGGATGCGCGACTGATTTTAAATCGGAATGAGAACAAAATAGAACGGTCGTTCTATTTTTGTCGGGTATTCACTGAAAGGGCCAACCATGGCGTACAGCATCGATCTTTCCGGCCGCGTGGCCTTCATCACCGGCGCCTCGGGAGGCCTGGGCGCGCAATTTGCCCGCACCCTGTCGCGCGCCGGCGCAGCCGTGGTGCTGGCGGCACGCCGTACCGAAAAGCTCAAGGAACTGCGTGCGCAGATCGAAGGTGAGGGCGGGGACGCCCATGTGGTGGAGCTGGACGTGACGGACCTGGGCTCGATCCGCGCTGCCGTGGCGCGCGCCGAGACCGAGGTGGGCTCTATCGACATCCTGATCAACAACTCGGGCGTCTCGACCACCCAGCGCATCGTGGACGTGACCGAAGAGGACTACGACTACGTGCTCGGGACGAACACCAAGGGCGCCTTCTTCGTGGCGCAGGAGGTGGGCAAGCGCATGATCGCGCGCGCCAAGGGAGCCGCACCGGGCACCTACACGGGCGGGCGCATCGTCAACATCGCCTCCATGGCCGGGCTCAAGGTGCTGCCGCAGATCGGCATCTACTGCATGAGCAAGGCGGCCGTGGTGCACATGACACGCGCCATGGCCGCCGAATGGGGCAAGTTCGGCATCAACGTCAACGCGCTGTGCCCGGGCTACATCGACACCGAGATCAACCACCACCACTGGCAGACCGAGCAGGGGCAGAAGCTCATCAGCATGCTGCCGCGCAAGCGCGTGGGCCAGCCGGCCGACCTGGACGCGGTGCTGGTGATGCTGTGCGCCAACGAGAGCCATTTCATCAACGGCGCGGTGATCCAGGCCGACGACGGTTTCGCGACATGAGGCTTGAGCTGCCCGAGCAGAAGAAGTTTGTCTTTGCGCTCGACATGCCGATACGCTGGGGCGATATGGACGCCATGGGGCATGTGAACAACACCGTGTACTTCCGCTATCTCGAGAGCACGCGCATCGAGTGGTTCCGCTCCATCGGCTGCGAGCCCGATCCGCGCGGCGAGGGCCCGGTGATCGTCAACGCCTTCTGCAATTTCTACCGTCAGCTCGAATACCCGGGGGATATCCGCGTCAGCCTCTACGTCAGCGACCCGGCGCGCGCGACCTTCGACACCTGGGCCACGATCGAGCGGCTGGACCAGCCGGGCGTGGTGCACGCCGCGGGTGGCGCCACCGTGATCTGGGTGGATTTCCAGGCCCAGCAGTCGCGCACCCTGCCGGAGTGGCTGCGCCAGCGCGTGGCTTGACGCAGATCATGTTCCAGGCGCCGCAGCGGCGCACAATGGGGCCATGGCCCTGACCCCCCTGCCGCCCGCTGATCTGCGCCTGCGCGTGGACCCCGCCACGCTGGGCTTTGCCGACACCGCCGAACTGGTGGACCAGCCCCTGCCCTGGATCGGGCAGGAGCGTGCCGAGGAGGCCGCGCGCTTCGGCTTGCAGATGGATGCGCCGGACTACAACCTCTTCGTGCTGGGCGAGGTGGGCAGCGGGCGCAGCACGCTGCTGGTGCAGATGATGCATGAGGTGGCTGCGGCACGACCCGTGCCACCTGACCTCTGCTTCTTGCACAACTTCGACGCCCCAGAGCGCCCGCGCGCGCTGCGCATGCCGCCCGGGCAGGGGCGGCAATTGCGCCAGCTCATGGCCCAGCTGGTCAAGACCCTGCAGACAGAGATCCCCAAGCGCCTCGATGGCGAGGACTACCGTACCGAAAGCGCGCACCTGCAGAAGACCTACAAGGCCGAAGACCTGCGCGCCTTTGCCGAGCTCGACGCCTATGCCGAGGCGCGCAGCTTCGCCATCCTCCGCGACGAGGGCCACCTGGCGCTGACCCTGCGCGACGAGAAGGGCGAGCCCATGACCGAGGGCAAGCTGCTGGCTCTACCCAAGGACAAGCGCGCCGAGACCGACCGGCTCGAGGAAGAGCTGCGTGGCGAGATCACCCGCTATCTGGAAAAGACCCGTGCGCTGGAGCGCGTGCTCAACGAAGGCCTGGCCGCGCTGCGCCGTCAGGTGGTCAAGCCCCTGCTGGAGCACGAGCTGCAGGAGATCCGCAATGAATTGCGCAAGCAGATCAAGGACACGGTCAAGCTCGGCAGCTACCTGGACCAGGTGGCGCACGATGTGCTGGAGAACCTGGAGCTGTTCCAGCCCGGCAGCGGGGACGAGGACGACAGCCTGCGTGCCGCTGCGCTGGCCGAGGTGCTGGCGCGCTACCAGGTGAACCTGGTGGTGGACCAGTACGGCCGTGTGGGAGCGCCGGTGATCGTCGAGGACAACCCGGTGTTCCGCGCCCTGTTCGGCAGCATCGAATACCAGAACGAGAACGATGTGCTGGTGACGGACCACAGCCGCATCCGCGCCGGCAGCCTGCTGCGTGCGCATGGCGGCTTTCTGATGCTGCACCTGCGTGACCTGCTGGCCGACGAACCGGTGTGGGAGAAGTTGCGCCGCTTCCTGCGCGGCGGCCGCCTGCAGATCGAGGAGCCGGGCATGCTCTACGCGCCCATCGCCGCCGTCTCGCTGCAGCCCGAGCCGGTGGACGTGCACGTGAAGATCATCCTCGTGGGCTCGGTGGAGGAGTACTACGCCGTGCAGGAGGGCGACCCGGAGTTCGCGCGCCACCTGCGCTGCAAGGTGGACTTCGCCGAGAGCTTCCGCGCCAGCGCCGGCACCTACCGTGCCACGGGTATCTTCGTTGCCCATACCTGCCGTCGCCTGGGCCTGCCGCACTTCACGGCCGAGGCTGTGGCCGTGCTGCTGGAGCAGGCCCACCGTGAGGCCGAGGACCAGACACGCCAGAGCGCCATCTTCGCGCACAGCGAGACGCTGGTGATGGAAGCCGCGGCCATGGCGCGCGCACGCGGCGCCGCGCGGGTCGAGGCGGCCGATGTGCAGGCCGCGCAGCAGGCGCGCATCCATCGCCACAACTACCCCGAACAGCGCCTGCAGGAAACCCTGAGCGACGGTGAACGCCTGCTCGACGTGGACGGCGAGAAGGTCGCCCAGGTCAACGGCCTGACCGTGGTCGATCTGGGCGACTACCGCTTCGGCTTTCCTGTGCGCGTGACGGCGCGCACGCACGCCGGCGACGAGGGGCTGCTCAACATCGAGCGTGAGGTGGAGCTCTCGGGCCCCATCCATGACAAAGGCGTGCTCATCCTGCACAGCCATCTGGCCGCGCTTTTCGTGCACGTCACGCCACTGGCGCTCAACGCGGCGGTGGTGTTCGAGCAGGAGTACAGCGGGGTCGAGGGCGACTCCGCTTCCTTCGCGGAGTTCGCGGCCCTGCTGTCCGCGCTGGCGGCGGCCCCGCTGCGCCAGGGCATCGCCGTGACGGGCGCGCTCAACCAGCATGGCGAGCTGCTGCCCGTGGGTGGCATCAACGAGAAGATCGAGGGCTATTTCCGCAGCTGCGAGCGCCTGGGCCTGACGGGTCCCCAGGGGGTGCTGATCCCGCGCCGCAACCGCCGCCATCTGATGCTGGCGCCGCAGGTCGTGGACGCCGTGGCGCAGGGCCGCTTCCAGATCTGGACCGCCGACACTGCGGGGGAGGGCATGGCCCTGCTCAGCGGGCTGCCGTATGGCGAGCCGGGGCCAGGTGGCTATGCGCCCGATACGGTGCTGGGCCGTGCGCAGAGGACGCTGCAGGAGTACCGCAAGGCCTGCCAGGCGTCGGGGCGGGCGGAACGCAGGCCGCGGCTGCTCAAGTCCTGAGGCGCATGCCGCCCTATACCTGAGCATGTTGCAGGGGCAAATCCGGCTGGCGCGCCGGGACCAGCTCGGCTAGAGTGTCTGCAGTGGCATGTCTGCCAGCGTGGGTGAGCCCGTCGGGCTGGCCCTGCCATCCAGATGCTGCGCCCGACCCGCTGTGAACCATGCTTCGATCAATTCGGCTGCGCACCTGGCTCTTGTTGCTGACTTTGGTGGCGGTGCTGCCCAGCATTGCCTGGCTGAGCTACAGCCATGATCGGGATCAGGCGGACGCGCTGCGTCGTACACAGCAGGATCTGCAGGCCGTCGCCGGCTTGGCTGTCGCCAGCCTCGAGCAGGCGATCGAGGGCGCACGGCAGGTCCTCGGCACCATCGCGGCCGGCCCATCGGTCCGGCGCTCTGACCTGCCCCAGCTTTGCCAGGAATACGTCGCCAATGTGGCGGCGGTCAGCTCAGCCTACAACAGCATCGGCGTGCTCACGCTGGAGGGGGAGTTACGCTGTGTCGGTCCCGCGACGACGGCGCGTTTCAACGCAAGCGATCGCGAATATTTCCGCGAGGCGCTGCGCACCGAGAAGTTCACCATCGGAGAGTACGTGTTCGGGCGGGCCAGCGGACGGCCAGCCCTGGCGTTCGCCATGCCCGTCTACGACTACGGCAATCAGCTCAAGGGCGTGAGCTATGCAGGGTTGGACCTGATCAGGCTCGACCAGCGGCTGAAGGAGCTGCGCCTGCCGAGGGTCATCCGCGCCGACGTGGTCGATGATCGGGGATTGCTGTTGGCATCCACGCAGTCGCCAGTCGAGGCAATCGGCCGGCCGATCGCCGACGCGGGTCTGCGTGAGGCCGTCCTGCAGCGGCGACAAGGCGTATTCGAGACGGTTTCTGACGCAGGTGCGCAGCTCATGCACGTGCTAGCAGCGGTGGACGAGAGCGAGCGTCCGCGCGTGTACGTCGCGGTCAGCGCTGATCGTGAGCAGGTGCTCGGCGCCGGCTTGGCGCAGCTGCGCCGCAACCTGGGCGTAGTGCTTTCGGGGACTCTGCTGGGCCTGGCCTTTGCGCTCTGGCTGGCACACCAGCAGGTGACGGAGCCTATGCGCCAGTTACTCAGCCGCATGCAAGCCGCTGGCCGTGGCGAGGACGGCGCGTCCTCGGGGCCGCGCACCAGCGCCTCGTTGGAATTCCAGCAGTTGCACGCCGGCCTGAGCCGCATGCTCGAGCGGCTGACGCTGCAGAGGGCGGCCGTGGAGGCGACGATCGAAGGCATCGTGATCTGTGACGCGACGCAGCCCGACTATCCCATGGTCTACATCAACCCGGCTTTCGAGCGTATGACCGGCTATTCGGCGAAGGAGGTCCTCGGGCGCAACTGCCGATTCCTCCAGCGCGAGGACCGTGCGCAGCCCGGGCTGGAGGAATTACGTCTAGCGCTGCGCGAGCAGCGCACCGCCGAGGTCACCTTGCGCAATTACCGGCGCGACGGCAGCCTGTTCTGGAATGATCTGCGGCTGGCGCCGGTACGCGACTCGCAGGGCCGGGTCACGCATTTTGTAGGCGTCCAGACCGATGTCAGCGAGCGCGTTCGCTTCGAGCGAGAGCTGGCGCACCGCGCCCACCATGACACGCTGACCGGCCTGCCGAACCGACAGCTGCTGGAGGACCGCTTGGCGCAGGCCATACACCAGGGACAGCGCAGCGGGGCGCGCTTTACCGTTGCCTTCATCGATCTGGACAACTTCAAAACCTTCAACGACAGCATCGGCCATGCAGCGGGCGACGAGGTGCTCAAGGCCGTGGCCAGCCGCCTCAGTACTGCGGTCCGGCCCGGCGATACCGTCTCGCGGCTCGGCGGCGATGAGTTCGTTGTGGTATTCGATGGTCTGGGAGAGTCGGCAGAGCTTATGCAGGCTGTGGAGCGCTTGCGTACAGGTCTGACCGAGGCGGTCGAGCTGCAGGGCAAGGATTACTTCGTGGCGGCGAGCATCGGCCTCGCCAGCTATCCGCGTGATGGCCTGACCGCCATGGAGCTGATCCAGCACGCCGACTTCGCGATGTACCGGGCCAAGGCCGACGGCCGTGGTGTGGTGCGCAGCTACCAGCCGGACCACAACGTGGGCGGGGAGCAGCGCCTGGAGCTCACGCGAGACCTGCGCAAGGCGCTGGGGCGGCAGGAGTTCGAGCTGCATTACCAGGCCCAGACGGACACGGTCACCGGCGAGCTGGTCGGCTTCGAGGCCCTGATCCGCTGGCGCCGCGGTGGCGAGCTGGTCTCGCCCCTGCAGTTCATCGAGTTGGCGGAGCAGACCGGCGTGATCGTGCCGCTGGGCGAATGGGTGCTGGAAGAGGCCTGCAGGCAGAACCAGCAGTGGCGTACCGCGGGGCTTTGCCATGTGCCGGTGGCTGTGAACGTCTCGGCGATCCAGTTCAAGCAATCCAATCTGGTCGAGGTGATCGAGCGCGTGCTTCTACGCACTGGCCTGCCGCCGCCCTTGCTCCACCTGGAGATCACCGAGTCGGTGATGATGGACCAGCCCGAACTCATCAGCGGCACGCTGGCGGCGCTGCGCGCGTGTGGTGTCGGGGTGGCGCTGGACGACTTCGGTACCGGCTACTCAAGCTTGAGCTATCTCAAGCGCTTTCCGGTCGACTGCGTCAAGATCGACCGCAGCTTTGTGCGCGATATCACGACCGACCCGATGGATGCCGCCATCTGCGGTGCCATCATCGCCATGGCGCACCAGATGAGCATGCGCGTCATCGCCGAGGGCGTGGAGACCGAGGCCCAGGCCGACTTCCTGCGCGCCAAGGGTTGTGATGTGCTGCAGGGCTACCTGGTCGGCCGCCCGGTGCCGGCCTACGCCCTCTGGGCGATCGCCTGAGCGTCGCCGCTCCAGACTACTTGCTGCGCAGGGCCGCTTCGTAGGAGCGCTTCAGATCGCGGTATTCCTCGCAGGGCAGGAAGCAGATCTTGTCCAGCGCATCCAGATGCTCCTTGGCCTTGTCGAGCCGGCCCAGAGCAATGTAGGCCTCGCCGATGTACTCATGCGCGCCGCGGTGCTTGGGATCGAGCGTGAGTGCGCGCTGGTAGGCGTCGAGTGATTCGTTGTAGCGCTGCAGTTGGCGATAGCTGTAGCCCAGCAGGTTGTAGCCGTCGGCGCTCTTCGGATGGGTGCGCGTGTAGGCGTTGAGCGTGGCCACGGCACCCTGCCAGTTCTTGTCTGCAATCTGCATGCGGGCGGGGCGCAGCTCGTCGTCGCTGGCGCCGCCGCCGTAACCGTCATCGGCTGCGCCAGCCGCGCCGGCCAGCAGCAGGACCGAGAGCAAGGCTGCTGAGAAATCACGGGTGTGCATGGGAGCCTCCCTCCGGGCGGCGGCGAGATGGCCGCGGATCAGCGTCCGGGGAGGCAAGGATAGGCCAGTCGCGCCAGTATTTCAAGCAGCCCTATTGCAACATGAAGGTCTGGTATTCCAAATGGTCCAGCTTGCGGTTGAGGATCCACAGACCGAGCAGCACCGTCAGTAGCATCGCGAAGGCAAAGCCGTAGCCGAACCAGTTCGCACCCAGCTGCAATGAGAGGGCCGTGAAGGCCAGATTGAACACCGGCAGCAGTCCGGTGAGTAGCAGGACGGCGCGACGTTGGTCCAGGTAGAACAGAACGTTCAGGATACCGAGCATCACCACCTGCAGGGCGGCGCCGACCACGTCGATATAGAGCAGCGGGAGGTACAGCGTGGAGATGCCGAGGAGGAGCAGGATGCGCTCGCCCAGCACCAGGGTCACCAGCACGGCGATGGCCTGGATCTTCGCGATGTCGAACAGCCCGCGGCGCACGTAGTAGACCATGTGGTTGCGCATGCGCTCGATGTAGTCCAGCGTCGCGCCCTCACGCACGGCATCGTAGAACTTGACGTAGTACTCCACGAAGTCGGTCTCGATACGCACCAGGAAGACCGCCATGCCCGGGATGACCGAGAGGTAGGCCAGAAAGATGGGGATGTCGTAAATCACTGAGGCGTGAAGCGGACCGATCACCGCCTGGCCGGTGTCCGGGTAGTACCAGAACATCATCTTGTCAATCCAGGCGCCGAGATTGAAGAAGAATCCGGAGGCCATGAGGCTGGTGTACATGGCACCCGGTTTCCAGATGTCGAAAGCGATGAAGCGGTCGGAGTGGTAGTTCCGGTACACCAGCCAGATCATGCCCAGCAACAGCAGCACGTGGCCTGCGACGAAGCCCATGAGCAGGCCCTCGAGACCGATCAGGTCGCGCAGCAGCAAGGCCAGCACGATGGTGGCGGTGTACCCCAGGAAATAGATCAGCACGATCGCGCGGTAATGCTTCATGCCGGTCAGAAACACCGTGGCGATCCAGATCGCGGTCATGACCGACAGGCCGGCGGCGAACAGCAGACGGTAGAGCACGCTTTGCTCCGGGAAGAGCAAAGCCGCCGCCGGCAGGGCCAGCAGCAGACTCAGGCTCATGGCCAGCAGCATCAACCCATTGAAGTTGGGCATGATGGCGGTATCGTTTTTGGCGAAGATCTGGTCGGCGACGAAGCGTGTGAAGGACAGCTGCACGATGCCGGTCAGGATGAGCGAGATCAGGAAGAGATAGGTCACCGTGACCTGGAACTGGCTGATCGACGCGCTGGAATCGATCGCGCTCAGGCTGAACACGCCGATCAGCAGGATGCCCATGATGGAAAGCACCCAGGGACCCGAGCTGATGATGCCCGCATAGGCGTAGGCCTGCAGCAGTCCGCTGAAGGTCCGCTTCCTGATCAGCTTGCGTAGTTCGAAGCCTATGCCTGCCATGCGGCGCTCTTTCCGAAGTTCTTCTCGTACAGCTCGCGGTAGCGGCCGAACATCATGTCCTGAGAGTAGTAGGCCTCGACCCGGCGGATAGCCGCCGCGCTGGCGCGTTGCCACTCGGACGGGTCGCTCAGGAGCTCGACGGCCGCCTGGGACAGGGCCTCGGGGTCGGCGATGCGTACCACCCGGCCGGACGCGCCGATTGCTTCGTCCTCGCCCGGCAGGCCGTAGACCAGCTGGCGACAAGAGCCGACATCGGTTGAAACGGTGGGCACGCCCGCGGCATAACCTTCGAGGATCACGAGGGGCAAGGCCTCGCTGATGGAGCTCAGTACGACCAGGCCGACCTGCGGCAGCAGGTCCGTCAGCTTCTGGAAGCCCAGGAACTTGACCTTGCCTTCCAGCCCGAGCTGGGCCACCAGGTCGCGGCACTCGCGGGCGTATTCGGGCGACTCGTCTTCCGGTCCGGCAATCCAGCCCTCCGCCTCGGGCATGCGGTTGACCACGCCGCGCATCGCGCGGATGTAGGTTTTGATGTCCTTGATGGGGACCACGCGACCGATCAGGCAGAGTACCGGAGGCGGTGTCGGTGCGCGCTGCTCGCGCAGAGCCGCAAAGCGCGGTACGTCGATGCCATTGGGAACGTTGCAGGTGCGCTCCTCAGGAGCGCCGTCGGCCAGCTGGCGCTGCCGGTTGGCCTCGTAGAGGGCGACGATGTCGTCGGCGGCCTGGTAGGTCAGGTAGCCGAGGTGCTCGAAGAAGCGGATCCAGAGCTGGCGAAAGTAACTCAGCCGCGAGGGATCGTGCTCGAAGACGCTGCGGTTGTCCTTGAGCCACTGCGCCTGGTAGAGGTCAATCTTGCGCTCTTTCACGTAGATGCCGTGTTCGCTGAGCATGAAGGGACGTCGGTGGCGGTGCTTGAGCAGCAGTCCCAGAATGCCAGCGTAACCGGTCGAGATCGAGTGATAGACCCGGGCCCTCGGCGCGCTTAGCGCGACGTCCCGCAGGCGCCAGAAGGGCGTGTGGATGGTGCGGATGGTCCAGAAGTAGTCGACGAACGAGGGGTCGGAGCTGCGCTGGCGGTAGCCCTTCTTCACGTATTCCCAGGCCGCGCGGCTGTAGAGGAAGACTTCCTGGGTGAGTCGCCCATCGGGTCCGGCTTCGTCCATCAGTCTGGCGAACAGCTGCGGACAGTCCGGGTGGCCAATGTCGTCATGCAGCAGGGCGTGCAGGCGTTCGACATCGCGCATGATTTGAGGCTCGGCCTGCGCGGGCATGACGGGTGGGCTCTCGCGCTGGTCGTAGAGGTAGCTGACCTGCAGATGCACAAGATTGGTGGGTAGCTGGTAGCGCATGTCCCCGTAGTCCTCCGGGCGGGCGCCGAGGAAGATGGCGCCGAACCGAAGCTCTGGAAAACCTCGGATGATCTGGTTGACCCAGCTGGATACGCCGCCAGCCACGTAGGGAAAGGTACCCTCGAGCAGCAGCAGCACGTCGACCTCCTCGGCCTGGGGCAGCGATCGGTCAGAGATGGGGGAGGCGGTGGTGTTCACTGAGTTTGCTCACGGTTTCGCGGCCGGTCCACAGGTTGACCACGGCCGTGGTCTGGGCCGTGGTGTTATAGGTCGACAGCTGCTGCAGCAGCGCGCGCACCTCGTCATGTCGTTGTCGCAGGAAGGCGATTTCGGCCAGGTAGGGAAGCGCGGAGACGGGCGGCAGGCCCAGGGCCAGGGCGTGTTCGAAGGAGGCCTGGGCTTCGTCCAGTGCATCCTGTGCCAGCAGGATGCGCCCCCGCAGCAGCAGCAGCCCTGGGCTGGGAGGCAGGCCCACAGACCGCGCGGACTCCAAGTATTCCCGCGCCTGGCGCAGGATATGGCGTCGCAGCTCGCCTTGGGCCAGGCAGGCGTAGACCAGTTCCCAGTGCAGCTCGGCGAGGTGGCGCAAGCAGTCGTAGCGTTGCTCGGCGCTCAATTCAGTCTCAAGCTGGGCGCGCTCGCGGTGTATGTTCTGCGAAATGCGCTTCTCCTCGCTGTCGAGCATGCCGAAGGCCAGCAGGCGCACGTCGTCGGTCTCGTCGCCCAGCAGGCCCTCCAGGATGGGGTTGGCCACTCGCCCGGGGACGGCCTGCAAGGTCAGCAGGGCCTGCATGCGGATGTCATCCGGGACCTGGGCGTCGAGCCGAGAGCGGATGGCACCCTGGCTGCTTCGGATGGTTTCGGGCCCCTGCACGTCGTATTCCGGTAGCGCCACGGCGGCGGGGCGCGCCTGGCGCGCGGCCTGCCGCGCGTGTTTCATCGAGATGCGGGTGATCAGGAGGATGGCCAGTGCGCCGATCACCGGGGCGATGAACGCGAAGTTGAACAGCAGCAGCAGGACCAGGCCGCGCGGGCGGCGCAGGTGCAGTGGCATCAAGGCCAGGCTGCCCAGGGCTGCGCCCAGGCTGAGCGCCGAATGCACACAGAGCAGAGCCGTCAGCATGGCCAGGCTGCGCGACTCGGCCAGGGGGGCCAGCAGGCGCTCCAGGGTGTCGGGCAGCACAGCCCAGGCAACAAGGCTGGTCTCCATGCCCTCAGCCGGCCAACAGGCGTGCCAACGCGTCCACCGGGTCTTGGTGGGCGAAATCAATGGGTAGGAGGCGCACACCCAGCGTGTCCGGGCTGCCCTGGAAGCGCTGCTCCAGCCATTGTTCGATGCGCTGCGTGAAGCCCGCCATGGCGGCCGGGCTGGCGAGCGGCATGAGGACGGCGACGACCGGGTGTCCGCGCGACGTGGTTTGCCAGTAAACGTCCAGGCCGCGCTTCACGCGCAGAAATTCGGCGGGGATCGCGCGTCCCTGTTCTCCCTCGAAGCGCATCACCAGGATCTGGCTGCCCATCCCCGTGCGCGCTTGCAAGCCCTGCATGCAGGCCAGCTCTTCGGCGAACTGGGGGGGCATGCCAGGCAGGCGCTGCTGGATGGCCGTCACCGCCGGACCATTGTGCACGGTGTCGGCGTAATAGCTGAGGATGACCGACATCATCTGCAGATGTTCGACATTGAGTGCAAAAAATGGCATGCGCGTTACTGCGAGCACCGCCAGCGGCCGGCCGCTGCCGGCAACCAGGGGTGCGACGACGAGCTGATCGGTCTGACGGTTCAGGCTCAGCTCCTGGCTGGCGATGTGCGCCAGCTGCTGTTGCTGCAACGCCAGGCGCAGCAGCTCGTCTTCTGGCTGCAGTGGTAGCGGCTCCCCCAGCTGGGCAACCGCATGGCCCAATGTATGCTGATCGCCGCGCGCCACCAGAGTGTAGAGCGTGGCGGCTTCGACGTTGACGTACTGTGCCAGCAGCTGCAGCAGACGCTCCGCTCCGGGCATGGCCTGCCCTGGCTCGCCGGTCGTGGCCACACCGCGCAGGTGTACCAGGGCGTCCCGCAGCGAGCTCGGGCGGGTCAGCATCTCGTGCTCCAGGCGATCGTGCGAGAGGTTGAGCAGCAGGTGGCGCTTGGTGATGCGCGACAGGCGCTCCGCGAGGTAGACGTTGCTTTCCTCAAGCCGCAGGTTGCGGTCGCGCCAGATGTCGCTGAACTCTCCGCAGATCAGGACCAGCAGACCGCCGCCGAAGAAGTACTCCAGCCCGAAGCTGGCCGGCAGGCGCCCCGACTGTTCGGCGAGGTACCAGCTGGCGATCAACGGGACACAGGACAGCAGCCCGGGCGAGACGCCGTAACGCAACGCGACCAGGGTGGGCGCGAACCAGACCCACGGGAAAAGCTCACGCGTCTGCAAGGGGTCTTGCGGCAGCAGGAACCAGGCCAGCGCAACAGCCAGCGTCGGGATCAACAGCGCCTCGATCCACTGCGCCCAGGCGCTGATCAGCTCAGGCGCGAGCCGACCGGCGCGCCAGGCCCGTTGCAGCCAGCGAGGTAGGGGCAAGCGCGGCGTCGTCATCCGTATCAGGAGCGGTTGGCCTGGAAGGGGGTCAGGCGAAGTTCGCCGAGGAGGCGGCTGATGAGCTGCTGCCCCACAGCCGATAGGCCGTCACGACTCCAGCCGCTGCGCGCGCCGGAGCCGCTCCAGACGACGCGGCCGCTGTCGAGCTCGATCACGCGCAGCGTCACACCGGCGACCGGCTCGCCGTCAAGTCCGATCTTGTAGCGCCACTCTTCCACGCTGCCCGTGATGGCATAACGTGCGCCCTGGTCGCGAGCCCACGTCTGGGCCTCTTCCGCCAGCTTGCGCTCGCTGGCTTCGAACAGGCTCTCGCGTGAAAGTGCGGCCGGGTAGCGCTGCAGCTGAACCACACCGCGCGCTCGCAGATGGTGCTCGACCAAGGCTTCGACGGCCAGCCCGGCCTGGGGTGTTTCGGTGTTGTTGATCACAGGCAGCATCGCCCAGCGGGCCTGTGGGTCCAGTGCCTCCTGTCCCGTGCTGGAACTGGTGGTGGCGGCACAGCCGGTCAGCAGCAGGGCCGAAAGCCAGAGTGCGATCCATGGCAGGGTTGTCGTGCGGTTCATGTTAGTCCTCCTAGTAGTAATACCGGTAACGGATGGAAAGGGTGCGGATCGATGCATTGCCCGGCGTGGCGTTGTCGCTGCCCTGCCACTGCACCGTCAGCTGGTCGGTGCCCAACACGGAGCCGGCGACGCCCAGGGTTGCCGCATAGCCGTCGCCGAGCACGCTGTTGTGGCGCAGGCAGGCGTCCGCATACGGGCGCCACGCACGGCTGTAGTCGCTCTGCAGGCTCAGCCCGCCCAGGTTGTCGCCCACGGTCACGCAGCCCCCCACCGTGGAGCTGTCCTGCGGGATGAAGTAGGTCGCGATGTCCGTGCTGCCCGAGGCCATGCCGTTGCGCAGGTAAGCCGGAAGGCGCTGTCGGCTGGCCTCGGAGAGGCTCCCCTGACGCTGGAAGGATTGCGTCTGCAACACGAGACGGATTCGCCAGTCGGGGTAGCTCGTGCGCAGGCGGTGGCCGGCTTCGACGTCCAGGCTGCGGCCACTGCCCAGCGCGTCGCCAAACTGGGTGTAGTAACGGCTCAGGCGCGGCGTCATGCGCACATAGTTGCGTCGGTCCAGCGCATAGTCGAGCGTGCCACCGAGGTAGCTCTCGTAGCCGGCGGCGCGCAGCGGCAGGCTGGCGGTCGATGGGCCGCGCAGCAGCAGGTCGAGCTGGAAGCCGAGCCGGGGCATCCATCGCCTGCTGTGCTGCAGCCTCAGCCCCAGGGTGCTGGCCAGCTCGGTGCGCTGCAGCAACGCGGCCCGGGTCTCGCTGGAGGGTCCGAGTCGACGCAGCTCGACGCTGTGCAGGCGGTCGCGCTCGGGCAACAGCGAGCTGAAATCCGCGTCATCGCTGTGCTGAGTGCTACGCATGCCGTCCAGCAGCAGGTGCAAGGAGGGGGTGAGGACAAGGCGTGCGCCCAATGCGATGCCCTCACGCCGCATCAGGTCCAGGTGCTCCTGTGTCCATCGCATCTCGGCGTAATGGGCCTGTCGTGGCCCCTGCTGGCGCAGGCGCTCGTGAGCGGCCTCGGCATCCGCGTCGCGCTGCATGGCGCGCCATGCCGAGTCGATCGCCCGTGCCGTCTGTCCGCTGCCGGCGGCGAGATCGGCACGGCTCAGTGGCGGCAGCGAGCCACCGTGGTCCCGCAGCAGGCGTGCCATGCCGTCGCGGTCACCCCGCATCTGGGTCAGCTGGGCGCGTGCCCACAAAGGCTCTGCACGGCCTAGACGCAGGTAGCGCTCCCAGACCCAACGGCGGGCGCTTTCGGGCTGCTCCCGCGTGAGCGGCCAAGCCAGCAGCAAGTCGTCGCGACCGGCGTCGTCGCTGCCGCGGGTCTCCAGATCACGCAGTTCATTGTGTAGCCTGCGCATCAGGTGCAGACTGGGATCACCCGGTCGCTGGCGCAACCACAGGCGCACCCAGGCGAGCAGTTCCGGCTGGGCCAGCGCCCGGGACAGATCGCGTCGGCCCTGACGTAGCTTTTCGAGCTGCCCCCAGGCCTGGCGATAGACCCGGTCGGCCATGCCCGTGCGGCCCTGCTGCTGCAGCGTGTCCGCGTAGGCGGCGAGCAGCGCGGCGTCATCTGGGCTGCGCTCCAGCGCTAGGCGGTACCAGCGGGCGGCGTCGCGGAACTGGCCCAGCGCCTGCCGCCCGGCGGCGTAGGGCGGCCAGAAGGCTGGCGTGCTGCGGGCGCGGCGCTCGTGCTGCGCCAGGGCCTGGCCGAGCTCGGCCTGCCAGCCGGCGTCGATCAGGAACCAGAGTGTGTTGAGGATGGTCGTTTCATCGCCTGGGGCGAGCGCCCGCGCGCGTTGCAGGTCGGCCCAGGCCGCCTGGCGCTGCTGCTGGCGTTGCCAGAACTGCGCCCGCCCGAGCAGGAATCCGAGGCTGGCCTCGGCGCGGGAGCGCTGGCGCGTATCCAGGCCGGCGTAGAGCCTGGCCTGGGCGCGCGGATCGTCGATCTCCGTGAGAATCTCCAGCGCCAGCAGCAGCATCTCCAGACTGTCGTGCCGGCGCCAGGCCTCAAGGGCGAGTTCGGCGGCGCGACGCGGCTGCTGCGGACGCGTCAGGAAGATGAGGCGCCACCAGTCCCCCACCTCGGCGCCGCGGGCGTCCTTGCCGCGGAGGTAGGCACCTGCGGCGGCCTCATAGTCCTGGGCCTCCCAGGCCACTTGTCCGAAGAGCCTCCAGAACTCGGCTTCGGTGGGCGGGATGCGTGAGGCCTGGGATTTCATCAGAGCCAGCGCCTTGTCTAGGCGATCGGCGCGTACCAGTATGAACACCGCCTCCTGCAGCGCCTGGCCGGAGAAAGGCTCCAGCTGCAGCCGCTCCAGGTATAGCGCGAGTGCACGGTCCTCGTCCCCCGCGTGCCGCGCGAGCAGTGCGGCACGGTCGAGCAGCATGGGCATTTGGCGCTGGCGGTACTGGGCCTCGAAGAACTCGGAGCCGCGGCGGGGTTCGGCGGCCTCCTCGAATAGCTGATAGACCTCCTGCCACTGGGCGGCGCTCAGTCCGTCGCCTTGCTGCGCTCGGTAGATCCAGACGGGCAGCACGACCGTTGGGTCGTCCAGCGCAGGCGCGAGGCGCAACAGCGACTGGATGGTGGTTTCCGATCGATCCCCCAGCGCGAAAAGCGCACGCCACTGTTCGGCGGCGAGGTCGGTACGGGCGAGCCACTCGGCCACCTGGGCCAGCCTGCGGCGCCAGACCCGGTCACGCGGCAGCTCGCGCACCGCCTGCTGGGCGACGCGCAAGGCCGGCTCGAGCTGGCCTGTTCCGACGAATACCTCATACGCCAGCGCAAAGTCGTCGGATTGGAAACGGCGCAGCTCGGGAGTGTCGGCTGGCGTCGCGGGAGCCGGCGCAGCCGTCTCTGCTGCCTCAGATTGCGCGTGAGCTGAGCCAGCCCAGGTCACCAGGCCGCAGAGCAGTGCGACGGCGGAAACGGCGTAGCGTCTCAAGGCGTTCCCCTCGCGACGGGCTGGCGGAACACCAGCCGTCTGGCATAACGCGCCGCCACATCAGGCTGACCTGCGGCCAGCGCCAGCCGGGTCAGGTAGCGCAGCGTGGGCAGGTCCGACTCGAGCGCGCCAAGGTGTCGCTCGGCCTGCTCGAGGGCCTGGGACGGCTGTCCAGTGGCGACCAGGGCGTCGAGGCCGAGCCGGTAGCGGCGACGCATGTCCTCAAGGCGCGTGCTGCGCTCGCGCGCGAGGAGGAAGTAGTACGACGCCAGCAGGTACTCGGCTTTTGCCTGGGCTTCGTGTCCATAGTGCTCCAGCATCGCGGGGCTGGCGTCAGCAAGGTGGGGGCGCAGCAGACGTGACGCCAGCTCGGTGAGGTTCAGGCGATAGGCCAGGGCCGCGTAGTCGTGCGCCAAGTTTGCCGCCAGGGGCGTCTGCACCAAACGGTTGAGCAGTGCCTCGATTCGCTGGCGCAGGTCGGCGCGGGACGCAGCGCTGCCGGACCCTAGCTGGCGCTCAAAGGCGCGGATCAGCAGCGTGTGCGCGAGCTCGCGTTGGCGCGCATCGGCGCTGCGCGTGTGCGATGCGACCTGGTCCTCTAGAGCCCGCGGGTCGATGGTGTCCGCATGGTGACGCGCGAGCAATAACGCCGCGTCCGTATTGCGGACGTCGGCGCGCAGGATGTTCTGCAGGTATGACAGCGATAGCGTGTCCAGCACCGTGTCGTTGTACAGGCGCTGCATGAGCGCACGTTTGGGAAAGACCACGAAGAACAGTGTCAGCACCACCAGCAGCACCAGCACAAGCTGCCAGCTACTGGTCAATTGCTCGCGCGGGATCTCCCCGTCAACGCTGGCATATCGCTTCGAGCGGGCGGGCAGCATGGGCGGAAAGGCGGTAATGGGCCAGGGACCCCTGGCGACGGATGGCTTGCAGCTCTCGGCCTGCCGCCTGCACGCGGCAGTCAGCGGCGTCGGCCAGGGCGAACTCGATCGGAACGTCACCCTCGAGTGTCCAACGCTGGGTGGTCTCGCTGCGCTCGTAGGCCACGATCCATGCGTTGGCCGACGCCAGGCGCGGCTGTGACGCAGGTGTGCCCAAAGACAGTTCGGCGTCGGGCTGGCCCAGGTGCACGTACGGACCCTCGGCCCCCTCGCGATAGCCAGCCACTCCGGAGCTGCGCGCGATGACGGGCAAGCCTAACGGGGCGGGCAGACGCAGGGTGCGCAGGTCTTGCGCGCCTCGGATGCGCCAGCCCGTGTCGCTGCGCGCGATGACCAGTCGCTGGAAATCCAGCACCTTGCGCGCGTAGGCAGCGGCGTGTACCGGCGTGATTTCCTGTCGCAGCACGTGGTCCATGATGCGTTCGAAGGACTGCACGCCGGCGCGCTTGGTCAGCAGGTAGGTGTGGAAATAGACGTTGACGGGCTTGATGCGACGCGGGCGCTCGGTGAACTCGAAGGTTTCGATCACGCGTTCAAAGCCATAGTACGGCCCGGTCCAGTCATTGGTGTAGACGTTCTCGTTTTGGTTCGGGGCGAAGACCTGGAAGCTGTTGCCGCGCCGGATGCCCATGCCTTCGATGCGCGTGAGCGTGGGGTGAGCCAGGGTGGCGGTGGTGTCCCCACCGTTCATGTTGAGCAGGCCGATGCGCTCGGTGAACTCCACGGCGTCGGCCCCGGGAATGCAGTCGCCGGTCCACAGGAACAGGCCGACCTTCTTGCCCGGCGGTGCCAACCGGCTTTCGATGTACTGCACCGAGCCCTGGATCTCGCGCTCCAGGTTGAAGCGGTAACCCGGCAGGCGCAGGTTGTAGGTCTGCGCGTCTGCAGCGTCGCCGCCACGCTGGCCGATCCGAGACCAGTAAAAGGGGTGAGAGTAGCTGTGCGAGGCCAGTGCCACGTGCGGCTCGCGAAAGATGTCCTGGGCCGTCTTTTCCGCCAGCGGCGACAGTGCGGGATACAGACCGCGCGGCGAGATTTCCGCCTCGATGACCGAGATGGTCATGGGTACACGGTAGCGGCGGACAACGCGATCGCGCAGCTCCTCGCCGGCCAGTCGGTTGCCCGGCAGCTCGCTGCGGCTGACGAAGCCGTCGCCGTCCAGGTGCATGAGGAAGATCCGACGGCCGCTCTCTGTGGTCACATCGGGCACGGGCATGTCGGGCAACTGCAGACCGCGGCGGAAGAATTCAAAGGGATTGATCACCCAGCGATTGCCGCTCTTGTCGCCGGGTAGGGTGGTGATGGCATAGGGTTGCAGCACGTAACCACCCCAGGGGGCCAGCGCGGCGGCTACCTGACGCTGGCCGCTGCGGCGCAAGGTCAGCAGCGGGTTGCCGCCGTCCAGCTCCAGTGGGAAGAAGCTGTCGGCAGGAGGACGTACCCGGGTTTCGAAGCCCAGTATGGGGTCCTGCTGCTCGATGTCGATCGGTGCTGTTCCCCGCGGTGTGGCATTGGTGCTCAGACCCAGAGTCCGTGCGAGCGCCCCGCCGAGCAGGAATTCGACCTGGTTCACGAGCACGACCGGAACGCCATCGGCTACCTGGCGCGCGATCCAGTCCTGCAGCACCTGCCGTTCCGCCGTGCTCGGCGTGGCCTGCAGCCAGACCACGGCGCCAGCATACATTCCCGAGAGCGGCTGCCCCGGCAGCTGTGCAGGCGCGATGAACTCGGGCACGTAGCCCAGGTGCTGCAGAGGCAACGCGCCGTGGACGACTGGGCTGATCTCGCGTTGCGCGTATTCGTCCGCCACGCTGCTGTGCACGACCAGGATGCGCCTCGGCATCACCTCGACCGAACTCACGCCGAGGGTGTCGAGTTCCGGCGTAGCAACCCAGGGCACCATGCCCAGGGCCTGGATGCGCTGCGCGGTCTCGCGCGCCAGCCCCCGCTGGTGGGCCGGCACGTAGTCGATGGCGATGATGGGCAGGCCGTGCCGCGCGCGGACCTCGCGCAAACGCTCCAGCAACCAGTGCCGGTCGTCCTCGGGCACCTCCTCGTAGCGCAGGCGCTGGCTATCGTAACGGCGAAAAAGAGACTCCGCGGCCACGGCGTCGACCCAGGCCCGGGTCTGCGGCAGGATTTCGAAGCCGCGGTTGTAGACGAAGCGGATGCCCGGATAACGACGGACCAGTTCGCGCACCACGGCCACCATGCCGGCCTCCTGATCGGCGCGTTCCTCGGCAGTGCGCGCGAACAGCTGGTAGGAATCGAGGGTGTCAAGGAAGAATGTGCGCAGACCACGCTGCCACAGCGGTCCGATCACCTCGTCGGCGAAGAAGGCGGGCCAGCCTGCTTGCGTCTGATCGATCAGACGGCTGCCCCAGGCGCTGTTCTCGCCGCGCAGCCATTCGCGCGGTAGTCGCGCGGCGTAGGCGCGCGAGGGCTGGACCTCGCCCAGCGCCACATACGCGGCCAGCCGCGTTCGGCCCAGCTCCGGCAGCGGGCCGGCTGGCAGGTGGTCCGGCTCGACGATGGCGAGGTCAAAGGCGCGCAGTTCGTCCCAAGGCGTCTGCGCGCCGTAGTAGAAGGCGACGGAATCCAGGCGTGGCACAGTATGGATGCCGAGCTGAGCCGGGGACAGACCGGGAACGCAACAAAGTAGAAAGCAGAGCAGGTATCGAATCGGCATCGGCGCATCCCGAACCCAGAAGGCTGGCGGGCCAGCCTAGGAGGCGGGGTTCAGTCCGTCATGGACGACGGGGTGGAGCGAAGAGTTCCACAAAAGTGACAGATTGTAAGAATACGTTCAATCTGTCGAACCATGCAGTGCATAGTTCACGCACAAGGTGAAAAATAAAGCTCCCCGACGTGCCGCGGCGAGGTCTGCATCTTTGCTTGGCCCTCGCCATACCACCCGGGGTTTACGAGGGAGGCGCGCGATAGCCGGCGGGGTTGTTCTGTTGCCAGCGCCAGCTGTCCACACACATTTCCTGCAGGCCGCGCCGCGGTTGCCAGCCAAGCAGACGGGCGGCCCGCTGCGGCGATGCATAGGAGGCGGCGACGTCGCCGGGGCGGCGCGCTGCGATCTGATACGGCACGGACTGGCCACTGGCTTTTTCAAAGGCGCGGACCAGTTCCAGCACGCTGTAGCCTTGGCCGGTGCCGAGGTTGAAGGCAGTGCAGCCTGCCTGGCGTTCAAGGTAGTCCAGCGCCTTCACATGGCCTTCCGCCAAGTCGACGACGTGGATGAAGTCGCGCACGCCGGTGCCATCGGGCGTGGGGTAGTCGTCGCCCCAGACCTGCAGCCGATCGCGCCGGCCGGCGGCGACCTGGCTCACGTAGGGCATGAGGTTGTTGGGTATGCCCTGGGGATCCTCGCCTATGCGCCCGCTGACGTGTGCGCCGATCGGGTTGAAATAGCGCAGGATCGCGATGTGCCAGGAGGCGTCGCCGTGCTGAAGATCTCGCAGCATGTCCTCGATCACGAGTTTGGTGCGCCCATAGGGATTGGTGGCCGACAGGGGATGGTCTTCGGTCAGCGGCAGGTGTTCAGGCGTGCCGTACACCGTGGCGGAGGAGCTGAAGACCAACTTGCGCACCCCCGCGCCCTCCATGGCTTCAAGCAGCCGCACGGTGCCGACCACGTTGTTGTCGTAGTAGCGCAGGGGCTCGGCGACGGACTCCCCCACGGCCTTGAGACCAGCAAAGTGGATCACCGCCCCGGCGCCGCTGTCCCGGAGCGCTGCTTCGAGCTTGTCCGCGTCGCGAATGTCGCCCTGGATCAAGCGGACCGGACGTCCGGTGATCTGTTCGACGCGACGGATGGACTCAGGGCTGCTGTTGGAGAAGTTGTCGTAGACCGTGACGGCCTGACCAGCCTGTAGCAGCTCAACGCAGGTGTGGCTACCGATGTAACCGGCGCCGCCAGTGACGAAGATCATGGGAAAAGGTGAACGTTGGTGTTTGCTCTGATTCTAGGAGCGGGGGTTGTTGGGGTGTTTGAACTTTTTTCACGAAATACTCAGTTTCTTGGTGATCGCGGCACGCGTCCCATCAGATAGAACTCGGGGTTGGGCATCATGTTGCTGAAGGACGCCATGCGGTTGGACAGGCCGAAGAAGGCCGTGATGGCGGCGATGTCCCAGATGTCTTCATCGGAAAAACCGTGCGCATGCAGCCGGGCGAAGTCGGCCTCCTCGATCTCGTGCGAGCGCAGGCACACCTTCATCGCAAAGTCCAGCATGGCGCGCTGGCGGGGCGTGATGTCGGCCTTGCGGTAGTTCACCGCCACCTGGTCGGCGACCAGGGGCTTTTTCTCGTAGATGCGCAGCAAGGCGCCGTGGGCCACCACACAGTACAGGCACTGGTTGGCCGCACTCGTGGTGGTGACGATCATCTCGCGATCGCCCTTGCTCAGGCTGCCTTCCTCCTTGAGCATGAGCGCGTCGTGGTAAGCGAAGAAGGCGCGCCATTCGGCTGGCCGGCGCGCCAGGGCCAGAAAGACCTGGGGCACGAAGCCGGCCTTCTCCTGCACCTCCAGGATCTTGGCGCGGATGTCGTCAGGCAGGTCCTGGAGTTCCGGGACGGGGTAGCGGCTCATGGCGGTCTCCTCAGGGTGGTGCGGCCATGATAGACCGGGCCGTGTCGCGTTCAGGCGGACAGGTCGGCGTAGGTGCTGTCCCGTCCGGAGGCCTTGGCGCGGTAGAGGGCTTGGTCGGCGCGCCGCAGCAGCGCCTCGGCGCTCTCGCCCGGGCGCCACTGGGCCAGGCCGGCGCTGATGGTGATGGGGCGCGGCAAACCGGGAATGGTCAGGGCGGCCACGGCGGCGCGCATGCGTTCGACCAGCATGACCGCCGCGTCCAGGCCGGTCTCCGTCAGCAGCACGACGAACTCCTCGCCGCCCAGGCGCCCCACGTGGTCGCTGTGCCTGATCTGTTTCGTCAGGCTTTCAGCGACCAGGCGCAAGGTGGTGTCACCCACATCGTGCCCGTGATCGTCGTTGACCTGCTTGAAATGGTCCAGGTCGAAGTACACGGCCGTGAGCGCGCGGTGGTAGCGCTGGGCGCGCAGGATCTCATCATCGAGCCGCAGCTCCAGCAGGCGTCGGTTGCCGATGCCGGTCAGCGGATCGGTCAGCATCAGCCGCTGGAGCTCCTGCCGTGCCTGCTGCTCCTTGTCCATGGTGCGCAGCAGGATGGAGCCCAGCAGCACAGACAGGCAGGAAATCAGCAGGGCGCCCAGCACCAGCAGGCCGGTGTGCAGGCGCCAGCTGGCCAGCAGGTCATCGATCGAGGCGGTGACCGCGACCACCAGCGGGTAGTCTTGCACGCGGGCGTAGGCGACGGCGCGCGAGCGGCCGTCGACCGGGCTGCGCTCGGAGTGGTAGTAGCCGCTGGGCGAGCCGCCCATGTGCTGTCGCCACATCGGGGTGTGCGCGATCGAGGATCCGATGATGGTCTCGTCCATGGGGCTGCGGAACATGAAGACGCCGTCGGTGCGCAGGACGGCGATGGTGCCGTGGGGCTGGATGCGCTCGGCCTCGAAGGTCTTGGCCAGGCGGTCCAGTTCGATGGCGGCGAACAGCACCGCGACGTCGCCGCCGCCAGGCGGCGCCGGGATGGAGATCGGGATGCCCAGCTTGCCCGTGACCCGGCTGACGACCGGTTGCGCCACGTAGAGGCCCCGGGTCTTTTCGTTGAACTGCGCCTGGAAGTAGTCACGGTCCGCGACGTTGATGCGCTTCGTCTGGCCGCGGTCGGGGACGTAGCGCAGCGTGCCGTCGCGCGTGACCATGCGGATGTCGATGAGCTTGTCGGAGGACTGGCGCAGGTTGTCGACCAGGCGGATGAAGCCTGGCGCCTGGCCCGGGTCCTGACCGGGGTGCTCGGCCATCCAGAGGCTGGCGATGGTCAGCGCCGTCTGCGCCTCCTTGAAGAGGTTGCGGGTCTGCTCGTGGACGGCGGTGTTGAGCTGACGCAGCACCTTTTCATTGGCGGCCAGCGTGCTGCTGCGCTCCCACCAGGACCAGAAGCCGACGAATCCCCAGAGGCACAGGAGCAGACCACCGACCAGTCCGTAGACCAGGCGGTGATTGACTCCGGGTGTAGGCTCGATCAGCCAGTCCGTACGACGCTGCAAACGGAAACTCCTAAGGACTCGCTCTTGTTTTTCCGTCTGGTCTTTTGCGCCTGCAGGCAACCACGGAATCCAACTCTGAACTCTAGTGCAGATTCTCCCAGGACGTCGAGGGAGGTCGCCTTGAATTTACCGGCGAAACGTTGCAGAGTACGCATCCAGCGGCCGCCGCCAGCCCTGGCCGTGGGCGCGCCCCGGATCAGCCCACCGTGAGCTTGTGCACGAGATCGGCCGTGGTGCTGGCCTTGTACTTGCGCATCAGGCGGGCGCGGTAGATCTCCACCGTGCGGTAGCTGATCGCCAGGGATTTGCCGATCTCCTTGGAGGTCTGGCCTTCCAGCAGATGGGCGGCCACCTCACGCTCGCGGGCCGTGAGCTCGGCCTTGACCGGGCGGCGCGAGCTCAGGTCCTCGAAAGTCCAGATGCCGGCACCCAGGGGCTGTTCAGGGTCCAGCGCGCGGCCGGTGACATGGCACCAGAAGACCTCGCCCTTGAAACGGCCGTCGACCCGCTTCATGATGCGGTCGTCGGCATAGGAGCCGTGGCGGCCCATGATGTTGGTGATACGCGCGCCGATGCGTTCGAACTCGTCGGCGCTGGGGTAGAGCAGCAGGAAGGACTGGCCCAGCAGGGCCTCCCGTGTGGTGCCGAACATCTCGCAGACGTGGCGGTTGCAGTCCATGATCATGCGGTCGCGCGAGAGCACCATGCCGATGGGGGCGTATTCGAAGGCCAGGCGGTAGTCGATGTCCATGGGGGCCGTATTTTAGGCATAACTACGTATCCTTATAGGTAGTATCGTACGAACTGCTGCAACTGATACTGAGACAAGGAGAACAGCGTGAACAAGGTCTACCCGAGTGCGGCTGCCGCCATCCAGGGCGTGGTGCGCGACGGCCAGTTGATCGCCGTCGGCGGCTTCGGCCTCTGCGGCATCCCCGAGGCCCTGATCGATGCCGTGCGCGAAGCCGGCATCAAGAACCTCACCGCCATTTCCAACAACGCCGGCGTCGACGACTTTGGCCTGGGCAAGCTGCTGCAGACGCGCCAGATCAAGAAGATGATCTCCAGCTATGTGGGCGAGAACAAGGAGTTCGAGCGCCAGTACCTGGCCGGCGAGCTGGAGCTGGAGTTCACGCCCCAGGGCACCCTGGCCGAGAAGCTGCGCGCCGGCGGCGCCGGCATTCCGGCCTTCTTCACCAAGACCGGGGTGGGCACCGTGGTGGCCGAGGGCAAGGAGCTGCGCGAGTTCGATGGCCAGACCTATGTGATGGAGCGCGCCCTGGTGCCCGACGTGGCGCTCGTGAAGGCCGACATTGCCGACAAGTCCGGCAACCTGCGCTTCAACCTCACCGCGCGCAACTTCAACCCGGCCGCGGCCATGGCCGGCAAGGTCTGCATCGTCGAAGTCGAGAAGATCGTCGAGACCGGCGAGCTGGCGCCCGACGACGTGCACCTGCCGGGCATCTACGTGCACCGCATCGTGCTCAACGCCACGCCCGAGAAGCGCATTGAGAAGCGCACGCTGACGGAAAAGAAGTAAGGAGAACAACATGCCCTGGACCCAAGACCAGATGGCCGCGCGTGCGGCCCAGGAACTGCAGGACGGCTACTACGTGAACCTCGGCATCGGCATGCCCACCCTGGTGGCCAACTTCGTGCCCGCCGACATGGAGGTGTGGCTGCAGAGCGAGAACGGCATGCTGGGCATCGGCCCCTTCCCGACCGAGGACGAGGTCGACCCCGACCTCATCAACGCCGGCAAGCAGACCGTGACCACCATCAAGGGCACGAGCATCTTCGGCAGCCACGAGAGCTTTGCCATGATCCGCGGCGGCAAGATCAATCTGTCCATCCTCGGTGCCATGCAGGTCAGCGAAAAGGGCGACCTGGCCAACTGGATGATCCCCGGCAAGATGGTCAAGGGCATGGGCGGCGCCATGGACCTGGTGGCCGGCGTGCCGCGCTGCATCGTGCTGATGGAGCATGTGGCGAAGAAGAAAGACGGCACGGAGGACTTCAAGATCATTCCCGAGTGCACCCTGCCGCTGACGGGCAAGGGCGTGATCGATCGCATCATCACCGACCTGGGCGTGATGGACGTCACGCCGCAAGGCCTCAAGCTCGTGGAGCTGGCGCCGGGCGTCACGCGCGAATTCATCCAGTCCAAGACCGGTGTGAAGCTGATCTGAGCCTCGCGATGCCCATGAAAAAGGCCCCATCCGGGGCCTTTTGTTTTGGTGCGGCAGCGCGCGGCGAAATAGCCGGTGATCGGCCTGCTTCTGCGGGCTTACTGTCGGCGCGGCATGGCCATCATGGCAGACCGTTTGCTGTCATTTCTTGCGAGCCATGCGTCTGCGTCAAAGCTTCTGGGCCCGGCTGGGTCCGCAGGACACCGAGCCCCCCGGGGCCGTGGTCGAGCGGGTACGCCTGGCCATGCGCTGCGCCGTTGAAGAGCACCTGGGCCGCGATGCCGAGGCGCTGCAACGACAGCTGGAGTACGCGCAGGACCTGGAGAGCCTTTGGTACCTGCGCCCTGAACTCATGAACGCCATTGCGGCGCATTGCGGTGAGGCGCAGGCGCGCAACTGCCTCATGGGGCTCACGGCCCTGTTCCGCGACCACCATCCAGGGGCCGCGGCGTCGCGTTTCGGACGGCTCTGAGCGGCGACGCTCAGCCGATCCAGCGCACCCCGCCCTGCACGATCTCGTCGAAGAAGCCGCGCAGCGAGGACGGGCTCATGCTGTAGGGATCAAACTCCGACTTGCGCGAGTACTTCAGGAAGATCTGGCGGTTCTCGGCCAGCGAGGAGATCAGGCCCATGTTCCAGTTGCTGAAGCGGCGCGAGGCAATCTCGCCGAAATCCAGGATGGAGGGCACGCTATGACGGCTGTCGTTGAGGATGCGCAGGTAGACGCGGTTGACCACGTCACGGTCCCCTTCGAGCTGCTGCAGAAAGATGCCGTTGGCCAGGCACAGGGCGCCGGTCACGCCCACGGCGGCGTTGTTGCGCTGGGATTTCTGCAGAATGTCCTTGACGTCCATCGGCCCCAGGGTCTGGGTGGCCTGGCTGGCATAGGTGAGCTGTACGAGCATGGGTTTCTCCTTCTTGGCCGCCATTATGCGGACAGACGGTGGAGCCAGCCATGCCCTGTGCTGATCGAAGGCCTTGCGCAGCCCGCCGGCACCGCGGCTCGGAGCCCCGAGCCGTCAC
>DNQP01000074.1 GCA_003500955.1 Curvibacter sp. | reverse complement strand
CGCGGGTCGTCCTGCGGACGCAGGACCGGGTAGCCCTGGCCCCCCATGGCGCGTTCGGCCTGGGTTTCCCAGACCGTGGGCGGGGCGAAGCCGGCGGCTACGGTCAAGCGCGCCAGCAGGCGCCCCATGACGCCATGGCCGATGATGAGTTCGGGTGCGCGATGCGGCTCCTGCTGACCGCCGCCGGAAACCGCGTGGTAGGCCGTTGCAGCCAGGGCCAGCAGCACCGCCCTGGCACCCAGATGGTCGGCGACGGGCAGCACCTTTTGTTCGGTGACCACCAGCCGGGAGGCGGCGCCGCCGAACAGGCTGCGCACGCCCGAGAAGCAGCTGGCGCCAGGCACGAAGACGGTCTGCCCTTCCAGCAGTGTGGCGCCCGGGCCACTGCGCACCACACGGCCGACGGTCTCGTAGCCGGGAACCAGCGGGTAGCCCATGCCGGGGAAGGCGGGCATGCTGCCGTCCCAGAGCATGCGCTCGGTGCCGGTGCTGATGCCGCTGAAGTCCACGGCGACCTCCAGCTGCCCAGCCTGCAGCTCGGGAAGCTCCAGCGCCTGCAGAGACAGATGCTTGGGATTGTTGAAGACGACGGCTTGTGCTCTCATGGCTTCATTCTGAACTTACATTGAGAAGTGTCAAATAAGATTTACACAATTAGGCGTTTACAAGGGTAAACACCTAGATTTCCGTCCCACGAGGATCTGGGCATGAATGGGCATGGGGTTCGGAACCCGCTCGATATGGCTGAAGCCGGCCTCCCGCATCAGCGCACACAGCTCTTCGGGTGTGCGCAGGCGCCCCGCGCCCATGGCCAGCAGGTAGAAGTGGAAGTAGGCGTCGGACGGCGCGCGCCCGATGTCGGCGGACCGGGCCATGGGCTCGGCCAGCAGCAGGGCGCCGCCCAGGGGCAGGGTGTCGTGGATCTTTTTCAGCAGGTCGCGCACGACGCGGTCCGGGTGGTCGTGGGCGACGCGCACCAGCGTCACCAGATCGGCGCCGGTGGGCAGCTCGTCCTCCACGAAGCTGCCGGGGTGGAACTGCGGCGCCTGTTGCAGGCCCTGGTCGGCCATCGCCGCACGTGCCAGTGCCAGCACGGGGGGCAGATCGAAGAGCTGCAGCTGCAGATGGGGCGCATGCCGGCCGAGCGCGGTGGCGAAGCGGCCCAGGCCCGCACCGATGTCGAGCACGCAGCGGTGCGCGTCGAAAGGGTAGGACGACAGGATCTCGTGCACCACAAAACCCTGGGAGGCGGCCATCAGCTCCGAGTAGCGGCGAAAGCTGTCCGAGGGCGGCTGTTGCGCTGCCGACGGATCGTGTGCGTAGGGCCAATAAGCGGCCATGCCGCCGCGCCAGGCGTTGCGCAGCAGGCCCAGCGGGTCCTGCAGGTCCTGGTACAGCAGGTGGTTGTGCTCGATCATGCGCGCGATGCCCGGGTCCGTGACCAGCGGGACGCCCAGCGGCGCCAGGCCGTAACGCCCCTCGCTGCGGTGTTCCAGCAGCCCCAGGGCCACGGCGGAGAGCAGCAGGCGCTGCAGCGCCGCCTCGGGCAGCTGGGCCTGCCGGGCGATCGTGGCCAGATCGGCCGGGGCCTGGTGCAGGAGGCGAAAGAGGTCCAGGCGGACGCAGGCCAGCAGCACCTGGCTGTGCACGAAGCCGGCCATCAGGTCGAAGAGCTGCTGGGTGCGCCGCCGCGTGACCCAGCGTGTCAGCGGGTTGGCCAGGGACCAGCGGTACAGCGTCGGGCTGGCATACATCCGTTCCAGCCAGCGCTGCCATCGCTCCCGCCAGCGCCCACCGGCCGCCGGGGTGACCGCGGGCGCGGCGAGGTCCAGGGGCTCGGTCATGGGGCCCCGGCTCAGCGGACCGTGACCGGGGCCACGGCGCCGCGCTGGATCCGGCGCAGGCGCGCGCCCTCACAGACCGCCTTCGGCACCAGTCGCTCGGATTCGTGCTGGACCAGCGCACGCAGCATGTCTCGGCTGGCGCAGGCGGGGATCGAGTCGCTGGCCTGGTCGATCAGGTTCTCGAAATGCTGGATCGCCCCATCGAGCCCGAGCACCTGGGCCGCGCTGGGCCGGGCCAGCAGGGCGTCCTGCCCGGCAGGTTTGCCCAGGCTGGCTGCATCGCCGATGACGTCGCGGATGTCGTCCGCCACCTGGTAGGCCTCCCCGAGAAAGGTGCCCAGCGGGGCCCAGGCCCCGGCGGACTCGCCGCTGCTCAGGGCGCCGGCGCAGGTGCTGGAGACAAACAGGGCGCCGGTCTTGGCGCGCTGGTACTGTCCCAGATCGGCGGTGGTCTCGCATTCCCAGGCCTGGCCGGCCACGATGCCGTGGGGCAGGCCTACGCCCTGGGTCAGGTTGTCGAGCAGGGCCATCAGGCGTTGGGGATGGCGCTGCCCGGCCCGGAGCATCACCCGGTAGGCCATCACGATCAGGCCGTCCCCGGCCAGCAGCGCCAGCGGCTCACCGTAAGCCTTGTGCACCGAGGGTCGCCCGCGTCGCAGCGGGGCGTTGTCGAAGGCGGGCATGTCGTCGTGCACCAGCGAGGCGCAATGCATCAGCTCCAGCGCCACGGCGGCCGCGTCGCTGAGCTCAGGCGCATCGTCGCCACAGGCGGTGGCGACCGCCAGGCACAGCTGCGGGCGGACCCGTGCGCCACCTGAAAAAACGGCATGCTCCATCGCTGCCTGCAGCAGCGGTGGGGCTCCCATGCCTGCGGCCGCGTCAAAGTGGGCTCGCAGGGCTTGCTCGGTGCGCGTCAACAGGCTCATGGGGCCTCCTGGATGAGGGGGGCCATCAACCCAAGATGACAGCCATGACTGTCAATATATATTTAATCAACAAGTTGTCAACTTATATTGACAACTGAGACTGAAACGCCTCAAGCTAGGCGCCAGGAGGGACTCCAATCATGGGTATCTGGCTGGAACTGGGCATCTTTGTCGTGGTCATCGCGTTTGGCCTGTGGCAACTGCACGATGTGCGCCGAGCGCGAGAGCAAACGCAGCGCGAGAAGGAAAAACAGCGTGACGGGGCCCAGGCTGCCTCCGGTCGGGGCGGGCCCGCGGACGGCTCAGGGTGAGCTGTTGAATTGCAGGGCAGCCAGGCTGGCGTACAGCCCGCCTTGGGCCAACAGCTCGGCGTGCGTACCCTGTTCCACCAGCCGGCCGCGATCGATCACCCAGATCACATCGGCCCGCTGCACGGTGGCGAGTCGGTGGGCGATCACCAGCGTGGTTCGGCCCTGCATGGCTTGGCCGAGCGCTGCCTGCACCAGGCTCTCACTCTGTGCATCGAGCGCGCTGGTGGCTTCGTCCAGCAGCAGCAACGGTGCGTTCTGCAGGATGGCGCGCGCAATCGCGATGCGCTGCCGTTGCCCGCCGGACAGGCGCACGCCGCGCTCCCCCAGGTCGGTGTCGTAGCCGTCGGGAAGCTCGGCGATGAAGCCATCCGCGCAGGCCGCGCGGGCGGCGGCCTGCACCTCTTCTGCATGGGCCTCGGGGCGGCTGTAGCGGATGTTGTCGCCGACCGTGCCGGAGAAGATCACGGGCTCCTGCGGCACGATGGCAATGCGCTGGCGCAACCCGTGCAGCGACATCTGGTCGACCGGCGCGCCGTCGAGCAGGATCCTGCCGGACTGCGGATCGTAGAAGCGCATCAGCAGCTCGAACAGGGTGGTCTTGCCGGCCCCGCTGGGACCGACCAGGGCCACGGTCTGCCCCGGGTGGACAACGCCGCTCAGTCCGTCGACCGCCCAGGTGTCGGGCCGGGATGGGTAGTGGAAGCGCAACTGCTCCAGGCGCACCGAAGACCCGCCTGCGGGTCTTGCCACGTGCAGGGGCTGGGCCACGGTTTTGAGACTGGACGCCGTGTTCAACAGCTCCACCAGGCGCTCGGTGGCGCCCGCAGCCCGCGCCAGATCGCCATAGACCTCACCGAGCACGGCAAAGGCGCTGGCCAGCAGCACGACGTAGAGCACCGTTTCGCCAAGCTGACCGGCGCTGCTGGTGCCGGCCTGCACGGCCAGGGTGCCCCGGTACAGGCCCCAGAGCAGGACGGCGCTGGAGGCGATGATGACGAAGCCGACCAGCGCCGAACGGGCCCGGATGCGTCCCAGCGCCGTGCGCAGGGAGCGTCGGGACGCCTCGACGAAACGATCGGTTTCGCGCTGCTCGGCCGTGTGGCTCTGCACCACGGGGATGGCATGGAGCACTTCGCTGGCCATCGCGCTCGAGTCGGCTACCCGATCCTGGCTGGCGCGCGAGAGACGCCGCACCCGCCGCCCGAGGGTGACGCTGGGCAGGATGACGGCGACCAGCACGGCGACCACCTGCAGCATCAGCCAGGGATTGGTCCACACCAGCATCGCCAGGGCGCCGGCACCCATCAGCAGATTGCGCAAGCCCATGGAGAACGAGGAACTCAGCACGGTCTGCACCAGGGTGGTGTCGCTGCTCAGGCGTGACAGGACTTCGCCCGGCTGTGTCGCTTCAAAAAAGGCGGGGCTCTGTTGCAGGACGTGGCCGTAGACAGCGTTGCGCAGGTCCGCCGTGATGCGCTCACCGAGCCAGCTGACCGTGAAATAGCGGCCTGCCGAAAACACCGCCAGGGCCACCGAGAGGCCGAAGAGTTGCAGGAAGTTCAGTGCCAGCTGCGCCTGTGTGGCCTCCGTCGCAAAGCCCTGGTCCATCAGCCTGCGCAGCGCCGAGGGGAAGGCCAGGGTGGCCGCCGCCGCCAGCAGCAGGAAAAGCACGGCGACGAGCAGATGCCATCGGTAAGGCCTCAGGAACGGCAGGAGGCCGGACAGCGACTTGGGCGATGCGCGCATGGAGCTGGGAGCGGGTTCAAGCTCGCGAACCGGGGGATCGCGCTGTGCCTGGCGTGGGCGCGTACAGGGACATCGCGGTCTGCTGATCTCGGGGGGATGACACAAAAAACCGCGCGCTCAGAGCAGCGATTCGTGCTGGAAGGTGTCGGCGGCGCTCTCGCGGCGACGGATCAGATGGGCCTGGTCGCCATCCACCAGCACCTCGGCCGCACGGCCGCGGGTGTTGTAGTTGCTGGCCATGCTCATGCAGTAGGCGCCAGTGGACAGCACGGCCAGCACGTCCCCCGGCTGCACATTGAGCGCACGGTCACGCCCCAGCCAGTCGCCGCTTTCGCAGATCGGGCCCACCAGATCCCAGACAGGGGTGCTGCCCGCACGCGGCGTCAGCGGCACGATCTGGTGGTAGGCCTCGTACATCGCGGGGCGGGGCAGGTCGTTCATGGCGGCGTCGACGATGCAGAAATTCTTCTGCTCACCCGGCTTGAGGTAGAGCACCTCGGTGAGGCAGACGCCGGCATTGCCCACGAGGGAGCGGCCGGGCTCGATCATGAGCTGGCGCTGGCCATAGCCGCGCGCGTCGAGCTTGGCGAGCAGGCGGGCCCAGAGCGCGTCGGCGGCCGGTGGCGTGTCGCCGTTGTAGTCGATGCCCAGACCGCCGCCGAAGTCGATGTGGTGCAGATGGATGCCGGCGGCCTCGATGGCATCAACGAGGTCGAGCACGCGGTCCATGGCGTCGAGGTAGGGGCTTTCCTGGGTGATCTGCGAGCCGATGTGGCAGTCGATGCCCACAACCTGCAGGCCGGACAGGGAGGCCGCGCGTTGGTAGGTGGCCAGCGTACGCTCGTGGGCGATGCCGAACTTGTTGCCCTTGAGGCCGGTGGAGATGTAGGGATGGGTCTTGGCGTCGACATTGGGGTTGACGCGGATGCTGACCGGCGCGCGCTTGCCGAGCGAGCGGGCGACCTCGTCCAGCACGTCGAGCTCAGCCTCGCTTTCGACGTTGAAGCAGCCGATGCCGGTTTCCAGGGCTTGGCGCATTTCGGCGCGGGTCTTGCCCACGCCGGAGAAGATGATCTTGCGCGGGTCACCACCGGCGGCCAGCACGCGTGCGAGTTCGCCGCCCGAGACGATGTCGAAGCCGCAGCCGGCGCGCGCAAACAGCTGCAGGATGGCCAGCGAGGAATTCGCCTTCATCGCGTAGCAGATCTGTGCCTGACGGCCGGCGAAGCCGCGCTGGTAGGCGCCCAGGGCGCCCAGCATGGCGGCCTTGGAGTAGACGAAGAGCGGCGTGCCGTAGGCCCGGGCCAGCTCGGCCAGGGGCAGGTTCTCGATGTAGAGCGCGTCGCCGCGGTAGGCGATGTGGGGGCGACCCGGCAGGTTCTGGGTGGTCATGGCTTGGCGGCTTCGGTGGGAGGGGCGGGTGTGCCGGCGCCTGCATCGGCGCTTTCCTTTTTCTTCGGCATGACGGGCCAGAGTGACTCAGGCAGGGTGGCCCGCTTGGCGGCGGCCGGCTCGGTGGGCAGGTACAGCGCGCCGGTCTGGCCGCAGCCCGCGAGGGCCCACAACATCAGGAGCGCAATGCCTGTGCAAACGCCATGGTTGAGGGCACTGACTAGAATCCGGCTGGTTCGCAACATCACGGAATTGTAATGACCGACACCGAGTTCATGGACCGCGCGGAGCGCGTGCTGCGCGCCATCGAGTCCAGCTGCGACCGCATCAACGAGGAAAGCGATGCGGACATCGACAACCAGCGCGTCGGTGGCATGGTGACTCTGGTCTTTCGTGATCGCAGCCAGATCGTGGTGAACCTGCAGAAGCCGCTGCATGAGATCTGGCTGGCGGCGCGTTCCGGCGGCTACCACTACAAGTTCGACGGCCAGCGCTGGATGGACACCAAGGGCCAGGGCGAGTTCTTCGCTGGCCTGTCGCGCGACGCGAGCGAACAGGCCGGGGTTGCCCTGGTGTTTCGCGCCTGATCAGTTCCTGAACAGGTCGAGGATACGCAGCCTTTCCTCGCCGGGCGGCGGACTCGTCGCCGCGGCCGGGGCCGACGGGGCGGTCGGCGGGACGGCGCCGGGCGGCGCCACCGGCGCCTGGGGCAGCGGCAGCAGCCCGCCGGGCGGGGGCATGACGGCGGGCATGTCGTCCAGGCCCAGGGACAGCACCCCCCCATCTTTGGCGTGCTCGGCATACATCCAGTCGATACCCGCCTGGACCACGCCTTCGGGTGGCGCGAGCTCCAGCGTGGGCACGTCGCGCAAGGCATGCTGCATATAGCTGATCCAGACCGGCAAGCTCAGGCCACCGCCCGTTTCACGGTCGCCCAGCTTGCGCGGCGTGTCGTAGCCGATCCAGGTCACGGCGGCGACGCTAGGGTGGTAACCGGCAAACCAGGCGTCCATGGAATCGTTGGTGGTGCCGGTCTTGCCGTAGATGTCGGGGCGTTTCAGGGCCACCATGGCGCGCGATCCGGTCCCCGTGCGCATGACTTCCTGCAACAGGCTGGAGATCACGAAGGCGTTGCGGGCATCGATGGCGCGCATGGATTCGTCCGGTGCCACAGGTTTGGCTTGCGCCAGAACCTTGCCCTTCTGTTCGGTGATCTTGCTGATCAGCCAGGGATTGACGCGGTAGCCGCCATTCGCGAAGGCCGAGTAGCCAACGGCCATCTGCATCGGCGTGACCGAGCCGGCGCCCAGCGCCATCGTCAGGTAAGGGGGGTGCTTGGCGGCGTCGAAGCCGAACTGGCTGACCCACTCCTGCGCGTAGCGGGGGCCGATGGCATCGAGCACGCGGATCGAGATCATGTTCTTGGATTTGGCCATGCCGCGGCGCAGGGGCATGGGGCCCTCGAAGGCGCCGTCGTAGTTCTTCGGTTCCCAGGGTTGGCCGCCCGTCAGTTCGGGTTCGAAGAACAGGGGCGCGTCGTTAACCACGGTGGCGGGCGTGAAGCCTTTTTCCAGCGCGGCGGAATAGATGAAGGGCTTGAAGCTCGATCCGGGCTGGCGCCAGGCCTGGGTCACGTGGTTGAACTTGTTCTTGTCGAAATCGAAGCCACCGACCAGGGCCTTGATGGCGCCATTGCGCGGGTCGAGCGCCACGAAAGCGCCCTCGACCTCGGGCAGCTGCAGGATCTCCCAGCCGTTCTTGGGTGTCTGCATCACGCGGATGATGGCGCCGCGGCGGATCTTGAGCTTGGGCGCAGCGCGCGGCTGCAAGGCGGCCTGGGCATAGCGCAAGCCGTCGCCGGTGATCTCCAGCGTCTCTCCGCCTTTGCGCACGGCCACGACCTTGCGCGGGCCGGCATCCAGCACCAGCGCGCTGAGCAGGTCGCCGTTGTCGGGGTGCTCGTCCAGGGCGTCATCGATAGCGTCGTCCAGCTCCTCGGCCTTGGTCGGAAGGGTCACGAACTTTTCCGGTCCGCGGTAGGCCTGCCGGCGTTCGTAATCCATGATGCCCTGGCGCAGAGCCTGGTAGGCCACCTCCTGATCGCCGGAGCGTATCGTGGTGGTGACGTTGAGGCCGCGGGTGTAAGTCTCCTCGCCGTACTGGGCAAAGATCAGCTGGCGGACCATTTCGGCCACGAACTCGGCGTGACTGCGCGAGGGGCTGCCGGCCACTGTCGCGTTGCCGCTCGTCTTGATCTTCAGCGTCTGCTGCTTGGCGGTTTCCGCCTCTTCGGCCGTGATGAAGCCGTTGTCCAGCATGCGGTCGATGATGTAGAGCTGGCGGCTGCGCGCGCGCTTGGGATTGTTGATGGGGTTGAACGCAGAGGGGGCTTTGGGGAGGCCGGCGAGCATGGCGGCTTCCGCGATGGTGACGTCCTTGATCGACTTGCCGAAATACGTTTCCGCGGCAGCGGCGAAGCCGAAGGCCCGGTTGCCCAGAAAGATCTGGTTCATGTAGATCTCGAGGATCTGGTCCTTGGTCAGCAGATGCTCCAGCTTGAAGGTCAGCAGAATTTCGTAGATCTTGCGCGTGAAGGTCTTTTCCGATGACAGGTAGACATTGCGGGCGACCTGCATGGTGATGGTCGAGGCCCCCTGGCTCTTGGCCTTGCCGACGTTGGCGAGCCCGGCTCGGATCACCCCGACGTAATCCACGCCGCCATGCTGGTAGAAACGCGCATCCTCGATGGCGAGCACGGCATCGGTCAGCACCCGGGGGATGTCCTTGATGGGCGTGAAGTTGCGCCGCTCTTCCCCGAACTCGCCGATCAGGTCGCCCTCGGCCGAAAAAACCCGCAAGGGCAGCTTGGGGCGGTACTCCGACAGGTCGGAGACGTCCGGGAGATTGGGGTAGGCCAGGGCCATCGCAATGCCGACGGCCATCAACAAAGATAGCACCGCGGCCAGGCCTGCGGCGGCCAGCAGGACGGTGAGCCGCAGGGCCGGGTGCAGCCGGTTCCAGCGCGAGGTCTTCATGCCGGCAGCAGCCGAGGGGTGATCGGAATCAGAGGGGGAATCAGACGGCATAAATACCTTGTAAGGGCGCGTCGCCATTATAAAAATTCACGATGCCCTGAGGCCGCACGAGACCCGGGGTCCGGCGGCCATCCACGGTTCTGCATCTACCGCTGGCCTTTTGCCGGTGTTGCAATCGCATACAAAACGTCTGCTTTTGACAACGTCATATGGTGAAAGGAAGGGAAAAAACCTTTGCAGGACAAGGACCTAACTGCTAGCATTCAAGTGAATTCATAGGTTTGCCGGCCTCGGGCTGGTTTTCTTCCATCAGGGGACGCTCTTGAGCTTCTTAGGATCCTTGTTCAGCCGCCAGGCCGAGCCCATGCTGGGTTTGGATGTCAGCTCGTCCAGCGTCAAGCTGGTGGAACTGAGCAAAAACAAGGCGGGGCAGTATGTGCTGGATCGCTGCGCGATCGAGCCGCTGGAGCGCGGCTGGATCACGGATGGCAACATCGAGAAGTTCGATGAAGTTGCCGAGGCGGTGCGTCGTCTGGTCAAGAAAAGCGGCACCAAGACCAAGAATGTCGCCATGGCCCTGCCGCCTTCTGCGGTGATCACCAAGAAGATTGTCCTGCCGGGAGGCATGAGCGAGACCGAGCTGGAAATGCAGGTCGAAGCCGAAGCCAATCAATACATACCCTTCCCTTTGGAGGAAGTGAGTCTGGACTTTTGTGTGATAGGCCCGAGCGCCACCTCAGCCGGCGATATCGATGTGCTTATCGCGGCGTCGCGTCGGGAAAAGGTCCAGGATATCCAGGGCTTGGCTGAATCCGCCGGCCTCAAGCCGGTGATCGTGGATGTGGAGTCTTACGCCTCGCGTCTGGCGGCCAAGCGATTGATTGCCAACCTGCCTGAGCAGGGTGCGGGCGCCATCGTGGCCCTCTTCGAGGTCGGTGCCCTGACGACCAGCATGCAGGTCATCCGGGACGACGAAGTGCTGTACGAGCGTGACCAGGCCTTCGGTGGCGCCCAGCTCACGCAACTGATTGTGCGCCAGTACGGTTTCTCCCTGGAGGAAGCGGAGTCGAAGAAGCGCAGCGGTGAACTGCCGGACGACTACGAGAGCGCGGTTCTGCGGCCCTTTATTGAAAGCATGGTCCAGGAAATCGGCCGCGCCCTGCAGTTTTTCTTCACCAGCACGCCGCACCACAAGGTGGACTACATCATGTTGGCGGGTGGTGCAGCTGCCCTCCAGGGATTGACCGAGGCCGTGACGCAGCAACTCAGTTTTCCCTGCACCCTGATGAATCCTTTCGACGGCATGGAAATCGGTGACGGCGTGCGGCTCAAGAAGATGACGCGTGAAGCCCCGTCCTACCTGACGTCCTGTGGTCTGGCGATGCGGAGGTTCCTGCAGTGATACTCATCAACCTGCTGCCTCACCGCGAGGCGGCGCGCAAGAAGCGCCAGGACATCTTCAATGCCAGCCTGGGCGCGTCCGCTTTGGCGGGAGGTCTGATCGCCGGCGTCGTCTTCCTCTGGCTGCAGGGACAGATCTCCTCGCAGGAAGGTCTGAACAATCTCCTGACGCAGGAAATTCAGAAGCTGGATGCCCAGATCAAGGATATCGCCGCCCTGGAGGCCGAAATCGCGGCCTTGCGGGCACGTCAGCAGGCCGTGGAGAACC
>DNQP01000198.1:6854-7435 GCA_003500955.1 Curvibacter sp. | reverse complement strand
GCTCCAACTTCGGCATGACCTCCACCGCGGTCTGGGCCTGGTTCCTCGCGCCCCAGGTCGTCGCGCCGCTCGCGCTTACGGGCTCGCTGACCGGGCAGATCCTGGGTGCGCTCACGCTGCGCCGCGGCTGGCACTGGCGGCGCATTGCGCCCTTTCTGCTCGGCGGTCTGCTGGGCATTCCGTTGGGCGTGGCCCTGCTGCCGCGCCTGGACACCGATCTCTTCAAGCTCGTGCTCGGCAGCCTGCTGGTGCTGACCTGCCCGGCCCTGCTGCTGGCCAGCGAGCTGCCGCGCGTGCGCGTGGGGGGCCGCATCGCCGACAGTCTGGCGGGCCTGGGCGGCGGCATCCTGGGCGGGCTGGGCGGCTACACGGGCGTGATCCCCACGCTCTGGACCACGCTGCGCGGCCTGCCCAAGGACGAGCAGCGCGCCATCATCCAGAACTTCAACCTCGGCATCCAGCTCGTGACCTTCGGCGCCTATCTCTGGCAGGGCCTGATCACGCGCGCGCTGCTGCCGCAGCTGGCCCTGCTCATCCCGGTGGTGCTGCTGACCTCCTGGTTCGGCACCCGCCTCTACCTG
>DNQP01000198.1:5671-6549 GCA_003500955.1 Curvibacter sp. | reverse complement strand
ACCCGCCTCTACCTGGGTCTGTCGGAGACGCGCTTCCGGCAGCTGGTGCTGCTCCTGCTGACCGCCGCCGGGGTGGCCATGCTGGCTGCGGCCCTGCCGCGTCTGCTGGCCTGAAGTCTGCCTTGGACAAATCTCACACCTGCCGCCATCCGGACCCGCCTGACTGGGGCTAACCCTATTGAGCCCCGGGGGCCAAGCACGCAGCATGAGGGCATACCCGGGCAACCGTGCCCGGGCCAGCGCAGGCCCTGAATGTGACGCAACCGATACCGGATCCCTCGCAAGAGATCGCCGCGAACTATGCGTGGCAGCCCACCCTGGCTTTCCTGCGTTACACCATCGTCACCATCCTGGCGGCCTCGGCCGTCTTCACCTTCATCATCTTCGTCTTCCTGCCGGACCAGATCCCGCGCGCCCTGGGCCCGGGCATGCTGTCGCTGGTCGCCCTGCTCTCGGCCACGCTGCTGCGCCGGGGCCGCGCGCGCGAGGCGGTGCTGCTGCTGGCCGGCGGTGTGTGGGTGTCGGTGACCGTGATCGCCACGCTCTACGGCGGCATCCGGGCCACGATCTACTATGTGTATCCGCTGGTGATCTTCCTGCTGGGCTGGATGGTGAGCCCGCGCGCCGCGATGGTGGCGGCGGCCATGACCTCGGCCGTCACCCTCGCGCTGATCCTCGCGGACGCGCGTGGCTGGCTGCCGGCCTCGCTGCCGGCCGATCCCATCCTCTACGGCGTGGTCCAGATCTTCGTCTACATCCTGACCGCCGCCATGGTCATCTACCTGGTGCAGGCCTACCGGCGCCAGCTGCAGGCCCTGCAGCAGGTGGGCGAGGACATTCAACGCGCCAACACGGTGCTGCGCCAGTCCGAGCTCAAG
>DNQP01000198.1:1298-5359 GCA_003500955.1 Curvibacter sp. | reverse complement strand
CCAGTCCGAGCTCAAGTTCGCCACCGCCTTCAGCTCCAGCCCGGCGGCCGCCTCGATCGCCACCCTGGCCGAAGGACGGCTGATCGAGGCGAATGCCAATTTCGAACGTGACTTCGGCTGGTCGATCGCGGATCTGCGTGGCATCACGGCCATGGAGGCCGGCCTGTGGCCCGATGCGGCCGAGCGCGAGCTCTGGGCCAACACGCTCAGGCAACACGGCCGCACGGTCAACTACGAGACCGTCTGGCGCCACCGCAATGGCGAGCTGCGCCATGTGAGCATCGCGGGCGAGATCATTGATCTGGACGGCGTGCCCTGCATCCTGGCCTACACCACCGACATCACGGCACGCAAGGCCACCGAAGAACAGATCCAGCGCCTGGCCTTCTACGACCCGCTGACCAGTCTGCCCAACCGCCGCCTGCTCATGGACCGGCTGGAGCAGGCCATGGCGGCCTGTGTGCGCCACCAGCGCCTCGGTGCCCTGCTCTTCATCGACCTGGACAACTTCAAGACCCTCAACGACACCCATGGCCACGACAAGGGTGACCTGCTGCTGCAGCAGGTGAGCGCCCGCCTGATCGACGGCGTGCGCGAGGGCGACACCGTGGCGCGGCTGGGCGGCGACGAGTTCGTGGTGATGATCGAGGACCTGGCGGCGGACGCGATGACGGCCGCCAAGCAGGCCGAGAACGTGGGGCGCAAGATCATGGCGGCGCTCAACGAGCCCTACGACATCCGGCCGCTGCAGGTGCACAGCACGCCGAGCATGGGCATCACCCTGTTCGGCGCCCAGCACGAGAACCTGGAGGAGCCGATCAAGCGCGCCGACCTGGCCATGTACCAGGCCAAGAATGCGGGACGCAACACCCTGCGCTTCTTCGACCCGCGCATGCAGGCCATGGTGACGGCACGTGCCAACCTGGAACGCGATCTGCGCGCGGCCCTGCAGCTGCAGCAGTTCGTGCTGCACTTCCAGCCCCAGGTGCGCTGCGGCGGCCGCGTCATGGGAGCAGAGGTGCTGCTGCGCTGGCCCCATCCCGAACGCGGCCTGGTGCCGCCCGCCGAGTTCATCGCCCTGGCCGAAGAGAGCGGTCTGATCATCCCCTTGGGCGAGCAGGTGCTGGAGCAGGCCTGCCGCCAGCTCGCGCGCTGGGCCACGCAGGCAGAGCTGGCACCTCTGACGCTGTCGGTCAACGTGAGTGCGCGCCAGTTCCAGAAGGACGATTTCGTGGACGTGGTGCTGACCGTGTTGGAGCGCACCGGCGCGCCGCCCCAGCGCCTGCTCCTCGAGCTCACGGAAAGCCTGCTGATCAGCAACATCGACGACGTGATCCGCAAGATGGACGCCCTCCAGGCCCGGGGCGTGGGCTTCGCGCTCGACGACTTCGGCACTGGCTACTCCTCGCTGAGCTACCTCAAGCGCCTGCCGCTGAACCAGCTCAAGATCGACCAGGGCTTTGTACGCGACATCCCGGTGGACCCGAACGACGCGGCCATCGCACGCATGATCATCGTGCTGGGCGAGAGCCTGGGCCTGGAGGTGCTGGCCGAAGGCGTGGAAACGCCCGAGCAGCAGCAGGCCCTGCAGGCCCAGGGCTGCCACGCCTACCAGGGCTATCTCTACAGCCGGCCCGTCCCGCTGGAGGCTTTTGAGGTGCTGACGCAGCAGCCGGGCTGGCCCGTGCTCGCGCCCGGCCTCTGAGCGGCAATTTCTCACGCCTGTCCCCAGCGACTGGGGCTTACCCCGATTGAGCGCTGTGGTCGCAGGCCGCAGCATGAGCGTAGGTGGCCGGGCAGTGGGGCCCGGTGCCAGGAATACAGAGGCCGATCATCACCTCCACCCCCGAACCCGACCGCACACCGCAGGAGTATGTCGCTGACCGCATCACCTGGCAGCCGACGCTGACCTTCCTGCACTACGCGATCCTCACCATCCTCGTGGGCACGGCCTGCTTCGCCGCTGTGATCTTCTGGTTCTTGCCGGAGCATGCCTCCCAGGCCTGGGGCCAGATGGCCATGGCGGGCGTGGCCATCGTGGGTGCCGTGCTGCTGTGGCGCCGGAAATACCAGCTGGGCATCTACTGGATGTCCAGCGGGGTCTGGCTGTGCATCATGGCCATGTCGCTGCTGCACGAGGGCGTGCGCACGCCGATCTACTACGCGCTGCCCATCGTGGTGATCTTCCTGGGCTGGGTGGTCGGCACGCGGGCAGCGCTCTTCACCGTCGGCATCACCATCGTCGCCACCGTGGCGTTGATCGCGGCCGACATGCTGGGCTGGCGGCCCGCGGTCCCGCCCTCTCCGCCACTGCTGCACGGCATCGCCCAGGGCTTCGTGCTCCTGCTGTCGGCTGCACTGGTGATCTACCTCGTACAGGCCTACCGCGAACGGCTGCAGGAAATGCAGCGCGCGCACGAGGTGCTGCGCCAGTCCGAGCTCAAGTTCGCCACCACCTTCAATGCCAACCCGGTCGCCGGCTCCATCGCCACGCAGGCCGAGGGGCGCATCGTGGCGGTGAACGACAACTTCGTGCGCGACTTCGGCTGGAGCCGCGAGGAGCTCGAGGGCCGCACGGCCTTGGAGATTGGCCTGTGGCCCGATCTGGCGCTGCGCACGCAGTTCCGCGAGGCCCTGGCGCGCCAGGGCCGCACGATGAACCACGAGACCACCTGGCGCCATCGCAGTGGTGAGCTGCGCCGCATCAGCATCTCCAGCTCGACGATCGAACTCGACGGCCAGACCTACTATCTGTCCTTCTGCACCGACATCACCACACGCAAGGCCGCAGAAGAGGAGATCCAGCGCCTGGCCTTCTTCGACCCCTTGACCAGCCTGCCCAACCGCCGCCTGCTCATGGACCGCCTGGACCAGGCCATGGCGGCCTGTGCGCGCCACCAGCGCCTGGGGGCCCTGCTCTTCATCGACCTCGACAACTTCAAGACGCTCAACGACACCTACGGCCATGACATGGGCGACCTGCTGCTGCGCCAGGTGGCGCAACGGCTGCTGGACAGCGTGCGCGAGGGAGACACCGTGGCCCGTCTGGGTGGTGACGAGTTCGTCGTGATGCTGGAAGACCTGAGCCGGGACCTGATCGAGGCGGCCACGCAGGCCGAGGCTGTGGGCCGCAAGATCCTGGCCGCGCTCAAGGAAATCTACGAGATCCGCACTCTCAGCGTGCACAGCACGCCCAGCCTGGGCGCCACCCTTTTTGGCGCCGAGGTCGAGAACCTGGAGGAACCGATCAAGCGCGCCGACCTCGCGATGTACCAGGCCAAGGCCGCCGGGCGCAACACCATCCGCTTCTACGACCCGCGCATGCAGTCCCTGCTGCTGGCGCGTGCCGAGCTGGAGCGCGATCTGCGCGCGGCCCTGCAGCAGGACCAGTTCGTGCTGCACTACCAGCCCCAGGTGCAGCGCGGCGGCCTGGTCGCCGGTGCCGAGGCCCTGCTGCGCTGGCAGCATCCGCAGCGCGGCCTGGTGTCGCCAGGTGAGTTCATCGCGCTGAGCGAAGAGACCGGGCTCATCGTGCCGCTGGGCGAGCGCGTGCTGGAGCTGGCCTGCCGCCAGCTGGCACGCTGGGCCACGCAGCCGGGCATGGCCCACCTCACGCTCTCGGTCAACGTCAGTCCACGCCAGTTCCAGCAGGAACAGTTTGTCGAGCAGGTGCTGGCCGTTCTGGAGCGCACGGGCGCACCGCCGGCACGCCTCAAGCTCGAACTCACGGAAAGCCTGCTGATCAGCAACGTCGACGAGGTCATCGCCAAGATGGACGCGATCAAGACGCGCGGTGTGGGCTTTGCGCTGGACGACTTCGGCACCGGCTACTCCTCGCTCTCCTACCTCAAGCGCCTGCCACTGGACCAGCTCAAGATCGACCAGGGTTTCGTGCGCGACATCCTGGTGGACCCGAACGACGCGGCCATCGCGCGCATGGTCATCGTGCTCGGGGAAAGCCTGGGCCTGGAGGTGATGGCCGAAGGCGTGGAGACCCTGGCGCAACAGCAGGCGCTGCAGGCCCTGGGCTGCCACGCCTACCAGGGCTATCTCTACAGCCG
>DNQP01000198.1:505-993 GCA_003500955.1 Curvibacter sp. | reverse complement strand
CCTACCAGGGCTATCTCTACAGCCGACCGCTGACGGTCGAGGCGCTGGCCGAGCTGGCACGCCAGCCGGGCTGGCCCATCATGACGCTGCGCGGCTGAGTCAGCGCACCCGCAGGCGGCCGGGCTCGGCGTCGGTGACGGTACCGATCTCGGCCGCGGCATCGAAGCCGTGGCGGCGGAAGATCTCCAGCACCTGCGGCACCGTCTCGGCGCTGCAACTCACGAGCAGGCCGCCACTGGTCTGCGGGTCGCTGAGCAGGGCCTGGTCCACGGCCGCAAAACCTGCGGTCAGCGTCACCGAGGCGCCATAGCCGGCCCAGTTGCGACCCGAGGCGCCGGTGACAAAGCCCTGGCCCGCGAGCTCGCGCACCCCGGCCAGCAGCGGCACGCGCGCCCAGTCGATCTGCACGGTGCACTGCGCACCGCGCGCCAGCTCCAGCGCATGGCCGGCCAGGCCGAAGCCCGTGACGTCGGTCAGCGCATGCACGC
>DNQP01000198.1:0-209 GCA_003500955.1 Curvibacter sp. | reverse complement strand
GTGACGTCGGTCAGCGCATGCACGCCGGCCAGCGCCGCGAGCTCGGGGCCGGGCGTGTTGAGCTTGGTCGTGGTGGCGATCATCTGCGCGTAACCCGCGGCATCGAGCTGTTCCTTCTTGAGTGCAGCCGAGAGCACGCCCACGCCCAGGGGCTTGCCGAGGATGAGGCGATCCCCGACCTTCGCATCGGCATTGCGTTTGACACGCTT
>DNQP01000282.1:27876-28018 GCA_003500955.1 Curvibacter sp. | reverse complement strand
CAGATGACATGAAAATGGCACACAAAAAAGCACTTTCCCAGATGATTGCCGCAGCAGCCCTGGCAGGTGCCAGCACCTGTGCACTGGCAGCCGACACCATCAAGATTGCGCTGGCCGGCCCGGTCACCGGCCCGGTCGCCCA
>DNQP01000282.1:0-27555 GCA_003500955.1 Curvibacter sp. | reverse complement strand
CCCAGTACGGCGACATGCAGTTCATTGGCGCCAAGATGGCCATTGAGCAGATCAACAAGGCTGGCGGCGTGAACGGCAGCCAGCTCGAAGGGGTTGTGTTTGACGACGCCTGCGACCCGAAACAGGCCGTCGCGGTTGCCAACCGTATAGTCAACGCAGGCATCAGCTTTGTCGTTGGCCACCTCTGCTCCAGCTCCACCCAGCCCGCTTCCGACATCTATGAGGAAGAAGGCATTCTGATGATCACCGCCGCTTCCACCAGCCCGGAAATCACCGAGCGCGGCTATCAGATGATCTTCCGCACCATTGGCCTGGACAGCCTGCAAGGCCCGACCGCCGGTAACTACATCGCCCAGCAGGTCAAACCCAGCAAGGTTGCCGTCATCCACGACAAACAACAGTACGGCGAAGGTATCGCTACCGCTGTGCGTGACGTGCTGACCGAAGCAGGCATTGAAGTGCCGGTATTTGAAGGCATCACCGCAGGCGACAAGGACTTCTCTGCGCTGATCGCCAAGCTGCGCCAGGAAGGCGTTGATTTCGTCTACTACGGCGGCTACCACCCTGAGCTGGGCCTGATCCTGCGTCAGGCTGCCGAGCAGGGCCTGGACGTTGGCTTCATGGGTCCGGAAGGCGTTGGCAACACCGACATTTCCGCCATCGCCGGCGAAGCCTCCGAAGGCCTGCTGGTCACCCTGCCCAAGGCATTCGACCAGGACCCGGCCAACGCCCACCTGGTTGAGGCCTTCCAGGCCAAGAATGAAGACCCGTCCGGCGCCTTCGTCTTCCCTGCCTACGCTGCGGTACAGGTCATCGCCGACGGCATCAAGCTGGCTGACAGCACCGACACCGAAGCCGTCGCCGAAGCCCTGCGCAGCAACAGCTTCGACACCCCGACAGGCACTCTGGCCTTTGACGAGAAGGGCGACCTGAAGGACTTCAACTTTGTTGTCTATGAATGGCACGCCGACGCCACCAAGACCGCAATGACCGAGTAAGCAAGACCGCTCAGGGCCTGTCCAACCTCCGTTGGCAGGCCCTTTTATTTGCTGACTGCCGGCGCGCAGCAGCAATATTCCCCCAGCATTATTGGTGTCATGGCCATGCCAGAGTCCCTCTATTACTTTATTCAGCAGCTGATCAACGGCCTGACCGTGGGCAGTACCTATGCCCTGATCGCCATTGGTTACACCATGGTGTACGGCATCATCGGCATGATCAATTTCGCCCACGGCGAGATCTACATGATCGGCAGCTACATTGCCTTTATCGTCATTGCCGCATTGGCGATGTTCGGCATCGAATCGGTGCCCCTGATGATCGTCGCGGCCTTTGCCATCAGCATGATGGTGACCAGTGCCTACGGCTACAGCATCGAGCGTGTTGCCTACCGCCCGCTGCGCGGCGGCAACCGGCTGATCCCTCTGATTTCCGCTATCGGCATGTCGATTTTCCTGCAGAATCTGGTACGTATCGCCCAGGGTTCGCGCGACATCGCCATGCCCACCATGATTTCCGGTGGTATCGACATCGGCCCCCATGAGGGCTTTCACGCCACCCTGTCGTACATGCAGATGATCATTTTTGTCGTCACCCTGATCACCATGTTCGGCCTGACGCTGTTTATTTCCCGCTCGCGCATGGGTCGTGCCTGCCGTGCCTGTGCCGAAGACCTTAAGATGACCAATCTCTTGGGCATCAACACCAACGGCATCATCGCCCTGACCTTTGTCATCGGCGCCGCCCTGGCCGCCATCGCCGGCGTACTGCTGGGCATGTACTACGGCGTGATCAACCCCTATATCGGCTTTATGGCCGGGCTCAAGGCCTTCACCGCTGCCGTACTTGGTGGCATCGGCAGTATCCCCGGTGCGGTACTCGGCGGTCTGCTGCTGGGCGTGACCGAAGCCATCACCGCCGGTTACTTCAGCAGCGAATACAAGGACGTCGTGGCCTTTGCCCTGCTGATTCTGATTCTGTTATTCCGCCCCAGCGGTATCCTCGGCCGTCCGGAGGTGGAGAAAGTATGATGCGCGCCAACCTCAAGCCGGCGATCATCTCCGCAGTGGTCGTCGCCATCCTCGCCGGGCTGCTGCTGGGCATTCGCCTGAACCAGCAAGGCACCACGCTGAGCCTGGTCGGCGCCGGTCCGGATGTGTACTGGAAGATCGGCGCAGCTGCCGCTTTCCTGTTCTTCTTCAATCTTTTCCGCGACCAACTGAGCGCACTCTGGAAGGGCCTGCCGGGCCTGCCCAAAGCTCCGCAGAAGCTGGTTGAGGTAAGCCACAAACCAGCGCTGCGTCGCCTGTTCTGGTGCTTCATGATCGCAGCAGCGATTATCTGGCCCTTCCTGTCCAATCGCGGCGGCACGGACCTCGGCACCCTGGTGCTCATCTATGTGATGCTGGGCCTGGGTCTGAACATTGTGGTTGGCCTGGCCGGCCTGCTGGATCTGGGCTACGTCGGTTTCTACGCCGTCGGCGCCTACGGCTACGCGCTGATGGCCATGTACTTTGATGTCGGGTTCTGGACCGGCCTGCTGGTTGCCGGCCTGCTGGCAGCGCTGTTCGGCTTTTTGCTGGGCTTTCCGGTGCTGCGCCTGCGCGGCGACTATCTGGCGATCGTCACCCTGGGCTTTGGCGAGATTATCCGCATCCTGCTCAACAACATGACTTGGCTGACCAATGGCCCCAACGGTATCGGCGGCATCCCCAAACCGACCCTGTTCGGCCTGGAATTCAGCCGTCGCGCCAGCGAAGGCATGCAGAGCTTTCACGAGTTTGTCGGCATCAGCTACAGCTCGGAACACCGCATTATCTTCCTTTACCTGCTGGCCCTGCTGCTGGTGCTGATTACCCTGTTCGTGATCAACCGCTTGCTGCGCATGCCCATTGGCCGCGCCTGGGAAGCGCTGCGCGAGGATGAAATTGCCTGCCGCGCACTGGGTATCAACCCCACCGCGGTCAAACTCAGCGCCTTCACCATTGGCGCCACCTTCGCCGGCTTTGCCGGGTGCTTCTTCGCCGCTCGCCAGGGCTTTATCAGCCCGGAGTCCTTCACCTTTATCGAGTCGGCCATCATTCTCGCCATCGTGGTGTTGGGCGGCATGGGTTCGCAGGTCGGGGTCATCCTGGCTGCAATCATCATGACCATCCTGCCGGAAATGGCCCGCGAGTTTGATGAGTACCGCATGCTGCTGTTCGGCCTGATGATGGTGCTGATGATGATCTGGCGACCGCAGGGTCTGCTGCCGATGAGCCGTCCGCACCTGGAGTTACGTACATGAGCCGCCCCCTTCTGGATGTATCGGGCCTGACCATGCGCTTTGGCGGCCTGCTGGCCGTGGACGGCGTACACCTGAGTGTCGAGCCCGGGCAAATCGTTTCCATGATCGGCCCCAATGGCGCCGGTAAGACCACGGTATTCAACTGCCTGACCGGTTTTTACAAGCCAAGTGGCGGCAAGATCATTTTTGACGGCCGCGAGATTCAGGGCATGCCCGGCTTCAAGGTGGCCCGGCGCGGCATGATTCGCACCTTCCAGCACGTTCGCCTGTTCAAGGAAATGACCGTGGTGGAAAACCTGCTGGTTGCCCAGCACCAGCACATGAACACCAACCTGCTCTCCGGCCTGTTCAAGACCCCGGGCTACCGGCGCAGCGAGCAGGAAGCGCTGGAGCGCGCCGCCTACTGGCTGGACCGCGTTGACCTGCACGCCTTTGCCAACCGCCCCGCCAACACCCTGGCCTACGGTCAGCAGCGCCGGCTGGAGATTGCCCGCTGCATGGTGACTCAGCCCAAGCTGCTGATGCTGGATGAGCCGGCTGCCGGCCTCAACCCGCGAGAAACCGATGACCTCAAGGAGCTGATCAGCGAATTGCGCGACCAGCACCAGATCACCGTGCTGCTGATCGAGCACGACATGAAGCTGGTCATGAGCATTTCCGACCGCATCGTGGTGATCAACCAGGGCCGCCCGCTGGCTGCCGGCACGCCGGATGAGATCAAGCAGAACCCGGACGTCATCAAAGCCTATCTGGGTGAAACCTGAGGATTGCCTGACATGCTGTACATGAAGAACGTATCAACCCACTACGGCAAGATTCAGGCCCTGCACGAGGTCAACCTGGAGGTCCAGCGCGGAGAGATCGTCACCCTGATCGGTGACAACGGCGCCGGCAAGACCACGCTGGTCAAGATGCTGATCGGCGAGCTTCAGCCCGATCAGGGCGAGGTGCGGCTCGGCACCAATCTGGAAATCGCCTATTTCGACCAGCACCGCGCCGCACTCGATCCCGAGGCGACGCTTTGGGATACGCTGGCCGATGGCGGCGGCGACCAGGTGGTGGTGCGCGGCCAGCCCCGCCATGTGGTGGCCTATCTGCGCGACTTCCTGTTCGACGAGGGCCAGGCCCGGCAGAAGGTCAAGGCGCTGTCGGGCGGCGAGCGCAACCGCCTGCTGCTGGCACGCCTGTTTGCCCGCCCTGCGAATGTGCTGGTGCTGGACGAGCCGACCAACGACCTGGACATCGACACCCTGGAGCTGCTGGAAGAGCTGCTCCAGGACTACCCGGGGACGGTCTTCCTCGTCAGTCACGATCGCAGCTTCCTGAACAATGTGGTCACCAGCATCATTGCGCACGAGGGCGAAGGACTTTGGCGCGAATACGAAGGCAGCATCGAGGACTGGTTGCTGCAATCCCAGCGCACTCTGGCCCTCCGGTCAACCGCCACGCCAGCACAACCGGAGAAGACAGGTGCCGCGCCCGGGGCGTCTGCGCCCGCTGCGCCAGCCCGCGACAACAAGCTCAGCTACAAGGAGCGACGCGAACTGGAGACATTGCCGGACCTGATTGATGCGCTTGAGAAGGAGCAAGGTACCCTTCGGAAAGAACTGGACGACGGCGGCCTGTATGCCAGCGATCCGGAACGCGCGACCGCGCTGTACCAGCGCGATGCGGCGATCGAGGAAGAGCTGATGACAGCCCTGAGCCGCTGGGAAGCGCTGTCGGCACGCGCCTGAGAGCGCAGGCAGCTCAGACGCGATAGCGGTCGCCGCCGCCACTGCTCAGGCGCGCCAGCAGGGCTGGCGCGATGGCCGTCAAAGGCAGCACCTCGTCGGCCGCGCCGTGGGCGATCGCTTCACGCGGCATGCCGAACACCACGCAACTAGCCTCGTCCTGCACATAGTTGTAGCTGCCGGCGTCCTTCATTTCCCGCATGGCCTTGGCGCCGTCGTTGCCCATGCCCGTCAACATGATGCCGAAGGCGTTTGGACCGACGACCTGGGCGCAGGAGTGAAAGAGCACCTCGACCGAAGGCTTGTGGCGGTTGACAGGTTCGCCGTCCTCGACCACGGCCACATAATTCGCGCCGCTGCGATCGACGCGCAAATGCCTGCCACCCGGCGCAATGTAGGCGTGTCCAGGGAGGATGCGCTCCCCGTTGACCGCCTCCTTGACCGTGATCTGGCACAAGCCATTGAGACGGGTTGCAAAGCTGGTGGTGAAGCCCGGCGGCATGTGCTGGGTGATCACGATGCCCGGGGAATCGGCCGGCATGCGCGTCAGAACCTCTTTCACCGCCTCGGTCCCGCCGGTCGAGGAGCCGATGCAGATCAGTTTCTCGGTCGAGAGCCGACCCAGCAGCTTGGGCGCGGCGGGCAAAGTGGCCCCGGGCCCAGTGGCCGCACCGGAAGGCGGCGCCGTCGTCGGCGCACGCCGGATGTGGGCGGAAGCCGCGATGCGGACCTTCTCGACGATCTGGTCCGACAGCTCCTTGATGCCCTCGGCCAGCCCGATACGGGGTTTGGCGACGAAGTCGACCGCACCGAGCTCCAGCGCCCGCATCGTGACCTCGGCACCGCGTTCGGTCAGCGTGGAGATCATGAGCACCGGCATGGGACGCAGACGCATGAGGCGCCCGAGAAAATCGATGCCGTCCATACGCGGCATCTCGACGTCGAGCGTGATCACGTCGGGATTGAGCTCGCGGATCATCTCGCGGGCAATAAGCGGATCATTGGCGGCCCCCACGCACTCCATATCGCGCTGCCGATTGATGATTTCGGCCAGCAGGCTGCGCACCAGCGCCGAGTCGTCAACCACCACCACACGTATCTTCTTCAAATGCAACCTCGCTAGAACAGGTCGATGGATCCGCCGGCCGTCGTCTTGGCCACCGTGGCTGCATTGCCCTTGCGCTCCTCGACCACCAGGGCCTCGGGGTGGGCGTGGGCCAGCCGCTTGACCAGGGCCTTGCCGGTGACCGGGAAGAAACAGACCTTGCGCGGATGGATGTCCAGCACATCCTGCGACACCACGGGAATCCGCTCGGTCGCCAGATAGTCCAGCACGAACTTGGTGTTGCGCTCGCCGACGTTCATGGTCGTGAACCCGGCCATGACCGCGCCGCCACCAAACACCTTGGCCTGCATGGTCTCGCGCCGCGCCCCCATCTTGATCATCTCGTTGAGCAGCAGTTCCATGGCATAGGAGCCGTAGCGCCCCGATCCGTCGTCCCCCTCGGGCAGCATGAAGTGGTTCATGCCCCCCAGCCGCGCCTTGCCATCCCAGATGCAGGCGGCGATGCAGGAGCCGAGCACCGTCATGATCAGCACATCGTCACCGGAAACGAAGTACTCGCCCGGCAGCACCTTGACGGCGTCGTACTGGAAGTGATGGTCGGCATAGAAGAACGAAGCCTCGCCGGGCTTGCGCGCCTGGGCACGCAATTCATCCACACGGGAAATACGCCCTCCCGCGAGCACCTTGCTCCCACCGGAGGTCACAGGTCGCAACGCCGCCAGCTCACTCATACGACTCCTGCAGGCAGAGGCGCCCTGTGGCGTGACACGACAGACGATCAGCAGCGTTCATAGACCGTCTTCCCGCGCAGCACAAACAGGTCACGCGATTCGTTGAAATTCTCGGAGTGCCCCACGAACAGCAACCCACCCGGCTTCATGACACGGTGGATGCGCTCCAACACACTGCGCTGCGTCGGGCCATCAAAATAAATCATGACGTTGCGGCAGAAGACGATGTCGAAGGGCTCGCGAAACGGCCAGTCGTCACGGATCAGATTGACGCTGAGGAACTCCACCGTGCGCTGCAACTCTGGCTTGACGCGCAGCAGGCCCTCGTTGTTGCCCTTGCCCCGCAGGAAGAAGCGCTGCAAGCGCGCCATGTCCAGCCCCTTGGTCGACTCGCTGCGATAGACCCCGCGCGCGGCCGTGGCCAGCACCTTGGAATCGATGTCACTGGCCCAGAGCTTGAAGCTGCCCTGCGCCCCCAGGGATTCCAGCGCCGTCATGATGATCGAGTAGGGCTCCTCGCCCGTGCTGGCGGCGTTGCACCAGACCTTCCAGGCGTGGCCAGGCCGCGATCTGAGATGCTGGGCCAGGATGTCGAAATGGTGCTGCTCGCGGAAAAAGGACGTCAGATTGGTCGTCAGGGCGTTGACGAACTCCTGCCACTCGGGTCCGTCATGGGATTCGAGCCAGCCCAGATAGTCCCGAAAGCTCTGGTACCCCGTCTCACGCAGGCGCCGCGACAAGCGGCTGTAGACCATGGCGTGCTTGCCGTCGTGCAGGCTGATCCCGGCACGCTGGTAGATCAGCGACTGCACACGGGAAAAATCGGCCTGGGTCCAGCTGAACTCGCGCGCCTGCTGATCACCACCGGCGATCTCGGCAGTGTCCGGTGGGCTGGCTCCGGCCTTCGTGGCTCTGGAAGTCTTGTCCATCGTCAGCATGCACGCAGGCTCGGACGTCGGGAAAAAGAATCAGACCTCGGCAGACACCAGCCCCATGTCAACGCTGGACATGAGCTTCTCGATGTCCAGCAGAATCAGCATGCGATCGCCGACCGAACCCAGCCCGACCACGGCAGACCCGTCGATCGTGGCGTCCACCTCGGGCGCTGCCTGGATGTTCTCCTGCGCCAGCTCCATGACATCACTGACCGAATCGACGACGATGCCCACCACCCGGTGCCCCAGGTTCAGGATGATCACCACCGTGAAGCTGTTGTATTCCGCCTGGGCACAGTTGAATTTGAGGCGCATGTCCACGATGGGCACGATGGTGCCGCGCAGATTGACCACGCCCTTGAGGAACGCCGGCGCGTTGGCGATGCGCGTGGGCTTTTCATAGCCCCGGATCTCCTGCACCTTGAGGATGTCGATGCCGTACTCCTCCTGGTCGAGCCTGAAGGTGAGGTATTCGCGCGGACCCGCCGCCACTTTGCCTTCTTCTGCCACTTGATTCATACCGATCTGCTCCTCAGCTGTGACTCAATGACGTGAGCGCCGCACCAGCGCGCTCGTGTCCAGGATCAGGGCCACCTTGCCATCGCCCAGGATGGTGGCGCCCGAGACGTTCTGCACCTTGCGGTAATTCGTTTCGAGGTTCTTCACGACCACCTGCTGCTGCCCCAACAGTTCGTCGACCAGCAGCGCCACACGGCTGCCCTCGGCCTCGACCACCACCATGATGTCGCTCGACTTGGCGTCATCACGCGGCACCTGGAACACCTTTTCCAGCTCGATCACGGGCATGTACTCGTCGCGCACCTTGACCAGGCGCGAGCCCTGCGCCACGGTGTTGACGGCGTCGTCCTTGACCTGGAAGGATTCGACCACCGAAGACAAGGGCAGGATGTAGACCTCGTCGCCCACACCCACCGACATGCCATCCATGATGGCCAGAGTCAGGGGCAGGCGCACCGAGACACGCATGCCATAGCCCTCGGAGGAATCGATCTCGACCGTGCCGTTGAGCGCGGCGATGTTCTTCTTCACCACGTCCATGCCGACACCACGGCCCGAGACATCGGTCACGACATCGGCCGTGGAGAAACCGGGCGCGAAGATCAGCTGCCAGACATCGGCATCCGACATCTGGTCGGACACATCGAGGCCGCGTTCCTTCGCCTTCCTGAGGATCTTCTCGCGGTTAAGGCCACGGCCGTCGTCGCGCACCTCGATCACGATGGAGCCGCCCTGGTGGGCCGCCGACAAGGTGATGGTGCCGGTCTCGGGCTTGCCGGCCTTGATGCGGTCAGCCGGCATCTCGATGCCGTGATCGCAGCTGTTGCGCACCAGATGGGTCAGCGGGTCGGTGATCTTTTCGACCAGACCTTTGTCCAGTTCGGTGGCCTCACCCTGGGTGACGAACTCCACCTTCTTGCCCAGCTTGCTCGCCAGATCGCGCAACATGCGCGGGAAACGGCTGAACACAATGGACATCGGAATCATGCGGATCGACATCACCGATTCCTGCAGATCGCGCGTGTTGCGGTCCAGGTCTGCCAGGCCGGCCAGCAGTTGCTGGTTGGCCGTCGGATCCAGCGCCCGGCTGTTCTGCGCCAGCATGGCCTGGGTGATCACGAGCTCGCCCACCAGGTTGATCAGCTGGTCCACCTTGTTGATGGCCACGCGGATGGTGGCCGCCTCGGGCTGGGCCGCCACCGGACTGGCCGCCGCCTTGGCCGGACCGGCCTTGGGGAGGACCGGCGCCGCTTCGCTGGCCGTCGGCATGGCCACGCCGCCCTGAGGTGAGCCCGGTGCCCCTTCAAAAAAGCCGAAACCCGGCGCCGGAGCAACCGGAGCGCCCGGCGGCGGGTCTTGTCTGTCCACCCAGGCGGTAGCCGCAGCCTGGGTGGGTGCCGCCTGCTCCACGATGCGGACCTGTTCGCGCGCCACGTGAAAGGCAAACAGATCCAGGAGGTCATCGTTGCTTGACGAGGTCGTGACCCTGAAAATCCGCGTATCGGGCCGGCCGCTCGGCACTTCGGTGATCTCGCCCAGGCCCGCGATGTCGCGGAACAGGTCCTTGACGCCATCCACCTGGTCCAGCCGCTCCAGCGGCCCCATCTGGATCTCGATCTGTCGTGGCCCCGGTTTCGCCGACGTCGCGGGCGCGGTCACGTGGGCCGGGGGCGGCGCCGCCACCACAGGCGCCGGAGCCGGCGCAAGCGGTGTGGGCGCGGCCGCGGGCATGCCGCCAGCGGCCAATTCGCTGATGCGACGCACCAGATCCACCGTCGACGGCGGCTCGCTGCTGTCACCGGACTGGTGGCGTGCCAGCAGCATGCGCGAGGCATCGGCCGACTCCAGCAGCACATCGACCATCAGCGGATTGGGCTGCAGCTCATGGCGACGCAGCTTATCCAGCAACGACTCCATCTGGTGGGTCAGCTCGGCCACGTCGCTGAAGCCGAAGGTCGCGGCACCGCCCTTGACCGAGTGCGCACAGCGGAAGATGCCGTTGAGCTCCTCGTCATCGGCAGTCTCCAGGTTCAGATTGAGCAGCATCTGCTCCATCTGATCCAGATTCTCACCCGCTTCCTCGAAGAAGATCTGATAGAACTGGGTCAGATCAAACGCATCGCCGGCGCCACTGCCTTCCTGATGTCCCTCGGCCATACCTATCTCCTGTTGTGATCGCGTCTTGTCGGACGGTGGACCGGATTACTTGATGACTTTCTTGATGACCTCGAGCAGGCGCGCGGGATCAAAGGGCTTGACCAGCCAGCCGGTGGCCCCGGCGGCCCGCCCGGCCTGCTTCATCAGGTCGCTGGACTCGGTGGTCAGCATGAGGATGGGCGTGGTCTTGAAATTGGGATGCTCGCGCAGCTTGCGCGTCAGCCCAAGACCGTCCAGCCTCGGCATGTTCTGATCGGTCAGCACCAGATCAAAGGCCTGCTGCTGCGCCTTCTCATAGGCGTCCTGGCCATCGACGGCCTCCACCACCTGGTAGCCGGCGCCGGACAGGGTGAAGGTAACCATCTTGCGCATCGAGGGCGAATCGTCCACTGCAAGGATCGTGGGCATCTGGGGGCTCCGGTTCGTGTATCTGGGTTCGGTTGGTCTTGGTCTGTCGTCGGTGCGGCGGTCAGAACAGCTCGATCGAGCCGGCATCCATCTCGTCCTGGGTGACAGGATTGGGCCGCTCGGGCACTTCCTCCACGAAGGGCACGGCCTCGCCGTCTTCCTGCCCCATGGACTCGGACGCCAGCCGGTAGGCACAACCCTGCAACACCTTGGAAGTGTGCACGATGAGCTGGGAGGCCATGTCCTGGAACTGCAACTCGGTCACCGCGGCCCGCAGGGCGTTGCGCGCTTCCTCGATGGCCGCCGGTCCCGCCTGTGCAGGATCGTCCAGATTGTGGAGTGCCGTGGTGAAACGCTCCATGAGATTGTTCATGGTGTGTGCCAGCAAGCCGTCGAGACGCGCGAGATCATGGACCACCACCAGCAACGAGTCCTGCACCTCGGCCACCAGCATCACCGGCAATTGCACGGCGGGGCGTTCCGCGGGCAGGGTGTGGGGGGCTTGCATGGTCTCTCCAGTCTGACGTCAGGATGCGAATCGGTTCACTGCTCCATCCAGTCCGGCATTAGAATTTTGCAGGACGTAGGGTAGCAGGATTCCGCCGAATTGGGAGGGAATTCGTCAACATTTGCGACGTTTCCAGGGACGCCCGCACCATGCCCATCTCCGTCGGACCCGTCACCTCACCGCCGATCGCATGCCCTCAGCCACACATCCCACCCCGATCCGTCTCCTGCATCTGGAAGACTCGGCGCTGGACCACACCATCGTGCGGCAGACACTGCGGCGTGCCGGCCTGGCCTGCGAGCTGACACGGGTCGAAAGTCTGGACGCCTTCGTGCAGACCCTGCAGACCGACCGCTACGACGCCGTGCTGGCGGACTACCACCTGCCCGGCTTCACCGCGCTAGAGGCCTGGCAGGCCCTGCAGGCCATCCCCCAGCCACCGCCCTTCATCCTGCTGTCGGGCGCCATCGGCGAGACCGCCGCGGTCGACGCCATCAAGCTGGGCATGAGCGACTACCTGCTCAAGGACGACCTGGGCAAGCTCGCGCACGTGATCCAGCGCGCCATCGAGGTGCAGCAGGCCAAGCGCGAACGCGAACGCGCGGTGGAAGAACTCGCTGCCTCCGAGCAGCGCCTGGCGCGCTTCGCCGAGCACCTGCAAAGCTCGATCGAGCAGGAGCGCGCCGCGATCGCACGCGAGATCCACGACGACATCGGCGGTTCGCTGGCCGCGATCCAGTTCGACCTGTCCTGGATCGGTCGCCACCACGCCGACGGCGACACCCAGGCCCATGTACAGGCCGCCACCGCCATGCTGCAGCACGCCGTGGGCGCCAGCCAGCGCATCATGATGAACCTGCGCCCGGCCATCCTGGACCAGGGCCTGCAGGCAGCGATCGAATGGCTGGCGGGGGAGTTCGAGCGGCGCACCGGCATCCGCACCCAGGTACGCGCCGCGCTGCGCCAGCCCGAGATCGCCAAGAACGTGCAACTCACGGCCTATCGCACGGCGCAGGAAGCGCTGACCAACATCTCCAAGCACGCGCGCTGCAGCGAAGTGCGCGTGGAGCTTTCCGACGCCGAGGGCGTGCTGACGCTGGAGGTGGCCGACAACGGCCAGGGCATCGAGACCTCGGCGCGTCAGAAGCCCAAGGCCTTCGGGCTCAAGGGCCTGCAGGAGCGCGCGCGCACCGCCGGCGGCTGGCTCGACATCAGCAGCCGTGCCGGGGCCGGCACTTCCATTACCCTGTCGGTACCCCTCACAATGCAGGCCAAGGACGAGGCACGATGATACGAGTGATACTTTGCGATGACCACGCCGTGGTGCGCCGCGGCATCCGCGACACCCTGTCGGAGGCGGTGGACATCAGGGTGGTGGGTGAGGCTGGCAGTTATTCCGACGTGCGCGAACTGCTGCGCGCCACGCCCTGCGACGTGCTGGTGCTGGACCTGAACCTGCCGGGCCGCGGCGGCCTGGAGGTGCTGGCCTCGCTCAAGGAGGCCGAAACGCCGATCCGCGTGCTCGTGGTCTCGATGTTCCCGGAAGACCAGTACGCCATCCGCTGCCTGCGCGCCGGCGCCCAGGGTTATCTGAACAAGGCCGGCAACCCGGCCGAGCTGATCGAGGCCGTACGCACCATCGCCCAGGGACGCAAGTACGTCACGCCCAGCGTCGCGCAGATGCTGGTGGACAACCTGGCCACCCCCACCAGCGAAGCCCTGCACGACAGCCTGTCCGAGCGCGAGCTGCAGACCCTGCTCAAGATCGCCTCGGGCAAGCGCCTGTCGGACATCGCCGAGGAACTGATGCTCAGCCCCAAAACCGTCAGCGTCTACCGCTCGCGCGTGCTGGAAAAGCTCAAGCTCTCGAACAACGCGGAGCTCACGGTGTACGCCATCCGCAACGGCCTGGTCTGAAACTCGCGAATAAATCTACTGCGCGGTCCGATCGCGGCGTTGGGCAGTGCTCGGAATCCTCACGTACCTGAAGTACGTTCCGGTTCCTGCGCTCCGTCCGCCTTGCGCTTGGGCCGCTCGCTACGATTTCTTCACGAGTTTCGGAGCGTAGAACAGTCAGCGGCCCATGAAGATTTCGATCGAGCGCTCCAGCAGCGCCTGGAAGGGCTGGTCGAGCATGGGCAGCGTGGCCGTCAGGCCGATCAGGCCCACGGCCAGCGTGACGGGGAAACCGATCGCGAACACGTTCATTTGCGGCGCCACGCGCGAGATGATGCCCAGCGCCAGGTTGGTGAACAGCAGCAGGGCCAGCATGGGGAGGGCGATCCACAGCGCGCTGGCGAAGAGCTCGGTGCCCAGGGTGTAGAGCCGCATCAGGCGCAGCGCCTCGAGGAAATTCTGCGTGACCGGAAAGACCTCGAAACTGCGCGTCACGGCCATCAGCACCAGCAGGTGGCCATTGAGCACGACGAAGAGCAGCGAGGCCATGTAGCCGAAAAAGCGCGCCACCGCACTGACCTGGCCATTGAGCGAGGGATCGAAAAAGGCCGCGAAGTTCAGCCCCATCTGAAAACCCACCACCTCGCCCGCCAGCTCGAAGGCCGCGAACACCACGCGCACGGTGAAGCCGATGGCCAGGCCGATGCCCACCTGCTGGATCACCACCCCCAGCACCGCAGGCCCGTTGAGGTCGATCACCGGCATCGGTGGCAGCGTGGCCTGGGCCGAGAGCGCCACCAGCAGGGCCAGCAGGATGCGCGCACGCACCGGGAAGGAGCGTGAGGAGAAGATGGGGGCGGCGGTGAACACGGCCAGCACGCGCAGGAAAGGCCAGAGCAGCGGCGTGAGCCAGGCCATGATCTGGGCTTCGCTGAAGGTGATCATGGCATGGCGCCCGCGGCCCACCCTAGAGCACGATGCCGGGGATGGCCTCGATGGTTCGGCGGATGTACTCGACCAGGATGTTGAGCATCCAGGGCCCCGCCCAGGCGAAGACGGCCATGGCGGCGATCAGCTTGGGCACAAAGGCCAGCGTCGCCTCGTGGATCTGGGTGATGGCCTGGAACAGGCTGACCAGCAAACCGACCAGCAGCACCACACCGAGGATGGGTGCGGACACGAGCAGCAGCGTCATCAGCGCTTCCTGCCCGATCGTGAGGACCATCTGTGCATTCATGACCGCTTACTCCTAGGTGACGAAGCTCGCCGCCAGCGAACCGATCAGCAGGTTCCAGCCATCGGCCAGCACGAAGAGCATGAGCTTGAAGGGCAGTGCCACCAGCACCGGCGACAACATCATCATGCCCAGCGACATCAGCACGCTGGCCACCACGATGTCGATGACCAGGAAGGGGATGAAGATCAGGAAGCCGATCTGGAAGGCGGTCTTGAGCTCGCTCGTGACGAAAGCGGGAATCAGCACGCGCATGGGCGCGTTCTCGGCCGTGGTCGCCGGGTCCAGCTTGGCCAGCTTGACGAACAACGCCAGATCGGACTGCCGCGTCTGCTTGGTCATGAACTGGCGCACCGGCACCTCGGCGCGCGCCACCGCCTGCTCGAAGTTGATGGCGTTCTGCGTGTAGGGCTGGTAGGCCTCGGCATAGATGCGGTCGAAGGTCGGCCCCATGACGAAGAAGGTCAGGAACAGCGACAGGCCGATGATGACCTGGTTGGGCGGCGCCGACTGGGTACCCAGGGCCTGGCGCAGCAGCGACAGCACGATCACGATGCGTGTGAAGCCCGTCATCATGAGCAGGATGGCCGGCAGGAAGGACAGGGCCGTGAAGAACAGCAGGGTCTGGATCGGCACCGAATAGCTGGTGCCGCCTTCGCCCTGGCCCACCACCAGGGGCAGCTGGGTGCTGTTGATCTGCGCCGCGCCCAGCGGCGCGTTCTCCTGCGCCAGGGCCGGCAGCGCCATCAGCAGCGACAGGGCAAGGAAGGGGACCGCGGCCCGCAGCAGTCGGGGGCCGGCGAGGCTGCGCATCAGGCGCCGTCTCCGCCGCCCGAGGGGGCGTGGGGCACATGGGCCGCGGCGGCCGCCGACGCAAAGGCGCTGGGCCGGGACGCGGCCACCGGCACGCTGTGCAGGCAGCTGATGTTCTGCGTCGTCACGCCCAGCACCAGCCAGGTGCGGGCACCCTCCGGTCCGACCTCGATGGTCACGACGCGCTGCTGAGGGCCGACGGCCACGGTGGAGACGATGCGGGACGCGGCGGCCGGCGGCGTGTTGCCCGGGACACGCTGCTGGTACCAGCGGATCGCCAGCGGCAGCAAGGCCAGGATGACCAGAAAAAGGACAACCGAGACGATGGTTTGCGTCATGGTCTGCAGTTTAAGTCAAGGCCGCCTGGCCACGAGGGAAAAATGCGGCCTGTGACCGCGACAGTTGCGGCCAGGCCGCAGCACCGCGCCTCAGCCGCGGCTCACGCGGCGCAGACGCTCGGAGGGCGTGACCACATCGGTCAGGCGGATGCCGAACTTGTCATTGACCACCACCACCTCGCCCTGGGCGATGAGGTAGCCGTTGACCAGCACGTCCATGGGCTCGCCGGCCAGTGCATCGAGTTCGACCACCGAGCCCTGACCGAGCTGCAGGATGTGCTTGATCGGCACCTTGGTGCGGCCAAGCTCCACCGAAAGCTGGACCGGGATGTCCAGCACCATGTTGATGTCCGCTGCGGGGGCGTCGCCGGCCGAGGGACGAGGCACCTCGCCGCTGAGCACACCGCCCGGCTCGTGGCCGTCACCGGCGCCGGAGGCCTTCTGCTCCTGCAGGGCCTCGGCCCAGTCGGCCATGCCGTCGTCTTCGGGCTTCTGGGTTTCTTCAACTGCCATAGCGTTCCCCTAACCAGTTGCTGTCATTGCCGCGCAGGCACTTGTCGATGCGGATGGCGTACTTGGCATTGTGCGTGCCGTACTGGCACTCGAACACCGGCACGCCGTCCACCGAGGCTTCGATGCGCGGCTGGCGTTCGAGCTCGATGAAGTCGCCCGGCTTCATGGCCAGCAGCTCCTCCACGGTGGCGTCGGCCCGGGCCAGCTCGGCCACCAGCGTGACCTCGGCGGCCTGGATCTCGCGCGTGAGCACATTGACCCAGCGGCGGTCGACCTCGATCGAGTCGCCCTGGGTCGACGAATAGAGCACGTCGCGGATGGGCTCCATCGTCGCGTACGGCATGCAGAAATGGATGGAGCCCGTGATCTCGGCGATCTCCAGCTGGAAGCTGGTGGAAATGACGATCTCGCTGGGCGTGGCGATGTTCGCAAACTGCGGCTGCATCTCGCTGCGCTGGTAGTCCAGCTCCAGCGGGTAGATGCCGCGCCAGGCCTTCTTGTATTCCTCGGCGATCACGTCGACCAGGCGGTTGATCACGCGCTGCTCGGTGGCCGAGAAGTCGCGCCCCTCGATGCGGGTCTGGAACTTGCCGATGCCCCCGTAGAGCGTGTCGATCACGCCGAACACCAGGGCCGGCTCGCAGACGATCAGGCCGTTGCCGCGCAGGGGGCGGATGGCCATGATGTTGAAGTTGGTCGGCACCGCCAGCTCGCGCAGGAAGGCGCTGTAGCGCTGCACCTGCACCGGGCCCACCGAAATCTCGGGACTGCGACGGATGAAGTTGAACAGGCCGATGCGCAGATTGCGGGCGAAGCGCTCATTGACGATCTCCATGGTCGGCATGCGTCCGCGGACGATGCGCTCCTGGCTCGACATGTTGTAGGCGCGGATCTCCCCGGCCTCGGGCACTTCCTCGACCGATTTCTGGCTTTCGCCGGTGACGCCCTCCAGCAGGGCATCGACTTCTTCCTGGGAAAGAAACGATTCGCTCATGGTTGCGTCATCCCTGCCTGTTCACTGCACGATGAAACTGGAGAACAGCACGCCGCGCACGGGGTTGCCGTTGCTGGCGTTCTTGGCATTCTTGCCGTCCTTGGCGTTCTTCTTACCTTTGGCCGCAGGCGTCTTGAAGTGCCGCGAGGCGGCGGTCAGCACATCCTCGGCCAGCTTTTCCTTGCCCTCGCGACTCAGCAACTCGTCGGCCGTGCGCTGCGACACCAGCAGCAGCACATCGCTGCGGATGGTGGGCAGGTAGGCCTTGACCTTCTCCAGGTCCAGCGCGCTGGTGATTTCCAGCGTGATGCCGATCTGCGCGACGCGCTCGCCCCCGGGGTCGGCCAGATTGACCACCATATTGTCCAGCGGCAGGTAGGTGGGCGGCCCGCTGGGTTCGACCACGGCGGCGACCTCTTCCTCTTCGTCCTCGTCGAGTGCGGCCGCCTGCTGCTTGCTCAGGTAGAACCAGCCACCCGCCAGCGCCACCACCAGCACCGCGAGCACCGCCACGATGACCAGCATCTTCTTGCTCTTGGGCGGTTCGGCAGCTTCTGCCTCTGGGGATTTGGTGGCCACGGCGGGGTCCTCAACATCAAGGGGCGGGGTCACGGGCCGTGCGCGTGAGATCGCGCACGGTCCGTCTTTGGGTTCGATTATTCTGGACGTCGCTGTCTACGATACCCCGATTAGGGGCAAAAAACCATGCCAATCCGGGCCTACGACCCGGCGCCGGCTCAGACATAGAGATCCAGCGTACGGCCCGAGGGCAGCGCGCTGCGTGGGCCAGCCGCGGGCGCGGGCCCCTCGACCCCGGCCTCGACCCGGGCCTGGCGCAGACCGGCACGGCCGCGCTCGGCGGATTGCTCCTGCCCGCCCTGGGGTCCCGAGCTGCCCACGGACATGCCCGCCAGCGTCAGGCCTTCGCGTTCGAGCATCTCGCGCAGATGCGGCATGGCGTCCTGCAGCACCTGGCGCGTCTGCGCCTGCTCGGCCCTGAATTCGATGCGGGCGTCCTGGCCCTGCAGATCGATGCTCACATGGATAGGGCGCTCGTCGATGCCCTCGACCTCCAGCTCGGCGCTCTGCGCACCGCGGCCCACGTGGTAGCTCACCTGCTCGGCCACGCGCATCTCGGTCGTCAGGCCCGCGTCCGGCGCCACCGCCGGCACGTCCATCGGCGCCCCATCGAGCGCAGCGACGCCGCCCCAGGCCCCCACCTCACCGGTGCCCAGGCGGGCGCCGTGCTTGTCGGACTGTCGTTCCAGGAAGGGCCGCAGGCTGCTCTCGCCCAGCCCTGGGGCCAGCAGGGCCTGGGGCGCCGCGGGCGCGTCCGTGATCTGCCAGCCCAGCCGCGCGGCGATGTCCTCGCCGCGCGGGACCGGGGCCGTGCGGGCTGCTTCGGCAGCCTGGCTGCGCTGCTGGGCCAAGCGCTGGGCCCAGCCGGCCTGGCGCAGCAGCGGCTGGACTTCACCCACCGGCTCGGCCGGACCTGCTGCCGGCAGACCGGTGTCCGGGACCATATCCGTGGTCGTCCTCGTTTGCGGCGAGGTGTCGGCCGGCAAGGCCGATACATCGCTTTTGGCGCGCGCACCCGTCGTCAGCCCGGAGACCACCGCGCCGTCTGCTGCAGCCGGTGTCGGCGTCAGCCGGATCTGTTCGGTCGACGGCGGGGCCGGTGGCGCGGGCAGTACCAGCGGCTCGCCCAGGGGCTGCGCGGCCTCGGGCGCCAGCGACACGGCGTCATCGCCGTCGGCGGCGGGCTGGCCAGCCTGGTCTTGCGACAGCTGCAGGCCCGCAGCCGCATCGAGCGGCAGTTCATCGGCGCCCAGGCTCATCAGCAAGGCGGCGAAACCGCCGGCCTCGGCCGTGCCGCCAGGCTTGCGGGCGGCAGCTGCGCCAGCCATGCCATGGGCGGCCTTGGGCGCGCCCGTGCTCACAGAGTGTTCTACGCTCATAGGGTTTCTCCAGTCATGCGGCGCGCCGACGCGCCGCCGCGGGTGTAGGCGAGGACCGCCAGTTCATCCATCTGTTTCTGTTCCCGCCGGGCCTCCAGCTGCGCGCGCGCCGCCAGCTTCTTTTCCAGCAGCTGCTGGAGGGCCTTGAGCCGCACTTCCTGCTGCACCCGCTGCAGGCGCGCGGCCTCGGCCTGGCGTTCCAGGTCGCTGACCACGCCGCTTTGCAGACCGGCCGCATGGCGCAGGCGCTGCATGAAGTGCTGGTGGTGCTGCATCAGCTCGGCACTCACCGTGACGGCGGCGGCCGTGGCCCAGCGGGCCTCGGTGTCGGCGGCATAGCTTTCGAGTTGCTCGAGTTGCCCGCGGGCGAACTGCACGCCGCGGCGCGCCTGCTGCCAGGCCTGGTCGGCCTGGTCACGGGCGCGCTCGGCCACCTCGATGGCCAGGGCCAGGCTCTTCAGTGCCGACATGGCAAGCTCCGGGGCGTCTCAGCCTGCGGTCTCATGGGAAGGCCTCCTCACGCTGGATGGCCTCGCCCATGGCCTTGAGGCTGTCGGCGAAGCTGGCGCCGGCGTACATGTCCTGGCGCAGGAATTCGCTCATGGGGCCGTGCAGGCGGATGGCCTCGTCGAGCGCCGGGTCGGAGCCATGCACATAGGCGCCGATCTGCACCAGGTCGCGCCCGCGCTCGTAGCGCGAGGCGATGGCGCGGAACTGGCGCGCCAGCTCGAAATGTTCGCGGCTCACCACGTTGTGCATCACGCGCGAGGCCGACTGTGCAATGTCGATCGCCGGGTAATGGCCGGCCTCGGCCAGGGCGCGCGTGAGCACGATGTGCCCGTCCAGGATGGCCCGTGCGGCATCGGCGATCGGGTCCTGCTGGTCGTCGCCCTCGGCCAGCACGGTGTAGAAGGCGGTGATCGAGCCCACGCCGTTGAGGCCGTTGCCGCTGCGCTCCACCAGCTGCGGCAGACGCGCGAAGCACGACGGCGGGTAGCCCTTGGTGGCCGGTGGCTCGCCCACGGCCAGCGCGATCTCACGCTGCGCCATGGCGTAGCGGGTGAGCGAATCCATGAGCAGCAGCACGTGCTGGCCCCGGTCGCGGAAGTATTCGGCCACGCCCGTGGCATAGCTGGCCGCCTGCATGCGCAGCAGCGGGGGCGAGTCGGCTGGCGCGGCCACGACGACGGAACGCGCGCGCCCTTCCTCGCCCAGGATGTCCTCGATGAATTCCTTGACTTCACGGCCGCGCTCGCCGATCAGGCCGACGACGATGACATCGGCCTGGGTGTAGCGCGCCATCATGCCCAGCAGCACGCTCTTGCCCACGCCGGCGCCGGCGAACAGGCCCAGGCGCTGGCCGCGTCCGACCGTGAGCAGGGCATTGATGGAGCGCACGCCGGTGTCCAGCGCATCGCGCACGGGCGCGCGGTCCATGGCGTTGATGGGGCTGCGGTCCAGCGGGCGGGACACCACATTGATCAGGGGGCCGCGCCGGTCCATGGGCTCGCCGTGGGCGTCCACCACGCGGCCCAGCAGACCCTCACCCAGCGGCAGGCGCAGCTGGCCCTGGGCATACACGGCGGGCTGGGTCTGCGGGCCATCCCCCAGGCGCGGTGTCGCCACATAGGGCGCCGTCGGTACCACGCTCGCCCCGCTGGACAGGCCCTGCACATCGCCGGCCGGCATGAGGTAGGCGCGATCGCCTGAGAACCCCACGACCTCGGCCAGCACCGGCGTCTGCTTGCCCTGGCTGATCAGGCACTGCGAGCCCACGGGCGCGCGGATGCCCACGGCTTCGAGCACCAGGCCCGTCAGGCGCGTGAGCGTGCCGCCGGCTTCCAGCGTGCTCTGCGGCGCCGCCGCCTGCTGGCGTGCCGTGTCAAGGAAATCGCGCCAGCGCGCGCCGGGCTCAGGGCTGCTCATCGCCGCCCTCCTCCCAGCTCAGGTTCTGGCCCAGGCGGCCGATGGCACGGGCCCAGCGCTTTTCCAGCCGGCCGTCGATGACGGTGCCGGCCGATTCGACCAGGCAGCCCCCGCGCGTAAGACTGGGGTCGGGCTGCAGGGTCAGCGGCAGATTGGGGTATTCCTCGTGCAGCGCGTCCTGCAGCACATCGAGGTCCAGCGGGTGCAGCTTGATCTGCACCGCCTTGCTGTCCGAGAACAGCTGGCCCAGGGCCTCGCGGATCACGGGCAAGAGCACATTGGGGTTGCTCGCGATTTCATGGCGCAGCACCTGGCGCGCCAGCTCGCAGGCCAGCTCCAGCACGGCCTGGCCGGCCATCTGCTCGGCCGCCTCCAGCTGCGCACGGGCGGATTCGACCAGCGCGCCGAACTGCTGCGCGGTTTCGCGGCCCTGGCCGGCGATATAGTCGCTGATCTGCTTCTGCGCACCCATCAGGGTCTGGGCGCGGCCCTGCTCGAAGCCCTGGGCATAGCCATCTGCGTGGGCCTGCTGGCGCGCACCCTCCAGGTGCTCGTTGAGTTCGCGCTCGCGCGTCTGCTGCTCCAGCAGCATGGCCGTGGCGTCCACGTCGGCAAAACTCCAGCGCGAGACGGCGTCGATTTCCTCGCCAGGGATGAAACGGGTGGTGGAGCGCATGGTCCGGTCTCGCTGCTGAAGATTCAAACCATGGCGTCGTCGCCGCCACCGCCGATGACGATCTGGCCCTCGTCGGCCAGGCGACGCACGATCTTGAGGATTTCCTTCTGCTGCGCCTCGACTTCCGACAGGCGCATGGGGCCGCGCGACTCCAGGTCCTCGCGCAGCGACTCGGCCGCGCGCGAAGACATGTTGGCGAGGAACTTCTCGCGCAGCTCGGGGCTGGCGCCCTTGAGCGCGACGATGAGCGATTCGGACGCCACTTCCTTGAGGATCATCTGGATGGCCTTGTCGTCGAGCTTCATCACGTCGTCGAACACGAACATCTTGTCCATGATCTTCTGCGCCAGGTCCGGGTCGTGGCCGCGGATGGATTCGAGCACCGTGCCCTCGATCACCGTGCCCATGAGGTTGATCATCTCGGCCGCGGTCTTGATGCCGCCCAGCGAGGCCTTGCGGATCTTGTCGCCGCCGGCCAGCACCTTGAACAGCACCTCGTTGAGGTCCTTGAGCGCGGTGGGCTGGATACCCTCCATGGTGGCGATGCGCAGCATGACCTCGTTGCGCTGGCGCTCGGTCAGGTTCTTGAGGATGTCGGCCGACTGGTCGAAGTCCAGATGCACCAGGATGGCCGCCACGATCTGCGGATGTTCGTTGCGCAGCAGCTCGGCCACCGACAGCGGGTCCATCCACTTCAGGCTCTCGATACCGGACACGTCGCCGCCCTGCAGGATGCGGTCGATCAGCAGCGCCGCCTTGTCATCGCCCAGCGCGCGCTTGAGCACGGAGCGCACGTAGTCGCCCGAGTCGGACACCAGCAGACTCTGCGCCGCCGCGATGTTGGTGAACTTGGTCACCACATCGTCGACGCGCTCGCGCGTGATGGATTTGGTCTTGGCAATCGCCTCGCCCAGCTTCTGCACCTCCTTGGGCGAAAGATGCTTGAAGACCTCGGCGGCCTCCTCCTCCCCCAGGGACATCAGGAGAACTGCGGCGTCCTGCAGACCGTCATCCGGTGTGGCCATGGTCTTATCCCATCGTCAGGGCGTTGCCCTGACCTTCGCCGCTGATCCAGCCCTTGACGATGCCAGCCACGGCCGCGGGGTTGTCGCGGGTGAGCTTGCGCGCGTCTTCCAGGGCCTTTTCGCCCGGGGTCGGACCGGCGGGCTTGTCTTCCGGCGCCTCGAGCTGCGGGCGGTCCGGCTCCTCGGCCAGCATGGCGTCGAGCTGCGGGCGCTTCTTGGCCGGCGTGGTCAGGGACTTGAGCGCCGGGCGAATCACGCCGAACAGCACCAGCACGGCCAGCAGCAGGGTGCCCAGCGGCCAGGCGAAGCTGCGCGCCAGCTCCTGCACCTCAGGCTGCTTCCACAGCGGCACCTCGGGCAGGTCGATCTTGTCCTGGGCGAACGGCGCATTCATGAGGTTCACGGAGTCCCCCCGTTCCTGGCTGTAACCGATGGTCTCACGCACCAGCGCCGTCATTTTCTCCAATTGCTGCTCGGACAGGGGTATCACCGTGGTCTTGCCCTTGGCATCGGTCTCGCTGCGGTGGTTGACCACCACCGCCGCGCTCAGGCGCTTGATCACGCCGCTGCCGGCGCGCACCACACGCACCGTCTTGTCGACCTCGTAGTTGATGATGGATTCGCGCCGCGTGCTCACGGGCGCAGCCGCAGCCCCGGCGGCCGCTGCACCGGGGGCACCGGGCGCCAGGGCCTGGGCCGGGGCGTTGACGGGTGCGGCGTTGGGGCCGGGCGGCTGGTTGCTCACGGCGCCGGGCACGCCCGAAGGACCGGCCGGGCCGGGGTTGCTGCTCTCGAGCAGCTGCTGGCTGCGGATGGTGCCGGCGTCCGGTGTCTGGTTGGGCTTGTGCACTTCGGAGGTCTGCTCGCTCTGCGAGAAGTCGACCTCGGCCGTGACCTGGGCCTTGACGTTCTGGCGCCCGACCACGGGCTCCAGGATGTCGAGGATGCGCTGACGATATAGGGCCTCGATCTGCTGCACATACTGCAGCTGCTGGCTGTCGGCGCCGCCGGCCACGCCATCCGGTCCGCTGCCGGTCTGGGACAGCAGCTTGCCCGTGTCGTCGAGCACACTGACCGCCTCGGGCCTCATCTCGGGCACGCTGGAGGACACCAGGTGCACGATGCCGGCGATCTGGCTGCGGTCCAGCGGACGGCCCGGATGCAGGCTCAGCAGCACCGAGGCCGAAGGCTTCTGCTGCTCGCGGAAGAAGCCGTTCTGGTTGGGCAGGGCCAGGTGCACGCGCGCACTCTGCACCGAGGACAGGGCCTGGATGGAGCGCGTGAGCTCGCCCTCCAGGCCGCGCTGGAAGCTGACCCGCTCCTGGAACTGGGTGATGCCGAAGCGGCTGTTCTCCATCAGCTCAAAGCCGGCGACCGAGCCCTTGGGCAGGCCCTGCGACGCCAGGCGCAGACGCGTGTCGTGCACCTTGTCGGCCGGCACCAGGATGGCCTGGCCGCCCTCGGTGTGCTTGTAGGGCACGTTCATCTGGGACAGCTGGGCGATGATGGCGCCGCCGTCCTTGTCCGACAGATTGGCGTACAGCACGCGCCATTCGGCCTGACGCCCCATGACCAGGCCGATGATGGCAATCACCACGAACAGCGCCACGCCCAGCGCCAGACGCAGCACCTGCCCCTGGTTGAGCGAGGAAAAGCGTTGCCCCAGGGTGGGGTTCGGGGTCAAGGGAATCGCAGCAGCTTCAGCCATGGTGGGTTCCGGTACTTAGGGGCGCAGTTTCTGGCGCCCATGCAGCGGATTATTCTGGCTACCCCCCAAAACATTAGGAGGAAAAGGCGCGCTTTTCCCCGCCTTTTCCCGCTAAAGGTCCGGAAGGCGGGGACTAGCATCCCTCTCAACACCTTTGCCCCGGAACAGCCCCATGGATCTGCGACTCACCCCCACCACGATGCCCACCGCCGTGCGCCCGGGCCTGGCCGCCAAAGCCGGTGCTGCAGGCGTGGGCGACAAGGGCTTTCCCGGGGAGTTCAAAGCCGCTCTGCAATCAGTGAGCCAGGCCCAGAACTTCGCCACCACCCTGCAGAAGCAGGTGCAGATGGAAAACCCCAAGGTCAGCCTGGAAGAGACCATGGTGGCCATCCAGAAAGCCCAGATCGGCTTTCAGGCCACACTCCACGTCCGCAATCGGATGGTGCAAGCCTACACCGACATCATGAACATGCAGGTTTAGGGCCTACTGCGCGAACCGATGGCCGCGTTGGGCGGTGTTGGCTCCGGCCGCTGCGCTTAACTCTCGCCTTGTAAAAGTTAGCCTACACCGCAACTTCGTTGTCGGAATCCTCACGTACAGGAAGTACGTTCCGGTTCCTGCGCTCCGTCCGCCTTGCCCTCGATCCGCTCGCTACGGCCTGGCGGCAGGCTTCAAAACCCTCAGTGCAAGGTCCGTGGTTTCCCGTCCATCATCTCTTCGAGATGGCCGAGCCAGGGTTCGGTCAGGTGGCGGATCTCGGCGTCGTTGCGCAGGATGCGCTGCATGATGCGCGCCTTCTCGCTGCGTTCCTCGGGGCGCAGTTCCTCTTCGCGGGAGCGGAAACGCAGCTGCTCGATGAGCACGGCGCACACACCTTCGTAACGCATCACGGTCTCCAGATCCTTGGCACGGGCCGCCTCGAGCATGCGCGTGCTGCTGTCCTCGATGGCCTTGTAATAGTCGATGAGCATCTGCGGCATGGTCAGGCTCCCGCGCCCTGGCCGGGCTGCTTGATGGCTTTCCAGCCCTGGGCGATGGAATCGATCAGGCCATGCACTTCCCGCAGCAGGGCGTCGTCATTGCGGGCGTTGGCCATCACCAGCTGCTGCACGCAGTAGTGGTAGAGCGCGTTCAGGTTCTGTGCAATCTCGCCGCCATCCACCATGTCCAGGCCGGTGATCAGACCCTCTTCCAGGATGCGCAGCGCGCGGGTAATGGCGTCGCACTTGCCTGCCACATCCTGCCGCGACAGGGCGCCGCGCGCACGTGCGATCTCCTGCAGCAGACCGTCGTACAGCAGGACGATGATCTGGTGCTGATCGATGGTGTGCATGCTGGTCTCGACACCGATGCGGCGGTAGGCATCGGCGCGGGGACGGCTGGCGGTCTGGTACATGGGGAGTCGGTCCTCGGTCAGTTCTTCGGTGCTCTGACTCTATATCGGCGCGTCTGCCTCGAAAATGAAGGCGCCCGATCTCAGGAGTTGGACTTGTTCCACTGGCTAATTTGCTGTGACAGGTAGTTGTTGAGCGCGTTCAGGCTCGACAGCTGCGAATCCAGCGCGCTGTACTTGCGATTCAACTGCGTCTCGATGCGACTGACCTTGTTGTTCACGCGCTCCTGATCCTTGGCGTTGTCGTCGAGCACGCGGTTCAGGCTGTCGTCCTTGCGTTTGAAGAAACCGTCGGTCGCCAGCAGGGCCGTCGTGACCTTCTTGAGCCGCACCGCGATGCCCTCGGCGCTGCCGGTTCCCGTGCTGCTGAACAAGGTCTTGAGTGCATCGGGCTGCTCCAGCGCCTTGGACAGCTTGGTCGAATTGATCTCCAGGTTGCCTCCCCGCTGGGCGCTGATGCCGATGTCGCTCAGGCGGCTGAAGGTCCCGCCGCTGGTCACGGACTGGACCGCGGCGCGCAGGGCGTTCTGCAAGGACAGTGTGGTGCTGTCGCCTTGCAACAGCCCTCCCACTCCCGTGGCCTGGTCAAACTTGGTCGCCTCGTTGAGCACACCGTTGATGTCGTTGTAGGCCTTGACGAAGGCTTCGATGTTGGCCTTCACCGCCGAACTGTCAGGCGCCACCGTGATCGTCACGGGCTTGCCCGCCTCCGTCTCCTTGGCCGCCGTGAGGGTCACACCCGACACCACATTGGTGAAGGTATTGGTGGACGAGGTCACCGGGATGTTGTTGATCGTGGCCTGGGCGTCGGCAGCCGTCTTGGTCTCGGTGGTGTTGAACAGCAGGCGCGACAGGCCCAGGTCGTCGGCGTTGTTGCCGTCCACATCACTGACCGTGAGCGCGAAGGCGCCACTCAGGCCGGTGGCCTTGCTGGTCAGCAACAAGCGCTCGCCCGCACCGTCGTTGAGGATGGTCGCCGTCACCCCGGCGGCCGAGCCGTTGATCTTGCCGGCGATGCCGGCCAGCGTATCGGCAGCCCCGACCTCGATGTTCACGGCCGTGCCATTGACCGTGAGGGTGAGCGTGCCTTGGCCCAGCGCCGCGCCTGCGGGCAGGGACTGGGACGCCGTGGCACGCGCCCGGGCCAGACTCTGAACTTCGACGCTGAAACTCGTGGCCTGCGTGCCGCCGATGGCACTGGCACTGACGTAGTCCTTGTTCGACGAGGTGGCGGAGACCGCATTCCAGCCGGTCACGCTGGTGAGCCTGCCCACGGCATCCTGCAGGGTGGAGACCAGCGACTTGATCTGGCCGAAGGTGGTGATCTTGGTCTGGGTGGCGGCGGCGTCGAGCTTGAGCTTGTCGAGCGGCTTCTTCTCCAGGGCGACGAGCTGCGCGACGATGTTCTTGATGTCCAGCCCGCTGCCGACGCCCAGCGATGAAATCGTAGCCATAGTGACTCCAAGCCGGTCATCCCGGCATCCAGTACCCGGAATTATTGATGCATCCCCCTCTTCTGTCAGCCTGATCAGAGGGGCGAAAAGACCATATTTCCGCTTCTCTCGGTTATCGGCGGAAAGGAGTGGAACTTGAGACCTGCCCACACCACGACAGAAAGGCTGGCGCCGTGACCGGCGCCAGCCTGCTGCTGGGGACTCTTGCGCTTGTTCCTACGTGAGCCCTTGCTTTCTTCTTGTTACTGGATCAGTCGGAGCACGCCCTGGGGCAGCTGGTTGG
>DNQP01000159.1 GCA_003500955.1 Curvibacter sp. | reverse complement strand
TCGTCGGCGATGTAGACCTCGTCGCGCGTGATGCGCTTTTGCACGATCTCCAGGCCCAGGTCCTTGGCGATGTGGAAGACGGTGTTGCGCGTGATGCCGTTGAGCGCGCCAGCCGAGAGATCGGGCGTGTAGATCACGCCGTTCTTGATGATGAAGAGGTTCTCGCCCGCGCCTTCGGAGACAAAACCGGAGGAGTCGAGCAGCAGGGCCTCGTCGTAGCCCTCGTCCGTGGCTTCCATGTTCGCCAGGATGGAGTTGGTGTAGTTGCTCACGGCCTTGGCCTGCGTCATGGTGATGTTGACGTGGTGGCGCGTGTAGCTGCTGGTCTTGACGCGGATGCCGCGCTTCAGACCCTCTTCGCCCAGGTAGGCGCCCCAGGCCCAGGCCGCGACCATCAGGTGGATGGTGTTGCCCTTGGGCGAGACACCCAGCTTCTTGTCACCGATCCAGGTCAGCGGGCGCAGGTAGCAGCTCTCGAGCTTGTTGGCGCGCACCACGTCCTTCTGCGCCTCGTTGACCTGCTCCATCGTGAACGGGATCTTCATGCGCAGGATCTTGGCGCTGTTGAACAGGCGCTCGGTGTGCTCCTGCAGGCGGAAGATGGCGGTGCCGTTGACGGTGTTGTAAGCCCGCACGCCCTCGAAGGCGCCGCAGCCGTAGTGCAGGGTGTGGCTCAGCACGTGGATCTTGGCGTCGCGCCATTCCACCAGTTGGCCGTCCATCCAGATTTTGCCGTCGCGGTCGGACATCGAGGTCGGTAGGGGGCTCATTCGTTCTTTCCTGGTTGGTGGGAGCCCGCAAAACGGGCGTAAAACGGAGATTTTACGGGGCTGGCGGCAGGCCCGGCCGGGTGGTCAGCCCGGCATCGACCGGGGGCTCGGGGCGGCGGAATTCCCAGCGCACCAGCTTGCCGTCGAGGAAATCGCAGGTGACCGAAGCGTCCGAGGGATCGGTCCAGCGGAACTGCTCGGGCTGGGTGTCCGGCGGGCTGAGCTGCACGCCCAGCGAGCGCGTCATGGCGATCACGTGCATCAGCGTCATCTTGGGCTTGAGCTTGGCCTGCAGCATCACGGCGCTGCCCACATAGCCCAGGGGCATGTTGGCCGCGCGCTTGAGGATGGTCATGAGGCGGGTGAAATGCAGCATCAGCCAGAGCATGAGCGCGCCCACGGCAAAAGCCACGCCGCCCCAACCCGCGCCCCGGTAACCGGCAACGACGAGCGCCACAGCGCCGATAGGAATCAGGATTTTCTGAAGAGACATGGCTCCGATTGTCTCAGAGCATTTCCAGCACCGAAGGTCCACGGGGCGGGGCGAACAGCCGGTCGAGCTCGGCGCGCTGGGCCGCCTCCAGCACGATGTCTCGGGCGGCGGCGTTCTCGCGCACATGGGCGGCACTGGCCGACTTGGGGATGGCAATCACGCCTTCCTGCCCCAGCAACCAGGCCAACGCGGCCTGGGCGGGTGTCATGCCGTGGCGGCGCGCGAAATCCTTGAGCTCCGGCTGGCGCAGCAGGCGCGCCTGCTCGATGGGCGAGTAGGCCATGACCGGCACGCCGCGCTCGCGCAGCCAGGGCAGCAGATCCCACTCAATGCCACGGCGGCTCAGGTTGTAGAGCAGCTGGTTGGCCGCACACCCCCCGCCGCCGGGCACGGCCGCGAGCTCGCGCATATCGTCCAGATCGAGATTGCTCACGCCCCAGTGACGGATCTTGCCCGCGCGCTGCAGGGCCTCGAAGCCGGCCACGGTCTCGGCCAGCGGGTGTTGGCCGCGCCAGTGCAGCAGGTAAAGGTCGATGCGGTCGGTCTTGAGGCGCTTGAGGCTGCGCTCGCAGGCCGCCGCCACACCCAGTCGCGAGGCATTGTGCGGATAGACCTTGCTGACCAGAAACACTTCGTCGCGGCGACCCGCGATGGCCTCCCCCACCACCTCTTCGGCGCCACCCTCGGCATACATCTCGGCCGTGTCGATCAACGTCAAGCCCAGGCCCAGGCCGAGCTGCAGGGCCGCGATTTCCTGCTTGCGTGCGCCGCGGTCTTCGCCCATGTACCAGCTGCCCTGGCCCAGGGCCGGCACGAGTTCACCCGAAGGCAAACGGACCTGTTTCATGCGGCGAACTTGCTGGCAATGAAGTCGGTGACCTGCTGGTCTTCTGCGGACGTGAGGCCACTGACGCCGATGGCGCCGCGCAGCACGCCGTCCTTGTCCTTGAGCGGCGAGCCGCCGGGCAGGGCCGTGAGCAGCGGGTCGCAGAAATAGCCGATCTCGATGTGCTCGCGGTGCAGGCGCTCCAGCACGGCCTGCGTGGTCACGCCCATGCGCGCCGCGCTGTAAGCCTTGCCCTGGGAGATCGCCACGCTGCGCACCGGCGCGCCGTCCATGCGCACAAAGGCCAGCAGCAGGCCGGTGGCGTCACAGATTGAGACGCAGACGGGCTTCTTGAAGTTCTGGGTGGCGTACGCCGTGGCCTGGTCGATCAGGTCACGGGCGATGGCGAGGGTGAGGGTGAGTTGGGACATGAGGCGACTCCTGGTGAACGTGTTTAGTATTTTTCCGA
>DNQP01000226.1:2176-6801 GCA_003500955.1 Curvibacter sp. | reverse complement strand
GGCTTGGCCTTCATCAGCTCCGGGTCGCGCAGCATATGGGTGTTGGCCTCGTTCTGCACGCAGGAGATGCTCTCCACGCCGCCGGCCACGTAGACCTCGCCCTCGCCTGCGATGATGCGCTGGGCCGCGGTGGCGATGGTCTGCAGACCCGAGGAGCAGAAGCGGTTGATGGTCATGCCTGACACGGTCACAGGGCAGCCCGCGGCCAGCGCGATCTGGCGCGCGATGTTGGAGCCGGTGGCGCCCTCAGGCGTGGCGCAGCCCATGATCACGTCGTCGACCTCGGCGGCCTCGATGCCGGCACGCTCGATGGCGTGCCTGACCGCGTGGCCACCCAGGGTGGCGCCATGGGTCATGTTGAAGGCGCCTTTCCAGCTCTTGGCCAGGGGCGTGCGGGCGGTGGAAACGATGACGGCTTTGCTCATGATGCTGTCTCTCTCTTTCAGTTGTGGGGGGCGGCCAGCTGGGTGGTGTTGCGCAGCAGCTGGTGGTAGAACTGGATGGCTTCCACGTAGTTGGCCACCGAAATGCGTTCGTTCGTGCCGTGGAAGCGGCTCAGATCCTCGGGCTTGGCGCGCACCGGCGAGAAGCGGTAGATGTGGCGCGACAGGCCGGTGAAATGGCGCGAGTCGGTGGCGGCGATCATCAGGCCCGGCGCGACGATCGCGCCCGGGAAGGTCTCGCGCACGGTGCGTGCGAGCTGGCGGTAGGACGGACTGTCGATCGGGGACACGGGAGAGGCCTCGTTGTTCTTGTCTGCGTCGCGCGGCTCGACTTTCACGCGCTCGTCGGCCACCGCATGGTGGACATGGTCGTGGACCTCGTCCAGACCGTCGCCGGGCAAGAGGCGGAAGTTGACCACGGCCTCGGCCCGACCGGGCAGCACGTTTTCCTTGTTGCCGGCCTGCACGATGGTCAGTGCCGTCGTGGTACGCAGCATGGCGTTGCTGCTCGGGCTCTTTTCGAGCTGGGCCTGGACCACGGGGCGGAACAGCCAGAGATTGGACAGCAGGACGCGGTTCACGCCCTGCATCTCGGGTGCCAGGGTCTCGAACATGTCCAGCGCCACGCCGCGGATGGCCGCCGGCATCTGTTTGTCCTCCAGCCGCGCCAGCGCGCCGCTGAGCATGCCGATGGCGCTGTGCTTGGGCGGCATGGAGGAATGGCCGGGCGTGGCGTCCACGCTCAGCACATAGCTGGCGTAGCCTTTTTCGGCGATCCCGATCAGGGCCGTGGGCTGGGACAGGCCGGCCAGCACCCCTTCGGTGACCAGCAGGCCTTCGTCGAGCACGAAGTCCAGCGAGACGCCACGGGACTTGAGCAAGGCGGCGATGGCCAGGGCGCCACGGCGCCCGCCCACCTCCTCGTCCGCACCGGCGATCAGGTAGACCGTCTGGCGTGGCTGGAAGCCGCCAGCCAGCAGCATCTCGATGGCCTCCATCTGCGACATCAGGTTGCCCTTGTTGTCCCAGGCGCCGCGACCCCAGATGTAGCCGTCACGCACCTCGCCCGCGAAGGGCGGCACCTGCCACCGGCCTTCGGTGCCGGGCGCGATGGGCACCACGTCTTGGTGGGCCATCAGCGCGATGGGCGCAGCTTTCGGATCGCTGCCGGTCCAGGTGTAGAGCAGCGAGAGACCACCCACCACTTCACGCTGGAGCTGCGTGTGCACGCGCGGGAAGGTCCGGGCCAGATAGGCATGGAATTTCTCGAACTCGTCCTTGCTGAGGTTCGGATCGGTGTCGCTGGAGATGGTCCGGAAGCGCACGGCCGCGCCCAGACGGGCGGCGGCCTGGGTCGCGTCCACCGCCACCGGCGTGATGGTCTGCACGGGTACCTGGCGCGAGGGCGTGAGCAGGGTCTTGCCGGCGACGACGGCGACCAGGCCCAGCAGCAGCACCACAAGGATCAGCAGGAGGCGCCGCAGGATATTTGCGCGATTCATCACGCTTGCCGTCCTGCTTCAGCCCACCTGGTTGAAGCTCTTGCCCTCGGCCACCAGCCGGGCCAGCAGCGGCGCGGGCTGCCAGAACTGGGCGTCGTCCAGCGGGTTGCGCGCGAAGCGCTGCATGCTCTGCACCACATTGAACAGGCCCACGGTGTCGGCGTACTGCATGGGGCCGCCGCGGTGGATGGGGAAGCCATAGCCCGTGAGGTAGACCATGTCGATGTCGCTGGCGCGCGAGGCGATGCCCTCCTCCAGGATGTGGGCGGCCTCGTTGACCAGGGCGTAGACCAGGCGCTGCACGATCTCCTCGTCGCTGATCTTGCGCGGGGTGATGCCCAGATCCTTGCGGTGCTTCTCGATCATGTCCACCACGAGCTGGCTGGGGATGGCATCGCGCTTGCCCGGCTTGTAGTCGTACCAGCCGGCGCCGGTCTTCTGACCGTAGCGGCCCAGCTCGCACAGCAGATCGGCGGTCTTGCTGTACTTCATGCCCGGCTTTTCGACGTAGCGACGCTTGCGGATGGCCCAGCCGATGTCGTTGCCCGCGAGGTCGCCCATGCGGAAGGGGCCCATGGCGAAGCCGAACTTCTCGACCGCCTTGTCCACCTGCTCCGGGGTGCAACCCTCCTCCAGCAGGAAGCCGGCCTGGCGGCTGTACTGCTCGATCATGCGGTTGCCGATGAAGCCGTCGCAGACGCCCGAGACCACCGCGGTCTTCTTGATGGTCTTGGCCATGGCCATCACCGTGGCCAGCACGTCCTTGGCCGTCTTCTCGCCGCGCACCACTTCGAGCAGCTTCATGACGTTGGCGGGACTGAAGAAATGCAGGCCCACCACGTCCTGCGGGCGCTTCGTGAAGGAGGCGATCTTGTTCACGTCCAGCGTGGAGGTGTTGGAGGCCAGGATGGCACCGGGCTTCATCACGCGGTCCAGCTCCTTGAAGACCTTCTCCTTCACGCCCATCTCCTCGAACACGGCCTCGATCACGAGGTCCGCGTCCCGGATGTCGTCGTAGCTCAGCGTGGTGGACAGCAGGCCCATGCGCTGCTCGTACTTGTCCTGCTTGAGCTTGCCCTTGCCGACCTGGGCTTCGTAGTTCTTGCGGATGGTGGCGATGCCGCGGTCCAGCGCCTCCTGCTTCATCTCCAGCATCTTGACGGGGATGCCGGCATTGAGGAAGTTCATGGTGATGCCGCCGCCCATGGTGCCGGCGCCGATCACGGCGACCGACTTGATCTCGCGCTTGGGCGTGTCTTCCGGTACGTCGGGGATCTTGGAGGCGGCGCGCTCGGCGGCGAAGATGTGGCGCAGCGCGCGGCACTCGGGGGTCCACATCAGGTTGATGAAGATCTCGCGCTCGTAGGCCAGGCCGTCGTCGAACTTCTTCTTGGTCGCGGCCTCCACGGCGTCCACGCACTTGAGGGGCGCCGGGAAGTTCCGGCTCTGTCCACCCACCATATTGCGGGCGAACTGGAAGTAGGCGTCACCCTTGGGGTGCTTGCAAGGCAGCTCGCGCACCAGGGGCAGCGGGCGCACCTCGGCCTTTTCACGGGCCAGCGCAAAGGCTTCGTCCATCAGGGACTCGGCCGAGGCGGCCATCTTGTCGAACAGTTTCTGACCCGGAAGCTGGGCCAGCATCTCAGCCGGCACGGGCTCGCCGCTGACGATCATGTTGAGCGCGGCTTCCACACCCAGCACGCGCGGCAGACGCTGGGTCCCGCCGGCACCGGGGATCAGACCCAGCTTGACCTCGGGCAGCGCCACCTTGCAGCCAGGCGCGCCGACGCGGTAATGGCAGCCCAGCGCCAGCTCCAGGCCGCCGCCCATGGCCACGCTGTGCACGGCAGCGACCACCGGCTTGGTCGACTTCTCGATGGCCAGGATGACGCTGAGCAGATTGGGCTCGGCCAAAGCCTTGGGGGAGCCGAATTCCTTGATGTCGGCGCCGCCCGAGAAGGCCTTGCCCGCACCCGTGAGCACCACGGCCTTGACCTTGGCGTCGGCGTTGGCCTGGGCCAGCGCTTCGGTGATGCCCTTGCGGGTGTCGTAACCCAGGCCGTTGACCGGCGGGTTGTTCAGCGTGATCACGGCGATGTCGCCCTGCACCTTGTATTCAGCGCTCATGCTTGCGTTCCTCGGGTGGTTCCAAAAATCGAACGATCGTTCTATTTTTGATTGTACTGACTAGATGCTGCGGTGCAATGCCGGTTTGTCACCGCAGGGACAAGCGTGCCGCCTGCGCGGCGGCACGGCTCAAACTTCCAGCCACTCCTTGCGGGTGTAGCTGTCGTTGCGCAAGGCCTCGGGGGTGCCTTCGAACACGATGCTGCCGTGGCCCATGACCAGGGTCCGGTCGGAAATGGCCATGGCGATGGTGAGCTTCTGCTCGATCAGCAGGACCGAGATGCCCCGGTCCTTGAGCTTCTTCAGGTACTCGCCCACCAGTTCCACGATTTTCGGCGCGAGGCCCTCGGTGGGCTCGTCGATGATGATCAGATCGGGGTCGCCCATCAGTGTGCGGCACAGGGTCAGCATCTGCTGCTCGCCGCCGGACAGCACGCCGGCCTCGGTGTGCTGGCGTTCCTTGAGGCGCGGGAACATCTCGTACATGTCGTCGAACGACCAGCGGCTGTTCTTGCCACTGCCCTTCTGGCCGAGCATCAGGTTCTGGTGCACG
>DNQP01000226.1:904-1981 GCA_003500955.1 Curvibacter sp. | reverse complement strand
CCGCCCGACATCACGCCGGCTTCGGTGTGCTGGCGCTCCTTGAGCCGCGGGAACATCTGGTACATGTCGTCGAAACTCCAGCGGCTCTGCTGGCCCCTGCCCTTCTCACCCAGCATCAGGTTCTGGTGCACGGTGAGCTTGGGGAAGATGTCGCGGTTCTCGGGTACATAGCCGATGCCGCGGTGCGCGATCTCGAAGGCCTTGCGGCCTTGCAATTCCTCGCCCTTCCAGCGCACGCTGCCCGCACAGTCCACCATGCCCATGACGGCCTTGGCCGTGGTGGAGCGGCCCGAGCCGTTGCGCCCCAGCAGGGCCACGATCTCGCCCGCATGCACCTCGAAATGCACGCCATGCAGCACATGGCTCTTGCCGTAAAAGGCGTGCAGCCCCTCAACTTTCAGCATCGCCGTCACTTCAATGTCCTCCCGCCTGCGACTCGGCCACGACCGAGCCCAGATACGCTTCCTGCACGCGCGCATTGGCGCGCACCGCTTCCGGCGTGTCGAAGGCCAGCAGCTCGCCATAGACCACCACGGCGATGCGGTCGGCCAGGCCGAAGACCACACCCATGTCATGCTCCACCGTCAGCAGGGTCTTGCCCTCGGTGACCTCGCGGATCAGCTTGATGAAACGCGTGGTCTCGCTCTTGCTCATGCCGGCCGTGGGCTCGTCGAGCAGGATCACGCTGGCACCGCCGGCGATGGTGATGCCGATCTCCAGCGCACGCTGCTCGGCGTAGGTCAGGTTCATGGCCTGCACGTCGCGCTTCTTGTCGAGCCGAATCATTTCCAGCAGTTCCTCGGTGCGGTCGTTGGCGTCTTCCAGGTCCGCCAGGAACTTGAAGAAGGTGTAGCGGTAGCCCAGGCTCCAGAGCACGGCGCAGCGCAGGTTCTCGAACACGCTGAGCTTGGGGAAGATGTTGGTGATCTGGAAGCTGCGCGCCAGCCCCATGCGGTTGATTTCGTAGGGCTTCATGCCGTCGATGCGCCGACCGTTGAGGACGATCTCTCCGCTCGTGGGGCCGAAGCGCCCGCTGATCAGGTTGAACAGCGTGGACTTGCCGGCGCCGTTGGGGCC
>DNQP01000226.1:0-598 GCA_003500955.1 Curvibacter sp. | reverse complement strand
CGGCGCCGTTGGGGCCGATCACGGCCACGCGCTCACCGGGCTTCACGGCCAGGTCGACGCCGCGGATGATCTCGGTCTTGCCGAAGCTCTTGCGCAGGTCTTTCAGCTCCAGCGCGTAGGGGCTGTTCATGTTCTGTTGGCCGCTCACAGCGCTTCCCTCCGCTTGATTTCCTTCTCGATGTCTTCCTGGATCTTGCCCCACTCGTGGACGTAGTGGCGACGGCAGAGTTCGAACAGGCCCAGGCCGGTCAACATGACAAAGGCGCCGCCGAACCAGTGGTCGGGATCGTGCGCGTTGAGCGGAATGCCGATGAAGCGCAACTCCGGGCCCAAGGACAGGTTCATCTGCAGGTGGTAGACCATCTCGATCATCACGGCCGCGCCCAGCAAGAGCGTGAGCGCTGCCAGGGCCAGGCCCAGGTAGCTGACCCAGAGCTTGCGCAGGAAGCCGAAGCTGGCCACGCGCAGGTTCATCATGATCAGGCTGGCGATGCCGCCCGGCGCGTACATGACCATGAAGAGGAAGATCAGGCCCAGGTAGAGCAGCCAGGCCTTGGTGATCTCCGACAGCAGCACCGAGGCCAGCACCAGCAGCACG
>DNQP01000101.1:32358-32510 GCA_003500955.1 Curvibacter sp. | reverse complement strand
CGGCGACGAGATGCACACCGCCATGTACGCCGGCCCCATGATCCGCAAGGCCGCCATGAAGGGCACCGAGTGGATCGCCGCTTACGAGCAGAGCAACGTGCTCGAAGGCCTGGCCTGCGGCCTCAAGGGCCGCGCCCAGATCGGCAAGGGCA
>DNQP01000101.1:10435-32033 GCA_003500955.1 Curvibacter sp. | reverse complement strand
TGTGGGCCATGCCCGACCTGATGGCCGCCATGCTCAAGCAGAAGATCGTGCACCCGCAGGCCGGCGCCAACACCGCCTGGGTGCCCTCGCCCACCGCCGCCACGCTGCACGCGCTGCACTACCACCAGGTCAACGTGGCCGAGATCCAGGACAAGCTGGAGCAGCAGGCGACCGGCAAGGGCTTCAAGGCGCTGGAGGCGCAGCTGCTCACCGGCCTGCTGACCGTGCCCGTGGCCGAGAAGCCCCACTGGAGCGCCGAAGAGATCACGCAGGAGATCGAGAACAACTGCCAGGGCATCCTGGGCTATGTGGTGCGCTGGATCGACCAGGGCGTGGGCTGCTCCAAGGTGCCCGACATCCACAACGTCGGCCTCATGGAAGACCGTGCCACGCTGCGCATCAGCAGCCAGCACATCGCCAACTGGCTGCTGCACGGCATCGTGACCGAAGCCCAGGTGCGCGCCGCCTTCGAACGCATGGCCGCCGTGGTGGACCAGCAGAACGCTGGCGACCCGCTGTACCAGAAGATGGCCGGCAACTTCGACACCTCCATGGCCTACAAGGCTGCCACCGACCTGGTCTTCAAGGGCCTGGAGCAGCCCAGCGGCTACACCGAGCCGCTGCTGCACGCCTGGCGTCTCAAGGTCAAAGCGGCTCAGGCCTCGGCCGGCATCAAGGCCGCTGCGTAAAGCACCCGCACCCGAGGTGAACAACGGCGCCTGCGGGCGCCGTTGTTCATGGGCATGCCCCTCACCCTGCAGCTGTCACGCAAAGTCAGCACAATCCGCGCATGGCCGACCTGCAGCCCCTGATCGACTTCGTGCAACAGCACCCGCGCCTGCTCGTCATCACCGGCGCCGGCTGCAGCACCGCCGCCGGCATCCCCGACTACCGCGACGAGAACGGCGCCTGGAAACAGCGCGAGCCCATGCGCTTCCACGTCTTCACCGGTGACCCGGTGGCGCGCAAGCGCTACTGGGCGCGCAGCATGCTGGGCTGGCGCACCATGGCCCATGCCCAGCCCACAGCCGCGCACCATGCGCTCGCCCAGCTGGAGCGTGCGGGGCGTATCGGCTTGCTGGTCACGCAGAACGTCGACGGCCTGCACCAGGCCGCGGGCAGCACGAAGGTAGTGGACCTGCACGGCCGCATCGACACGGTCTGCTGCCTGGGTTGTGGTGTGCGTACGCCCCGCCGCGCGCTGCAGGAAGAGCTGATGGCGCGCAACCCCGACTGGCTGGCGCTCGATGCGCGCAGCCTGGCCGATGGCGATGCCGATCTGGAGGGGCGGGACTTCGCGACCTTTGACGTGCCCGATTGCGCGGCCTGCGGCGGCATGCTCAAGCCCGATGTGGTGTTCTTCGGCGAGAGTGTGCCGCGCGATCGGGTGGCGGCGGTGCGTCAGGCCTTGGCGCAGGCCGACGCCGTACTCGTGGCCGGTTCGTCGCTGATGGTGTACTCGGGCTACCGCTTTGTGGAGGAGGCGGTGGCGGTGGGCAAGCCGGTCGCTGCGATCAACAAGGGACGAACGCGCGCGGACCATGTGCTGGCGTTCAAGACGGAAAAGGAGGTCGGTGCGGCCTTGGGTCTGCTCACCGACGAACTCAGTCAACGATCTTCAACTGCACCCGCGCCCCATCCGGCAGTTGGCGGATCGACTCATGGAGATGTCCAGACGCCGTGAAGTGTGCTGCCGCCGACGCGGGATGCATGTTCTCGGCGCTGAAGCTACCTTCCGAAAAAATCGGGAAGATTGCGAAGGTGTAGCACTGGTCTTGCTCTAGCACTTTGTCCTGTGACACCAGGGCATCAATGAGGCCGGGCAGAAACCACTCGTTGGCGGCGTCGGTTCCCAGGCGCTCGTGGAAGTGTTCGCGGGAGGAAGCGATCTGCTCCAGGGCGCCCGTCGCTGTGCTCAGCCACCAAACCGTCCCCGCATTCAGCTCAAGAAACACATCCCCGATGGCCGAGAACATGAGAGGTGTCCAGTCATCACCCAGCAGCCAGCGCCAACCGTTCCGTAGCGCCTCGACGGACGCGTCTGATGGCTGGATCGTGACTTGTGACCAACTCGCCATCAACTCAATGTCTCGGTGCAACCGAAGAATCGCAGTTTCCGCATGGCCACTAGCGTTGACTGACGCATTGACTCAGCTTGGCCCGCGCCGCCAAGCCACCGGTCCACTCGATGTCTGCAACAGCACGCCCGCCCAGCTCAACGATGAAATGCTCAACATCCAGCATTGTCTTCAAGGCCGCGTCGATGTTAGGCACTGTCAGAGCGATCGCACCGGCCTGAATGTTCGGTACCGAAAAATTCAAGGCGTTCACGGACTGCGGTTGGTACTTGGACTGCTTGAGCGTCACCGCTACCGTTTGCGTTGCCGAAGGCTTGGGAATGTCCGCGCTCCAGAAGATCAACATACCACCCGGATATGCCTTTCCGGGGCCGACGATACTGACCGAACCCCCCTTTTTGCGCCACGTGGCAACGCAATTGTCTCCAGGTGCAGAGTCTTTCCTGGACTGAAAAATCTGCCATTCACCCTGCATATAGCGTTGGTAAGCCGGATGGGCTTCCAGCCGCTTTTTCTCGTTTGCTTGGAACTCCAGCGCCTTCTTCTGGTTTTCCAAAGTTATGGCCCTCTGCCTCTCGTTCTCGATGGCGGTGCGGATGGCCTCCTCACTGGGCGGGCTGTTGGGATCGGCAAAAATATTGCAACCCACACATCGATAACCCGCATACCCACCTCCAGCGGACCCACCTCTCGCGGCCCCACCACCAGCGCTATCGGCCCGCCTGCCGGTTTCCACGCACAGCGGAACAGCGGCAATTCCATGTGAGCCACCGCCCACCCCGATTTGCTGTTCGCCAGGTCCCGGACCAGCCGGGCACGGATAGCTTGCCAATGCCGGTTGCGCGATCAAACCAATCGCTGCGACCACAAGAGATGCATACGCGTTCATCGTGAATTTAGGAATCCAGCAATTTTTAGGGATGTTGCAGGAATGTTTGAAGTAAGCGGATGCCGTAGGCGATCCGCGCTCGACCGAAGGGTTAGGGGTCTCCCTTGCGCAGGAGATCGACATACGCTGCATCAATAAGCTGTGTTGCTGCAACGCCGAGGCGCTGCATGAGTTGCCTGGCCTCGTGTTCGCCTGCGCGCGCGGGCTCAGTGTCTTGAAGTACTACCTCTAGTTCCATGAACTGCCCGAGGTCTTCCACGATGTCGAGGTGAACTCGCGTGCGCCCTACCAGAAAGAGGGTGCGCAGCTTCTTGACGCGACCTGACTGCCCGTACGCTAGGGACAGAGCTTCGCGAAGGGAGTCAGGAGCCTGGCTGGACGACCTAACGTAGAAGGACTCTTTGGGGCCCAGTTGATCGGGTCGACGATAGAAGATCAGTTCTCCCTCGTGCGCCGAGAACGCGCGTAGCTTCAGTCTGCCGGCCTCACAGTTGAAGAACGTGTCGTCCTGTCTGATCTCAATCGGTCCTTGATCCGCGAAGGTGGCGAGTTGAGCCGCAAGGAGTTCCAGGTTGTCGATCCTAGCCTTGATCTCGATGTTGCGTGGCATTGAGAAGCCTAACTTGATATAGACGTCAAACCTGTCTGACTAACAAAGCCGTGGCTCATCAAGCTTCCTCCCGTGATCTGTTGTAAGTGACTGTTTTATATCAGTCTTTTCCGCCATGTCCCACCTGGCTTAACCATGAACAAGGTCCACAAACCCAGCAAACCTGTCTGACTAACAAGGCAACTGACGAATAACAAAGTCGCAAAAGTCGGACGAAACTCCTTCTGAATCAGGGGCTTAGCCCGGCCTTCAAGGACACTGACAGTGATAACCATGCGGCAAAACCCGTCGACACAGGGTGTCTGCTTGGTGTCTTTCGTGCTACCGACCGGTCCCGGCCGGGAGAGGTCAGTGGGTGGCACTTCAGTGGCCGCCGCTAAACAAGTCCTTGAACTTCTGCGCCGCATCGTCAGCTCCTGAGCTCTTGCCCATCGGCACACCCTTCGGATACTCCTCCGCAATCCGGTCTTCCCAATACGTCGTCGGGTTGGGCGCGGCGCACAGGCGGCGAAACACTTCCTGCGGCACCTGCTTGTAGGCCAGCACGGTCTTGTTGTCCCAGTGCAGGTCCAGCTGCTGGGTCTTCTCGTCGTAGTCCGCGCGGCGGATGCGGCCGCTGGTGAAGGTCTTGGTCTGCATGGCCCATTGTTACGGGCGGCCAGTCCGGATGCAAGGGGGACTCAGTCGCCATCCCCCACCGGCGTGAGCAGGGTCTCGCCCGTGGCGACGAGCTTTTCCTCGCCGCTCTGCACCGCATACAAATCACAGGCCGTGAAGACCTGGGTCTTGCCGGGTTTGACGACGCGGGCGCGGGCGATGAAACGTTCGCCCACGGCGGGCCGCAGACAGTTGACGCTGTAGTGAGAAGCAAGCACACGACCCGCCACGGTGGCGGCGGCAAAGCCGCAAGCGGTGTCGATGAGCGCGCCCACCATACCCGCGTGCATGAAACCCGCGTACTGGCCGAAGTCCGGATGCCAGGCGAGGCCCAGTTCGGCGCGGCCTGCTTCGGCTTGCAGTACTTCCATGCCGGCCCACTGGTTGAAGGCGGCCTGCTGGTTGATGGCGCGCAGCTGCGCGAGGGTGACGATCTGCTTCATGGGGGCTCCTGCAATGGAGCCCCCAATCTAGTCAGCGTTGCGGCGGCCCGGCGTCACGGCGGTGACCGGGTGTCGCCTGCGTTCACTTGGCGGTGCTGGTGTTCACGGTGCTGCCGGCTTCCGTCGCGCTGGCGGCGGTCTCGGGGGCGACACGCGCGGGGCGTGCGCGTTGCAGCTGCGCCAGTGCGGGGCCGCTGGCCTCACCCAGCAGGTAGCGCAGCTCGGCGCTGGCCCAGGGGCCGCTGATCTGCAGCGGCACGCTGATGCCCGCGAGCTCGGCCAGCTCACCGCCCGTGGCGCGCTTGAGGCCGGGCAGCACCTGCGTGCTCAGTTGCGCTTCCACCTTGCCGCTCTCCAGCGTGTAGAGCACCTCCCCCTTGCAGTTGAGCAGGGGGGTGCGCAGCAGCAGGTCGCTGCTGCGCGCCTGGCCGTCGGCAATCTGCCAGCTGGCCTTGAACTCCCGGTAGGGGGTCTCCTCGGTCAGGCGCACCTTGTCCTGCAGCATCAGACCGTTCTGCCCCAGCTGATCGCGCGCGGCCAGCAGGGCCTCGGGCAGGTCGATACCGGCCAGCGTGCCACCCGTGAGCGCCACGCTGGCCGTGCCCGTGAGCGACTGGCGCAGCGCCACGAGGTCGGCGCCCTGGGCCTGCAGGTCCAGCGTGAGCTGGCCCTTGCCGCTGAGCCGCCCTTCGCCGCCGGGCAGCAGCGCCAGCAGGGTTTCAGCGGGGACGTTGCTGAACTTCTGCCGCGTGGTCAGGTGCACGGCGCTGGCGGGGCCGGTGACATCGGCGATGGCGCCCAGGCTGAGCTCGCCCTGGAAGGTGCCGCCGTAGAGCTGCGCTTCCACGGGTTCGACGGTGAGGGTGCCGGCCGCAGCGCGCAGGCCGATGCTCACCGCGCTGGCCTGCAGGCGGGCCGCGCGCAGCTCGTCGGTGCGCAGGCGGCCGCGCAGGTTCAGGCCCTGCAGTGCGCGCCAGTCCTGCACCTGGGTGCCGGTCTGTAGGCGTGCGGGCCAGTCGTTCACGAGGTGGCGGTCCAGGTCGAGCCGGGTGGCCTTGACGTCGAAGGTCCAGGCCGGGGTGTTGAAGTCCTGCAGCTGCACCTCGCCGCTGAGCGCGCTGTCTTCGATCTCGGTCTTGAAGTCCAGGCGCACGTGCTGCCGGCCCCCGTCGGCGAGCAGCTGGCCGTTGAAGCGCGTGGCGATGAGCTTGCCCGCCAGCAACGCATGGCTGGCGTTCCACAGGCCGTTGAGGCTGGGCAGCTGCAGCTGGCGCGCGGCGTAATCGAGCACGGCGGGGCCAGCCAGCTGGGCCTGCAGGCGCGTGCTGCCCTGTTCCAGCGCCAGCGTGGCCTGCAGGCTTTCGCCGCGCAGGGTCTGCTCGCGGCTTTGCAGGGCGGGCACTTCGAGCGCGGCCTGCAGCAGGCGGTCCTGCTGCTGCAGCTTGACGTCGAGCTTGAGCGCCTTGCCCTGCCACTGGCCGGCTTCGAGCTTGAGCTGGTCGGCGCGCAGGCGCAGCTCGGCGCTCTGCCCGGCCCAGGGCCCGCGCACGATGGCGTCGAACTGCTGCAGGTTCAGCAGGTGCAGCACAGGCTGCGCGCTGAGCGAGCCGCGCAGGTCCAGGTCCAGCGCGCTCCAGCCGACCACCTGGCCCTGGGCGCGGGCCTCGAAGTCCTTGAACTGGTAGCGCTGGCCCAGGTGTTCGTAGAGCAGGTGGCCGCCCAGGCGCACGCGCGTGTCCAGCCGCGGCTGCGCCGAGATGAGCTGGAAACGTGCATCGATGCGGCCGGCGGTGGCGTCGGCCAGGCGACCGGTCTCCAGCTCCAGGTCCTGCAGGGCGAGGTTCAGGTTTGCGGACTCGTCGCGGTAGTTCAGATGGGCGCGCTGCACGCGCACTTTCTCCACGGCGAAGTCCACATCGGCCAGCTTGGTGGCCGAGACCAGCAGATCGTCAAAGTTGCTGCTGCCGTCGGTGTGGCGCACCAGGTCGGCGTGCAGGCCGTCGAGCACCACGCGCTCGATCTGCAGGCGCCCGCGCAGCAGCGGCCACCAGGCGATGTAGAGGCGCGCGTTGTCCACGGCGGCGAAGGTGCGGCTGCTGTTGCGCTGGCTCAGGTTCATCTTGCCGGTGTCCAGGCCCAGCTGGGGGAAGACGTCGAGCTGCAGATCGCCCTCAAGCACCAGGTCGCGCTGCTTGTTGGCCTTGACGTAGTCGACGATCTGGCCCTTGAAATCGTTGGCGTCGAGCAGGTAGACCGTCAGGCCGATGAGGCCGCCGATCAGGCCCAGGGCCAACAGCAGGCTGCCCAGGGCATGGCGCCAGTATTCCTTGGCGTAGCCTTCGGCGAAGGGCAGGCGAAAGGGCAGCACATAGCTCAGCACCATGCCGACCACGCCGTACCAGCCCAGCAGGACCTGGTAGAGCGAGCTGGTGGGAGCGGGTTCGGGCGCGGCGGGCGCTTGCTTGCCGAGTCTGGCCATGGGGAGGGGCTGGCGGGGAGGGGGTGTCCATTCTTGATGAAGCCCGCCGCCGCCGTCTGTAAGTTGTGGTAACCGCTGCGTAGAATCCGGGCCTCATTCCACGGAGATTTCCCATGCTGGAACGCACCTTCCAACTGTCTGCCCATGGCACCACCGTCAAGACCGAGCTGCTAGCCGGCCTGACGACCTTCCTGACCATGGCCTACATCATCTTCGTGAACCCGGACATCCTCGCGGCCGCGGGCATGCCCAAGGACGCGGTCTTCGTGGCCACCTGCCTGGCCGCGGCGCTGGGCTCGGCCATCATGGGCCTGTACGCCAACTACCCGATCGCGCTCGCGCCGGGCATGGGGCTCAACGCCTACTTCGCCTTCGCCGTGGTGCAGGGCATGGGTTTCACCTGGCAGCAGGCGCTGGGCGCGGTCTTCATCTCGGGCATCCTGTTCATCGTCATCAGCCTGTTCAAGCTGCGCGAGGCCATCGTCAACGCCATCCCGCGCTCGCTCAAGTTCGCCATCTCGGCGGGCATCGGCCTCTTCCTCGCCATCATCGGCCTGAAGAACGCGGGCATCATCGCCGCGCACCCGGCCACCCTGGTCACGCTCGGTGACCTGCACCAGCCCGGGCCGGTGCTGGCCGTGATCGGCCTCTTCATCATCGTGGCACTGGAGCAGCGCAAGGTGCCGGGCGCCATCATCATCGGCATCCTGGCCGTGACCGTGGCGGCCGTGCTCATGGGCCTGACGCCCTTCGGCGGCATCGTGGCCGCACCGCCTACGCTGGCGCCCACCTTCCTGCAGATGGACCTGGCCGGCGCGCTCAACATGGGCCTGCTGACCGTGATCCTGACCTTCTTCCTCGTCGAGCTCTTCGACGCCTCGGGCACGCTGATCGGCGTGGCGCACCGCGCCGGCCTGCTCGACCAGGATGGCAAGCTGCCACGCCTGAAGAAGGCCCTGCTGGCCGACTCCACCGCCATTGCCGCCGGCGCGGCCCTGGGCACCTCGTCCACCACGGCCTACATCGAATCCGCCGCCGGCACCGCCGTGGGCGGGCGCACGGGCCTGACGGCTGTGACCGTGGCCGCGCTCTTCCTGGCCGCCATCGTCTTTGCTCCGCTGGCCGGCACCGTGCCCGCCTACGCCACGGCGCCCGCGCTCTGCTACGTGGCCGTGCTCATGCTCAAGGGCCTGGCCGAGATCGCCTGGGACGACCTAACCGAGGCCGCGCCTGCCGTGGTGACGGCCATCACCATGCCCTTCACCTTCTCCATTGCCCACGGCATCGCCTTCGGCTTCATCTCCTACGCGGGGATCAAGATCCTGGCCGGCCGCGTCAAGGAGCTGCCGCCCATGGTGGCGGTGATCGCGGTGATCTTCGTGCTCAAGTTCACCTTTCTCTGACATGGCACGCATCGTCTTCGACCTCCCGGCGGCTTTCAGCTTCGCCACGGAGCTTCAAATCTATGTCAGTCATGTCAACCAGGGCGGGCACCTCGACAACGCGCAGCTGCTGAGCCTGGTGTCCGAGGCGCGGCTGCGCTTCTTCCAGTCGCTCGGCTACGCCGAGGCCGACGTGGAAGGCGTGTCCACCGTGGTCGGCGACATGGTGGCGCAGTACAAGTCCGAAGCCTTCCACGGCGAGACGCTGCGCGTGGAGATGGTGCCGGCCGATTTCAACAAGTACGGCTTCGACCTCGTCTTCCACATGACCGAGAAAAGCCAGGGCCGCGAGGTGGCGCGCGGCAAGACCGGCGTGGTCTTCATCGACCGCGCCACGCGCAAGGTCGCACCCATCCCCAAGGTGATCGCCGAGCGCCTGCACACGGCGCGGGCCTGAGCCGCCTCACCAGGCCATCCAGAGGATGGTCAGACCTGACACGAGCATCACGCCTTCCATGAGCTGCAGGAAGCGGTGCTCGGGCAGGTGCAGCACCAGGCGCTTGGACAGCGTGGAACCCGCAAACACGAAGACGCCAATGATCAGGCCCTGGCCGATGGCGCGCGCATCGATCACGCCGAGCTGGTGGAAGGCCGCGCCCTTGGCCAGGAAGACGGCCAGGGAGCTGGCGGCTTCGGTGCCGATGTAGGCGCCTTTCACCAGGCCGTAGGCCAGGAAGAAGGGCGTGTTGACCGCGCCCGTGGAGGCCACGATGCCCGTGAGGTAGCCGATGGCCGCGCCGACGAGCGCCATGTGCCCGAGGCGCGGTTGCCAGTCCATGCGCCGCAGCCAGCGCCGCGCCGGGATCATGAGCAGCAGGAAGCTGCCGAGGATGAGCTCGATCAGGCGGGCGTTGAACTGCACCAGGGTGTTGGCGCCCAGCACCACGGCCGGCACGCTGGTGGCGGCGTAGACGCCGCAGAGCTTCCAGTCGATCTCGCGCCACCAGAGCGCCACGCGCGCGAGGTTGGCCACGATGGCCACGAGGGCGATCACGGGTACGGCCGTCATCGGTCCGTAGAAATAGACCAGCGGCGGCATCAACAGGATGGTGGTGCCGAAGCCGATGACCCCACCGAGCACGCCCGCGCCCAGGCCAACGGCGCAGATCAGCAGCATGGGGAGGAGGTCACTCATGACAGAGTCCCGTTGGCTGTGCTGAGGGGGTCAGGTGCTTTCATCCACGTACCGCACCAGCATCCACCTGCCTTCGATTCGACGGAAATAGAGGGCTCGCTGGATGCCGTTGTCCACGCCTTCGAAAGCAAGGACACGTTCTTTGGACTGGCTGCCTCTCCGGCTGAAGTTGTCGTAGGTCACGACGTCGTAGCAGTCGGTCTTGCAATCAAAAAAAGCGGGGCCTTGGATGTGCTGCCAGCTGGTCGCGGTCTTGCGGGTCGTTTGCATGACGAAAGGCTCGCCAGCCGGATCCTTGTTCGCGACCAGCTGCTGCCACTCGAGTGGAAAGCTCACACGCTGCCGCTGAAACTGGGCATCGGTGAAGAATGAACGGAGGAAGATCTGGAAGCTCTCCTCTGCCTCGGCGCTGGCGCCAAGCGAACACAGGCACAACAGCAGCACCATGAGCGCGCGGTACTTCATTCTTGAACCCCTTGAGATGAATCGGGTGGGAGTCTAAGTCAGCGCCGCCGGCGCGCGTGATGGTTCTCACTTGCGCCAGAAGCCCGCGGTGAAGAGCACCAGCACGCTGAGCAGCTCCAGGCGGCCGAGCAACATGGCGAAGGACAGCACCCAGAGCTGGAAGGGGTTGAGGCCGCCGAAGTTGCCGGCGGGTCCGACTTCGCCCAGGCCCGGGCCGATGTTGTTGACCGTGGCTACCACGGCCGAGAAGGCGGTCACGAGGTCCAGCCCGCTCACGAGCAGCAGAAAGGTCAGGCCCATGGTGGCCGCGCCGTAGATCAGCATATAGCCCAGCACCGAGGCCATCACCGCTGGCGGCACGCTCTTGCCGCCCAGCGTGACGGGGTTGACCACGCGCGGGTGGATGATGCGCACGAGCTCGCGCCGTGCCTGCTTGATCAGCAGCACCATGCGCACCATCTTGATGCCGCCGCCGGTGGAGCCGGCGCAGGAGACGAAGCAGCCCAGGAAGAGCAGCAGCACGGGCGCAGCCACGGGCCACTGCGCGTAGTCGGTGGCGGCGTAGCCCGTGGTGGTGGCCAGCGAGATCACGTGGAAGGCGCTGGCGCGCAGCGCGGCCTCCCAGTCGCTGTGCTGGCGATGCACCAGCAGCATCAGCGTGAGCACGGCGATGGAAGCGACGAGCACGATGACGTAGGTGCGGATCTCGCGGTCGGCCGTGAGGGGGCGCAGGCTGCGCGAGCGGATCACGACGAAGTAGCGCAGGAAGCTGATGCCCGACAGCGTCATGAAGACCATGGCCACGCCCTCGATGGCGGCCGAGTTCCAGTGGCCGAAGCTCGCGTCGTGCGAGGAGAAGCCGCCCAGGCCCATGGTGGAGCACATGTGCATGAAGGCGTCGGCCCAGCTCATGCCGGCCCAGCGGTAGGCCAGCAGGCAGGCGACGGAGAAGACGAAGTACACCGTCCACAGGCCGCGCGCGGTCTCGGCGATGCGCGGGGTGAAGCGCGTGTCCTTCATCGGCCCCGGGGTCTCGGCCTTGTAGAGCTGCACGCCGCCTAGGCCCAGCAGCGGCAGGATGGCCACCACCAGCAGCATGATGCCCAGGCCGCCGATGAGCTGCAGGAAGCAGCGCCAGACGTTGACCGAGACCGGCAGAGCGTCCAGGCCCTGCAGGGCGGTGGCGCCGGTGGCGGTGAGCGCGCTCATGGCCTCGAAGTAGGCGTGGCTCCAGCCGATGGCGGGCACGGTGTAGTACAGCGGCAGGGCGGAGTAGGCGGTGAGCACCACCCAGACCAGGTTGACGAGCAGGAAGCCGTCACGCGCCTGCAGCTCGCGCCGATGTCGCCGCGTGGCCAGCCACAGCAGCCAGCCGCTGAGCAGGGTGAGTGCGCCGCTGGCGGCCCAGACCTGGCGCAGTGCGGGCGCGTCCTCGGCCCAGGCCCAGGCGAGTGGCACGAGGAAGGCCAGTGAGAAGGCCATGAGGATGCGCGCGAGCAGCGCCAGGGCGGGCAGGAACATGGGGTGCTGGCGTCAGCCGAAGAAGGTGGCGCTGACCTGGAACAGGCGCTCGACGTCGCGCACCAGGCGCTTGTTCGGGATGAAGATCACGATGTGGTCCCCGTCCTCGATCAGCGTGTCGTGGTGGGGCATGAGCACCTCGGACTTGCGGCCCTCGCCGCGCACGATGACGCCGAAGCGCGCGCCCTCGGGCAGCTTGATCTCCTCGACGCGCCGGCCCACCAGGCGCGAGGTCTTGAGGTCGCCGCGGGCGATGCCCTCCAGCGCCTCGGCCGCGCCGCGGCGCAGGCTGTGCACGGCCACCACGTCGCCGCGCCGGATGTGGGTGAGCAGCTCGCCGATGACGGTCTGTGCCGGCGAGATGGCGATGTCGATGGTCGAGCCCTGCATCATGTCGGCGTAGGCGCGCCGGTTGATCAGCGCCATCACGCGCCGTGCGCCCAGGCGCTTGGCCAGCATGGCCGACATGATGTTGTCCTCGTCGTCGCTGGTCAGCGCGAGGAAGAGGTCCATCTCGTGCACGTTCTCTTCCTGCAGCAGGTCTTCTTCGACGGTGTCGCCGTTGAGCACCAGCATGTTGGTCGGCAGCTGGCTGGCCAGGTAGTCGCAGCGCTTGGCGTCCTGCTCGATGATCTTGACCTGGCATTGCTTCACGAGGCTGCGCGCCAGCCGCAGGCCCACCTTGCCGCCGCCGGCGATCATGACGCGCTGCACCGGCTGGTCCAGGTTGTGCAGCGCGGCCAGCACCAGGCGGATCTGGTCGGCTGCGGCCAGCACGAAGATCTCGTCGCCGGGCAGCACGCGCATGCCGGGCTCGGTGGACACCTCGGTGTCCATGCGGTAGAGCGCGACCACGCGCATCTGCGCCACGGGCAGGCGATCGCGGAACTCGGCGATGGTGCGGTTGGCCAGGATGCTGCCGCCCGTGACACGCACCGCGGCCAGGCAGACCCGGCCCTCGGCGAAGGACAGCACCTGCAGCGCCTCGGGGTAGTCGATGAGCTGGTGGATGTAGCGCATCACCGACTCTTCGGGGCAGATGACCTGGTCCACTGCAAAGCCGTTCTTGGACATCAGCGCGTCGCCCTCGACGAACTCGGGCGAACGCACGCGCGCGATGGTCACCGGCACGTTGAAGACGTCGTGCGCGACCTTGCACACGACGAGGTTGGATTCGTCGAGCGCGGCGCAGGCGATCAGCATGTCGGCGTCCTGCGCGCCGGCTTCGCGCAGCACCGAGGGCTGGATGCCGTTGCCCACCACGCCGCGCAGGTCCAGCCGCTCCTCGAGCTGGCGCAGGCGCGCCGGGTCCTGGTCGATGACGGTGATGTCGTTCTGCTCGGAGCTCAGGCTTTCCGCCACGCTCTCGCCCACGCGGCCGGCGCCGAGGATGATGATGTTCATGGGGTCCTGGGTCTCCGCTGGCGTTTACTCGGCCACCGGCTCGCGGCGCCCGGCGCCACCATAGAGGTCGAGGCAGCGCTCGCGCCAGGCGTGCACCGGATCGTCCTGCGCCAGCAACTCGAAGGTGCTGCTGGTGCGCGCCCACATGAAGGCGCCGAAGGCCAGGTAGTCGGCATAGCCCGGCTGCTCGCCGCTCAGGTAGGCGTGGTGCCCCAGGGCCAGGCGCATGGGCTGCAGGCCGCGGCGGAAGGCGTCGAGCCGGTCTTCGCGGCCAGCCTGGAGCTCTTCGAGCGTGGTCTTGTAGCTCTTCTCGCGCGAGGCGCGGAAGTAGGCCTGGTCGGCCGGGTCCAGGCGGTCGTGCAGGTCCTTGAGGACCAGCCGCGCGATCGGGCTGTGCAGGCTGGTCTGCGCCCAGTACTGGAAGAACTTGAGCACGGGCGCGGACTCGGGCGTGAGCAGGCGTGGCGTGTCGGGAAAGGCCGCGTCCAGGTGCTGCACGATGGCCCAGCTGTCGGCGATGAGTTTCCCGCCATGGCCGATGGTGGGGATGGTGAGCTTGTCGCCACCGCTGTTCAGGCTGGGGATGTCGGTGAAGAGCACGTCTTTCACTTCGAAGGGGATGCTTTTGTGCAGCAAGGCCATGCGCACGCGCCAGCTGTTGGGGGAGAAGTGGGCGCGACGGGCGTTGACGAGGTCGTAGAGCAGCATGCGGGGGTCCGTGAGTGTAAAAAATCAGGAGGCGTCCTGGCGGCGTGGTGCGGGCTTGCCGCCCCAGCCATGGCAGACGAAAAGACGGAAGCGCGAGATCACGCGTCCGGCGCGCTCGGTGGTCCAGCTGTCGCCGAGCTCGCAGCGTTCGAACAGGCCCTCGCCCACCGGGATCTGGTAGGACTGCTGCGACCAGTCGAGCACGATGGCGCTGTAGTAGCGGCGCAGCGGGCCATGCCATTGTTCGAGCTGATCGGCCTCGGGCGTGAGCACGTAGACGGGCAGGGGCTGCGCATACCAGGCCAGGCGCGTGCCCAGGCTGCGGTGCTGCACGGCCAGGCGCGGGATGCCGTGTTCGCGCGCGAGCCGCTGGGCATGCAGGCCGGCCGCGCGCCAGCCGTAGAACTCGGCAAAGGGGTTGACGCGTTCGGGCTCGCCGCTGCCCGGCTCTTCACTGGCCAGCCAGGGCGGGCCGCCAAGCAGGAGCAGCAGGTAGAACAAGAGGATGCACAGGGCCTGGACCCCGCCGAGCACCCAGATCAGCTGGCGCCGGCCGCTGGTCCAGAGCGCGGCCAGGCCCAGGCCGGCGAAGGGCGCCAGCGCGGTCCAGGCCGGCGCGGTCCAGAGCGTGAGGCTGGTGTTGCTGCCCGCATAGACGGCCAGCACCGCCAGGGGGAGGGCGAAGAAGCCCAGCAGCCAGGTCTGCGGACGGTTCAGGCCCAGCCCGCCGAGCACGCCGTGGCGCAGGCCGCAGAGGCCCCAGATCAGCAGCGGGTAGAGCAGGGCCTGGGCCAGCAGGAAGAGCAGCAGACGGCCCGGCTCCCAGGGCTGGCCCGTCAGGCGCTGCAGCGGCTCGAGCAGCAGGGGCCAGTCCTGCTGCGCATGCCAGGCGAGCATGGGCAGCAGCATCAGGCCGGCCAGCAGCATGGCCTGCCTGGGGCCGCGCAGGCGCAGCAGGCGTGTCCCGTGCAGGCTGAGCAGTCCGCACAGCGCGGGCAGCACGACCAGCCAGGCGGTGTAGCGTGCCAGGCCCGCCAGGCCCAGCAAGGCGCCGAACAGCAGCCATTCGCCGCGGCGGCGCGCGGTCTCCTCGTCGTACAGGCGCAGGGTCTGCCACAGCAGCGCGGCGGTGCACAGCATGAGCAGGCTGTCGGGCAGCAGGGCGATGCCCATGATGTGCAGCAGGGGCGCCAGGCTGTAGGCCAGCACGGCCCACAGGCCGGCGGCGTCGGGTGTGATCGAGGCGGGCACCAGCAGGTAGTGCAGGCGGCGCGCGATGTCGTAGACGAAGAGCGCGGACAGCGCCCACAGCGCCTCGGGCAGCAGGCGCAGCCAGCCCGGTGGCGCTTCGAACTGCACCAGCGGCCAGAGCAGCCAGGCGATCAGCGGCGGGTGGTCCGTGTAGGCCCAGTCCGGGTGCAGGGCATAGAGCGCGTGCAGGGCTTCGTCGGGGGACAGGCCCAGCACGGCACCCAGGATGAGGTGCAGCAGCGCGTGCCCGCCCAGCAGCAGGGCCAGCAGTTCAGGGGGACGGGGGTTGAGAAATCGCACGGGCAGGCAGATCGGACTGCGCGCAGTCTAAACCGGCAGGCCCGGGACTACACTGCAGGAAATCCCGGCTATGCAAACCGCCATGCCCGCGCCCGCGCCCTCTGTCGATCCCTGTCGCTGTCCCTTGTGCGGCCAGCCCAATGCCTGTGCCAACGAGATCGCCCGCGCCACGGGCCAGGCCCAGCCACCGTGCTGGTGCACGGCGGTGACATTTGCGCCGGCGCTGCTGGCGCGCGTGCCGCCCGAGGCGCAAGGACGGGCCTGCATCTGCACGGCCTGCGCCGGTGCAGCGGCCGGTTGAGCCTTATTTCGTGCCCTCGATGATCCAGCGCATCAGTGTTTCGCAGTCCTCGAGGCTGAGTCGTTCATGCGCGGCGATGTGGGCGAAGAGGCCGCCAGCGCGCAGCTTCTCGGCGAGCTGACGCGGCGCATCGGGCTGGCCGCGGTAGCGCGCATAGTCGGTGGCGAGCTGGGCCATGCTGGGCGTGTTGCGCCGCGGTGGCTCGCCGTGGCAGCTGTAACAGCCCTTGTCGAGCGCAAGCTGTGAGCTGGCCTGGGCCGGCAGGGCGGCGATCAGCAGCAGGGGCAACAGGAGGGATGCACGCATGCCGCCATCGTGCCATCAATGATGGCCTGTTAGCATTCGCGGAGAGAAAGAACACCATGGTCCGCAGCACTGAAGAACAGCGCCAGGCCCTGCGCTCGACCTGGGTCAGCGTCTGGGTCAACCTCTTCCTGGCGTCGGCCCAGGTCGTCATCGGCGTGTACGCGCGCTCGCAGGCCCTGATCGCCGACGGCCTGCACTCGCTCTCCGACCTCGTGGCTGACGGGGTGGTGCTGTTCGCAGCGCGCCATTCGCACGCCGAGGCCGACGACAACCATCCCTACGGCCATGCGCGTTTCGAGACCGCCGCCTCGCTGGCCATCGGCCTGATCCTCGTGGGCACTGGCGTCGGCATGGTGTGGGCCGCGGGCCTCAAGCTGCATGGCGGCGAGAGCCTGGGTGCCGTCCACCCGCTGGCCCTGGTGGCCGCGCTGCTCACGCTGGCGGCCAAGGAGGGGCTGTTCCGCTACATGCGCCGCATCGGCGAGCGGCTCAAGAGTTCCATGCTGATCGCCAACGCCTGGCATGCGCGGGCCGACGCGGCGTCCTCGCTGGTCGTCGCGGTCGGCATCGCGGCCAACCTGGCGGGCTGGCACAGCATGGACGCGGTGGCCGCCATCATCGTGGGCTTCATGATCGTGAAGACGGGCTGGAGCTTCTCGGTCGACGCCTTCCACAGCCTGACCGACCACGCCCTCGACCCGCAGGAAATCACGCGCATCCGCCAGACCGTGCGCACGGTGGGCGGGGTGCGCGGCGTGCACAAGCTGCGCACGCGGCGCATGGGCGACTGGGCCGTGGTCGACATGCACGTCGAGGTCGACCCGCACCTCTCGGTGTCCGAGGGGCATTACATCGCCGAGCAGATTGCGGCACGCGTCAAGGAAGCGCACCGCGTGGCCGAATGCACGGTGCACGTGGACCCGGGCACGGTGCGCCATCTGCCGCACCTGCTGGCCCTGCCGCCGCGCGCCCAGGTGCAGGCCTGCGTGCTGCAGGTGCTGGGCCGGGCGCCCGACGCGCTGCGCCTGCACTATCTGGAGAGTGGGCTGGAGCTGGAGGTCGAGCTGGCCACCGCCATGCCTGCTGCCGAGCGCCTGCAGGTCCGGCTGGCCCTGCAGGCCGCGTTGGGTGCGCTGACGACGCAGCCGGTGCGCGTGACGCTGCAGGCCCACGAGAAAGACTGAGCCCATGAGCCATCCCCAGACCCTGCCCGAGATGCAGGCGCGCTACGGCGAGCGCTACCGCTGGCTGCTGCTGCTGGCCGTGATGGTGGGCACCATGGCCTCCATCATGTCGTCCACCATCATCAACGTGGCCATCCCCGACATGAGCCACCAGTTCACGCTGGGCCAGGAGCGCGCGCAGTGGGCCACCTCGGGCTTCATGGCGGCCACCACCGTGGCCATGCTCTGCACGCCCTGGCTGCTGGGCGCCTTCGGCTACCGCCGCACCTATGTGGTGGCCATGCTGCTGCTGCTGGCCGGCGGCGTGGGCGGGGGGCTGGCGAACAGCTTCGATCTCGTGCTGCTGGCGCGTGTGGTCGAGGGTCTGGCCGCGGGCGTGGTGCAACCCATCCCGGCCATCATCATCATGCGCGCCTTCGCGGCGCACGAGCGCGGGCGGGCCGGCGGCATCTTCGGCATGGGCGTGGTGCTGGCGCCGGCCCTGGGACCGAGCATTGGCGGCCTGCTGGTGGACTGGCTGGGCTGGCGTTCCATCTTCTTCATGGTCGTGCCCTTCTGCGTGGCCTCGATCTGGCTGGCCTTCCGCTACGTCCCCACCACGGCGCCCGGCGGCGCAGCCCCCGACCGGCGCGCCCACCGCCTGGACTGGCAGGGCCTGGTGCTGGCTACCCTGGGCACGCTGTCCCTGCTCAAGGGCATGGTCGAGCTGCACGGCACCTCCGGGGCGCAGGCCTGGGGCCTGCTGGTGCTGGCCGGCGCCAGCTTCACGGCCTTCGTGCTGTGGCAGCGGCACCAGGCCCAGCGCGGCGACATGCCGCTGATGCACCCGGACCTGTTCACGGCCCGTGCCTTCGCCACGGGCAGCCTGGTGGCCTTCATCTACGGCATCGCCATGTTCGGCTCCACCTACCTGCTGCCGCTCTACATCCAGATGGCGCAGCAGTTCTCGGCTTCGCACGTGGGCACCATCATGCTGCCCGCGGGCCTGGTGCTGGCCGTGACCATCCCGATCGCCGGGCGCCTGTCGGACCGCTGGCCCATCCGCGTGCTGATCTGCCTGGGCCTGGCCTTGCTGGCCCTGTCCTTCGCGCTGATGCTCACGCTGGGTCCGGGCCTGGCGCGCGCCACCCTGTTGACCTTGCTCGTGGCCTGGGTGGTCGTGGGGCGCATCGGCCTGGGCTTCATCCTGCCCTCGCTGAACAACGGGGCCATGACGGGCCTGGAGCCGCGCCTGATCTCGCAGGCCTCAAGCGCCATCAACTTCCTGCGCATGCTGGGCGGCGCCGTGGGCGTGAGCCTGTGCGGCATCGTGCTCGAATGGCGTGTCGCCGTGCATGGCGATGCACTGACCCGGCCCGAGAGCAGCCCGGCGCGCGTCGTCGCCTTCGACGAAACCTTTGTGATGCTGGCCGCGGTCTGTGCGCTGGCCATGCTGGCGGCCTGGCAGATGCGCGGCACGCCGCGTCTGGAGAAGCAGGCTTCACGCAATGCTTGAGTCTCACCCCTCAGAAAAGCAGTCTTTGGTTTATCCAAAGTGAGGTATCCACGGATCATTGGGAGCAATGATTACGCCAGTTCAGCCATTTGACTTACGATCGCGACTAAATTAGGAGTGAATATGCAAGAACAAGTCAACGAGCATAGTACTGCTGATGCAGGGGGGAAAGAGTCGCTAGTGCAGCACTTCTCAATTGAAGGGCTGTTTGGCTACAGATCCCTGAGCCTGGAATCGGACTACGCTGCAACGATCTTAATTGCGAGAAATGGGGCTGGCAAAACGACCATGCTTGGCGCCATGGACGCTTTTTTGCGTGGACAGTTTGGGCGCTTGTCGTCCCTGGAATTCCGTCGAATCGAATGCAAGCTTCGCAATGTTCCCACTATGCTGGTGCTTGAAAAGACGGAGCTAGATACTTATCTCAAGAGCGCCTCTGCCGCTTCAGATGTTGCGCAAGTTGCAAAGACGCACGAACTAAATCCGGAAGATGTCCTGTTTTTTGTCCTCTGGGAGTATTCAGTTTTAGAGAAGAATACTAGTGCGCTTACAAGACATCCTGTTTTTCGGAAGATTTATCAGAATCACGCCTACACGTTCGAGAGGACTGTCGGCTTATTCAATGGGTTGGCAGCGGCTGTGATTCCTGCCTGGTCACCTGTGGCAGAACTGCGACGCGTGGTGACAGATGCTCTCAGAGATATAGAAATTGTTTACCTGCCAACATATAGGCGTATTGAACTGTCTTTGCCGCAAGTAGATGAGCGATACGAAAGGGAGCCTGTCAGCATTTATGCAAGGCTAGGTCTGAATCGGCGAGGGCTGCATGCTGGAGACATTCAGTTTGGTCTTGCGGACATTTCTGCAAGGCTCAAGCAGCTTCATCAAGAAATCATTATTGAGTCGAATCAAAAGTATGGCGAAATCAGTGCCAACATCGTGGATGATTTAATAAGCGGCGAGTTTGAGAAGCAAGAGCCAAGTATTGAGCATCAGCCCAATCGCCAAGAATTGGACATCTTCTTTGATCGCATGAAATCTGGGCGCCGCTATTACGGATACTACGGCGGCGCTTTTAAAAAGCCAGATATAGACCGAATTTACAGCGGGAATGTTCCTCGGGACTCAGAGAAATTCTTAACGTACTTTCTTGGGAAGCTGAATAGCGTCATTCAAAAAACACGAGACACAGAGCGTGTCGTGGATAGTTTCATACAGAACTGCAATCGGTATCTGTCAACAGACGACGCGTCCGCGTCTAGGTTTGGAACTCCTCAGTCAGACGATAAAGAGCTTAGATTAGATCGCTCAACTCTGGAAGTGTCTGTGTGGAGGAAGGGATCTTATTCCACGGAAATTCCTCTTGACGCATTATCGTCCGGCGAGAAGCAGATGGTGTCGTTGTTTGCGTTGCTCTACCTTTATCCCAAGGAAAAGCTGATTCTGATCGACGAACCTGAGTTGTCTCTTTCGATCGATTGGCAGCAAAAAATATTGCCTGATATTGTTCGTGCAACTCTATGTAGGCAAGTAATTGCAATTACGCACTCTCCGTTTATTTTTGACAATGAGCTTGACGCCTATGCAACTTCGTTGCGACTTGAGGTAGAGCAGAAGACTTGAAATAAGAACAAGCGACGGAGGGGCGGAATGGAAAAGCTGGATGATGGCAAGGCTGATGTATCAGTCGATTACTTGAGAGAAAAACGCGGCGCGCCCGCGGTTCTAAAAATAAGACTGGCGGGGATTCGTGCCCACTCGGCTGAAATTCTGGTCGTTGTGATAGAAGGGCCAGAGGACAAGGCGATCTATTACCACTGGCTCAAGCAAGCTGCCCCGATGCTTGCCTATGAAATGATTGTATGTAACGGCAAGGGGAAGTTGCTCGAGTTTCGTGAGTTGCTGCAGCGAGACAGAACTAGACTAAAAGATCGGGTTGTTTTTTTTGTGGATCATGATTTTGACGGCGCGCGTGGGCAAACATTAGGACGAGACATCTACGTCACCGATGCCTATTCAGTTGAGAACTATCTTGTTACTCCTAACGTTCTTGAAGACGCGTTAAAGGTTGAATTTCACTGCGATGGAGAGCCCGCGTGCCGTGCAGGTGTTGTGAGGCAGTTTGAAAAACTGTATCAAGACTTTCTTGGCGTAACAGAGGCACACAACTTAAGAATCTTCGCTGCCAAAAAAATCGGGATCCGAAATTTAAAGCCATGGCCAGACAAAATTAATCCACTCGCCAAAGTTACGTTGCTTGAGGTGGCTCAGTCTGACGAGGTGCTTGTCGATGTCATATCGTTAGAGAGGGAGCCAACAGAAGAGGAGCTGGCGAGTCTTAAGAATGATTTCGATGCACTCCAGCCACCTTTACAGTATCGAGGAAAGTTTGCCTTGGCTTTTTTTGGGAGATTTCTTGAATTAATTGCGCAGGATCGTGCGCAGGCTGCGCCTGTGCTTTTCGCTGGCTTACCCCCCAGACCGGCAAACGGTAGGTTGCCGCTTGATGCACTTGCGAGCAAGTCACTAGCTCCGCAGTCTTTTAGAGAGTTTATGGCTGCAGTGCTATCAACATTGTCTTCGCCGCCGCTTGCGGTTGCTGGTCCTTGAGAGATGGTGCTGGTCTACTCGAGGTACGTCTGACATTGCTTGAGCGCATCCTGTTCTTGATCTCTAGCTAAGTCATAAGCCTCTCGGCCTGAAAGAGAACGAAAAATGTGCCAGCTGCTGGGCATGAACTGCAATGTGCCGACCGACGTGATGTTCAGCTTTGCGGGCTTTGCCGAGCGCGGCGGCCGCACCGACCACCACGGCGACGGCTGGGGCATCGCCTTCTTCGAGGACAAGGGCCTGCGCCATTTCGTCGACCACCAGTCGGCGGCCGAGTCGCCCGTGGCCGAGCTGATCCGCCACTACCCGATCAAGAGCCG
>DNQP01000101.1:589-10133 GCA_003500955.1 Curvibacter sp. | reverse complement strand
TGCCGCCACTACCCGATCAAGAGCCGCAACGTGATCTCGCACATCCGCAAGGCCACGCAGGGCGAGGTGACGCTGGAGAACTGCCATCCCTTCGTGCGCGAGCTCTGGGGTCGCTACTGGGTGTTCGCGCACAACGGCGACCTCAAGGACTACGCGCCCCGCTTGCACGGCAGCTTCCGGCCGGTGGGCCACACCGACAGCGAACGCGCCTTCTGCTGGCTGATGCAGGAGCTGGCCAAGTCGCACGCCAGCGTGCCCAGCATCGCCGAGCTCACGCTCACCCTGCGTGAACTGGTGCCGCAGATCGCCAAACACGGCACCTTCAATTTCCTGCTGAGCAATGGCGAGGCCCTGTGGGCCCACGCCAGCACGCACCTCTGCTACGTGGTGCGCCAGCATCCCTTCGGCAGTGCCACGCTGCGCGACGAGGACCTCAGCGTGAACTTCGCCGAGCATGCTGCACCCGGTGACCGTGTGGCCGTGGTGGTGACCACGCCGCTGACCCAGGACGAGACCTGGACCTCGATCGTGCCGGGCGAGCTCAAGGTCTTCGTCGACGGCGCAGTGCTCTGAGGCACCGGGTCAGAGCCGCCCTTCCTCCACCGCGTGGCAGGCCACGCGCACCCCGTCGAACTCGCGCAGCTGCGGCCGCTCCTGGCTGCAGCGTGTGTTGGCGTGCGGGCAGCGCGGGTGGAAGGCGCAGCCCGCGGGCGGCGCCAGCGGGTTGGGTACCTCGCCCTGCACCGGCGTGCGCGCGCGGCCCGTGTCGTGCAGCTTGGGGATGGCGTCAAGCAGCATGCGCGTGTAGGGATGGCGCGGCCGGGCGTAGAGCGTGTCCGTCGCGGCCAGTTCGACCAGGCGGCCGAGGTACATCACGCCCACGCGGTCGCTCATGTGGCGCACCACGGCCAGGTTGTGGCTGATGAAGAGGTAGGTCAGGCCCTGCTGGCGCTGCAGCTCCTTCATGATGTTGAGCACCTGGGCCTGCACGCTCACGTCGAGCGCCGAGGTGGGCTCGTCGCAGACCAGGAACTCGGGCTGCGTGGCCAGGGCGCGCGCGATCGAGATGCGCTGGCGCTGGCCGCCGCTGAACTGGTGCGGGTACTTGCTGCCGTCGGCCGGCGCCAGGCCCACCGAACGCAGCAGCTCGCCCACGCGCTCTTCCAGTGCCTGCGGCGCGTCCAGCAGGCCATGCTCGCGCAGGGGCTCGGCCACGATGTCGGCCACGCGCCAGCGCGGGTTGAGGCTGGCATACGGATCCTGGAAGATCATCTGGATGCGCCGGCGCAGCGCGCGTGCATCGGGGCCGGCATAGGTGGTGTGGGCGTCCTGGCCGTCGAAGTGGAAGTGGCCGCGCGTGGGCTCGTAGAGGCCGACGAGCAGGCGCGCCACCGTGCTCTTGCCGCAACCCGACTCACCGACCAGGGCCAGGGTCTGGCCGCGCGCGATCTCGAAGCTCACGCCGTCCACGGCGTGCAGCAGCTGGCGTGGCCGGCGCTCGAGCACGCGGTTGAGCCAGGGGGCGGAGACGTCGAAGCTGCGTGCCAGGTCCTCGACCTGCACCAGCGGCGCGTCCTTGTGCAGGGGCGTGTTCATGCGTGGCCCTCCGCGCGCGGGGCGTGCAGCCAGCAGGCGGCGCGGGTGGCGCCGGCGTCCAGCAGCTCGGGGCGTTCCTGCAGGCAGCGCGCATGGCTGCGCTCGCAGCGCGGGTGGAAGGCGCAGCCGGTGGGGATGGCGTTGAGGCGGGGCATGGCGCCGTCGATCTGGTTCAGGCGCTCGCGCCCGCCCTCCATGTCGGGAATGCAGGCCATGAGGCCGGCCGTGTAGGGATGGGCCGGGCGGTGGATGACCTCGTGCACGGGGCCGATCTCGGCCACGCGGCCGGCGTACATCACGGCCACACGGTCGCAGGTCTCGGCGATCACGCCCATGTCATGGGTGATGAGCATGACGGCGGCGCCGCGCTCGCGGCAGACCTTCTTGAGCAGGGCAATGATCTGCGCCTGGATCGAGACGTCCAGCGCCGTGGTGGGCTCGTCGGCCACGATGAGGCGCGGTTCGGCCGCCAGCGCCAGGGCGATGACCACGCGCTGGCGCATGCCGCCGCTGAACTGGTGCGGGTAGTGGTCGATGCGCTGCTCGGGCGCGGGAATGCCGGTGTCGCGCAGCAGCTCGATGGCGCGTGCGCGCGCCTCGGCGGCGTTGACGGGCAGATGGGTCTGGAGCGTCTCGACCAGCTGGCGGCCCACGGAGTAGAGCGGGTTCAGCGAGGTCAGCGGGTCCTGGAAGATGGCGCCGATCTGGCGCCCGCGGACGCGGCGCATCTGTTCGTGCGGCAGGTCGTCGATGCGCCGGCCGTCGAGCAGGATGCGGCCGCCGGCCACGCGCCCGGGCGGCTCCAGCAGGCCGATGATGGCCGCGCCTGTGAGCGACTTGCCGGCGCCGGACTCACCGACCACGCCCAGGATCTCGCCGGGCGCGATGTCGAAGGAGACGTCGTCCAGCGCGCGCAGCGTGCCGTGGCGCGTGGGAAATTCGACGACGAGGTTCTGGACTTGCAGCAGACTCATTGCAGCCTTGGATTGAGCGCGTCGCGCAGCCAGTCGCCCAGCAGGTTCACGCTGAGCGCGATCAGCACCAGCATCAGGCCGGGGAAGATGGTGATCCACCATTCGCCGGAGAAGAGGTAGTCGTTGCCCACGCGGATCAGCGTGCCCAGCGAGGGCGAGGTGGGCGGTGCGCCCACACCCAGGAAGCTCAGCGTGGCCTCGGTGAGGATGGCGGTGGCGATCTGGATGGTGGCCAGCACCAGCACCGGCCCCAGCACATTGGGCAGCACGTGGCGGCGCATGATGCGCAGCGGCGCCACGCCGGTCACGCGCGCGGCCTGCACGTACTCCTTGTTGCGCTCCACCAGCGTGGAGCCACGCACCGTACGCGCGTACTGCACCCAGCCCGTGAGCGCGATGGAGGCGATGAGCACGCCGAAGGCCAGGGTGTCGTGCGCGTTGGGAAAGAGCGCGCGCCCGACGCCAGCGATCAGCAGCGCGACCAGGATGGCAGGGAAGGACAGCATGACGTCGCACAGGCGCATGAGCAGGGCGTCGATCCAGCCGCCCAGGTAGCCGGCCAGCAGGCCCAGCGTGACACCCAGCAGCACCGAGAGCAGTACCGAGGCCAGGCCCACGGCCAGCGAGATGCGCGCGCCGTACATCAGCGCCGAGAGGATGTCGCGGCCCTGGTCGTCGGTGCCGAGCAGGAAGCGTGCGCTGCCGCCCTCGCTCCAGGCCGGGGGCAGGCGCGCATTGGACAGCTCCAGCGTGCTGAGGTCGAAGGGGTTGTGCGGCGCCAGCCAGGGCGCGCCCACGGCACCGAGCACGCAGACCAGGGCAATGGCGGCAGCCAGCAAGGCCGTGGGCGAGTGGCGCAGGCTGTGGCCGATGTCGCTGGCCAGCCAGCGCGCGAGCCAGGAAGCGGGGGGCGGTGAGGTGTCAGGCATGTCAGTGGCCGGCGCGGTCCACGCGCAGGCGCGGATCGACGACGAAATAGAGCAGGTCGACGATCAGGTTGATGACGACGAAGATCAGCGCGATCAGGCAGAGGTAGGCGGCCATGACCGGGATGTCGGCAAAGGACACGGCCTGGATGAAGAGCAGGCCCATGCCCGGCCACTGGAACACGGTCTCGGTGATGATGGCGAAGGCGATCAGGCCGCCGAGCTGCAGGCCGGTGATGGTGAGCACGGGCACCAGGGTGTTGCGCAGGGCGTGGCCGAAGTGCACGGCGCGGTCGCTCAGGCCGCGGGCGCGCGCGAACTTGATGTAGTCGGTGCGCAGCACCTCCAGCATCTCGGCGCGCACCAGGCGCATGATGAGCGTGAGCTGGAAGATGGCCAGCGTGAGCGCCGGCAGCACCAGGTGGTGCCAGCCCTTGAGCGTGAGCAGGCCCGTGCTCCAGCCGCCGAGCTGGACCACCTCGCCGCGGCCGAAGCTGGGGAACCAGCCCAGCGTCACCGAGAACACCAGGATGAGCAGGATGCCGATCAGGAAGGTCGGCAGGGACACGCCCAGCAAGGAGACCGTCATGAAGACCTGGCTCAGGAAGCTGCCGCGGCGCAGCGCGGCGTAGACGCCCATGGGGATGCCGAGGGCCGTGGCCAGCAGCGCGGCCACCAGGGCCAGCTCCAGCGTGGCGGGGAAACGCTCGGCGATGAGCTGCGAGACCTTGACGCCCTGGCGCAGGCTCATGCCGAACTCACCCTGCGCGGCATGGACCAGGAAGTGCCAGAACTGCACGAAGAAAGGCCGGTCCAGGCCCAGCTCGGCGCGGATGGCGGTCACCTGCTCGGCCGTGGCGTCCTGGCCGAGGATGAAGACCACCGGGTCGCCCACGTACTGGAAGAGCAGGAAGGCCACGAAGGCCACGGTGACCATGACGAGCACGGCCTGGGCCAGGCGCCGGACGATGAAGGCAAACATGGGGCGAGAAACGGAAAGTGCGCGGGGGCGGTGCCCCGCGCGGCGTCAGAGCGGCTTCAGTTGACCTTGATCAGGCGCCAGTCCAGGCGGTTGTCGGCGCGGTGCACCACGTCGATGTTCTTCTTCATGGCCCAGGGGATGACCTGGTTGTGCAGCGGGATGTGGGCCACGTCCTCGTTCTGCAGCGCCAGGGCCTTGGTCAGCAGCTCGGTGCGCAGCTTGAGGTCGGTCTCCTTCTTGGTGCGCTCGACCAGCGCGTCCATCTGCGGGTTGCTGTAGCGGCCCACGTTGTAGTTGCCGTCGCCGCCGGCGCCGACCGAGCGGGTCAGCGACTGCAGCGAGTAGAGCGCGTCGAAGGTCGGCACGCCCCAGCCCAGCATGTAGATGCTGGCCTCGTAGCGCTGGATCATGGGGAAGTAGGTGGTCAGCGGCAGGGTGCGCAGCTTGGCCTTGACGCCGATCTTGGCCCACATGGCGGTCACGGCCTGGCAGATCTGCTCGTCGTTGATGTAGCGGTTGTTGGGGCAGGCGAAGTCGACTTCGAAGCCGTCCTTGTAGCCGGCGTCGGCCAGCAGCTTCTGCGCGGCGGCCACGTCATAGGGGTAGCGCTTGTGCACCTCTTTGCTCCAGCCCGTGACCTGGGGCGCGACCAGCGCGCCCGTGGGCTGGCCCAGGCCGCGCAGGGTGACGCGCGCGATGGTCTCGATGTCGATGGCCTGGTACAGGGCCTTGCGCACGCGCAGGTCCTTGAGCGGGTTCTTGCCCTTGATGTTGCTGCCCGGCAGTTCCTCGCGGAACTGGTCCATGCCGAAGAAGATGGTGCGGTTCTCGACGCCGTCGAGCACCTTGAGATTGGGTGCGCTGCGCAGGCGCGGCAGGTCCTGCGGGCTGGGGTCGAGCACGAAGTCCACCTCGCCCGAGAGCAGCGCCGCCATGCGGGTGGCCACGGCCTTGACCGGGGTGTAGACGATCTCGGTCACATTGCCCTCGCCCTTGCCCCACCAGCCCGGGTGCTTCACGAGCACCAGCTTCTGGTCGGGCTGCCACTCCTTGAGCATGAAGGGGCCGGTGCCGTTGGCGTTGCGGTGGGCGAAATTTTCCTCCTGCACCTTGATGTCCTTGGGCTCGGTGGACTTGTTCTTCTCGGCCCAGGCCTTGCTCATCATGCGCAGCTCGGTGAGCTGGTTGAGCAGCACGGGGTTGGGGCCGGCGGTGTGGATGTCGATGGTCTTGTCATCGACCTTGGCCACGCGGGCGATGCCCTGGGTGAAGACCGCGAAATTCGAGGTCTTGGCCATGGCACGCTGGATGGAGAAGACCGCATCGTCGGCGGTGAAGGGCGAGCCGTCGTGGAACTTGACGCCGGTGCGCAGCGTCAGCCGCAGCTGGGTGGGGCTGACCTGCTGCCAGCTGGTGGCCAGCACAGGGTCCACCTTGAAGGTGCGGCTGTTGTAATAGACCAGGGACTCGTAGACCGCGGCATGGATGCCGTTCTGCAGCGCGTTGTTCTGCGAGTGCACGTCCCACGACGCGATGTCGCTGGCGCTGGTCCATTTGAAGGTCTTGGCCTGCAGGCCGGCCGCGCCCAGGGCCAGCGCCGCGCAGAGGGTGAGGTGATGGATCTTCATGTTGACAGCCTTGTGGTTGAAAAAACGAAACCGCTGGCGCGGCAAGACCCGGAGTCTGCGGCAGGCCCGCGGGCTCAAGCCCGGGTGTTTTCCCGCAGTGCGGCCTCCAGCGCGTCGATGTACATGGCGGCCACATCGAAGCCGCTCTGGTCGGTGATTTCCTGGAAGCAGGTGGGGCTGGTGACGTTGATTTCGGTGAGGCTGTCGCCGATGATGTCCAGGCCCACGAGCAGCAGGCCGCGCGCGGCCAGCACCGGGCCCAGGGCCTCGGCGATCTCGCGGTCGCGCGTGCTCAGGGGCTGGGCCACGCCCTTGCCGCCCGCAGCGAGGTTGCCGCGCACCTCGCCGCCCTGGGGGATGCGCGCCAGGCAGTGCGGCACCGGCCGGCCGCCGATGACCAGCACGCGCTTGTCGCCCTGGGCGATGGCCGGCACGAACTTCTGCACCATCAGGGTCTGCTCGCCGTGGCGGTTCAGGGTCTCGATGATGCTGCCCAGGTTCAGGCCGTCGTCCCTGACGCGGAAGATGCCCATGCCGCCCATGCCGTCCAGGGGCTTGAGGATGATGTCGCGGTGTTCGGCATGGAAGTCGCGCACGGCCTGGGCCTCGCGCGTGACCAGCGTGGGCGCGGTGTATTGCGGGAACTCGAGCAGGGCGAGCTTCTCCGGATGGTCGCGCAGCGCGCGCGGCCGGTTGAAGACGCGCGCGCCCTCGCGTTCGGCTTGTTCCAGCAGATGGGTGGCGTAGAAGTATTCGCTGTCGAAAGGCGGGTCCTTGCGCATGAGCACGGCGTCGAAATCGCGCAAGGCGGCCAGGCGCTGGGCTGGAGCCTGGGGGGACTCGTGGAACCACTGCTCCTCGTGCCCGGTCAGGCGGATGCGGCGCACGTGGGCGCTGACCTGGCCGCCGGTCTGCCAGCGCAGGTGGCGCGGCTCGCAGGCGGCCAGGGTGTGGCCGCGGCGCTGGGCCTCGCGCATCATGGCGTAGGTGCTGTCCTTGTAGGTCTTGAAGGTTTCCAGCGGATCGGCAACGAAGAGCAGGTTCATGAGAGAAGCGGCAAAGCGGATGTGGCAGGAAGTCTCTCACGAATACCCAGCGGCGCCCTGCGGCGGGGCAGCAAGCACGCGCACCTTTCAGGGGCAAAAGCAAAAGCTGGACCAGCACGCCCGCCCGATTACAATGCGCCGCATACCCCCGAGAGCAAGATTCGTGCCTTTCAAGACGTCCTCTTTCCCCCGCTGGCTGCTGTGCGCAGGTCTGGTGCTGGCCTTGGCCGGCGCCGCCCACGCCGAAAAGGGCGACCGGCAGCAGCCCATGAACATCGAGGCCGATGCCTTGCGTTATGACGACCTCAAGCAGGTCAGCATCTTCACGGGCAATGTCGTGCTCACGCGCGGCACCATCGTGATCAAGGGGGCGCGCATCGAGGTGCGGCAGGACCCGCAGGGCTACCAGTTCGGCGTGGTCACGGCGGCCGAAGGCCAGCGCGCCAGCTTCCGGCAGAAGCGCGACGGCGAGGACGAGTTCGTCGAGGGGGAGAGCGAGACCATCGAATACGACGGCCGTGCCGATGTCTTCAAGCTCATCAAGAACGCGCAGCTGCGCCGCCTGCGCGGCATCCAGGTCAGCGATGTGGTCAGCGGCAATGTCGTCCAGTACAACAGCCTCACGGACGTTTTCACCGTCGACGGCGGCAACCAGAAGGGCAGCGTGCCCGGCGGCGGCGGACGGGTGCGCGCCACGCTGACGCCGCGCAGCGCGGCCCCGGCGCAGGCCAACCCCGGCCTGCCCCTGCGCAGCGACGACGGTGTGGGCGGAGGACGCAAGTGAGCGAGAACCTGCAGCCCGGGCCCACGCCGCCCGACACCCAGCCAGGCCCCGTGAGCGGCCACGACACCCAACCCGCACCCGAGGTCAGCCGGCTGGAGGCGCGCCATCTGCGCAAGTTCTATGGCAGCCGAGAGGTCGTGAAAGACGTCTCGCTCACCGTGCGCAAGGGCGAGGTCGTGGGCCTGCTGGGCCCCAATGGTGCGGGCAAGACCACGTCCTTCTACATGATCGTGGGTCTGGTGCGCGCCAGCGCCGGCGAAATCATGATCGACGACGAGCGCGTGGAGCACATGCCCATCCACCAGCGTGCGCGCATGGGCCTGAGCTACCTGCCGCAGGAGGCGTCGATCTTCCGCAAACTCAACGTCGAAGACAACGTGCGCGCCGTGCTCGAGCTGCAGCACGACGAGCACGGCAAGGCCCTGCGCAAGGACGAGATCGAGCGCCGCCTCACCGACCTGCTGCAGGACCTGCGGGTGGAGAAGCTGCGCCTGTCACCGGCGCTGGCGCTGTCCGGCGGTGAGCGCCGCCGCGTGGAGATTGCGCGTGCCCTGGCGACGCAGCCGCGCTTCATCCTGCTCGACGAGCCTTTTGCCGGCATCGACCCGATTGCGGTGATCGAGATCCAGCGCATCATCAGCTTCCTCAAGGCGCGCGGCATCGGTGTGCTCATCACCGACCACAATGTGCGCGAGACCCTGGGCATCTGCGACCACGCCTACATCATCAGCGAAGGCCGCGTGCTGGCGCAGGGCACACCGGCCGAGATCGTGAACAATGCCGACGTGCGCCGGGTCTACCTGGGCGAGCACTTCAAGATGTAAGGGGTTCCCCCTGCACATCGGACTGCCATCATGAAACAGGGACTGTCGCTGCGGGTCTCCCAGCACCTGGCGCTCACGCCCCAGCTGCAGCAGTCCATCCGCCTTCTGCAGCTCTCCACGCTGGAGCTCAACCAGGAGGTCGAGCAGCTGCTCGACGAGAACCCCTTTCTGGAGCGGGCCGACGACAGCGTGGAGCGCGAGGCCCATGGCCTGGAACGCAGCGACGCCCCCGTGTCTGCCGACGAGACCGACCATGACTACATCAGCAGCGCGGCCACATCCGAGGTGGCCGACGAACCGGCCCCCTCGGTGGACCTGGAACGCGACGGCGACTGGGACGGCGACGGCACGGTGGACCTGGCGCCCGACGACAGCGAATGGGGCGGTGACGCCCCAGCGCGCAACGGCGCGCGCGAGGACGACGAGGCCGATGCCACCGAGCTCGCGCGCAGCCAGGAGTCATTGCAGGATTTCCTCAAACGCCAGGCCTTGTCCCTGCGTCTGGGCGCCGAGGACCGCGCGGCCCTGCTCTTCCTGATCGGCTCGCTCAACGACGACGGCTATCTGGAAGATACGCTGGAGGAGCTGGCGCAGAGCCTGGCCGGTGACGATCTGGCGCAGCGCGAGGCGGTGCTCGAACACTTCGAGCTGGCCTTGCGCCTGCTGCAAAGCCTGGAGCCCGCGGGCGTGGGCGCGCGCAACCTGGCCGAATGCCTGCGCCTGCAACTGCTGGCACGGCAGGAGGCCGCGCAGCGTGAAGGCGCCGACGACCACGACGTGGCGG
>DNQP01000101.1:0-270 GCA_003500955.1 Curvibacter sp. | reverse complement strand
CGCAGGCCCTGCGCCTGGTGGCGCAGGCGCCCGAGCTGCTGGCGCGGCGCGATCTCAAGAAGCTGGCCCAGCTGACCGCCGCCCCCGAGGCACAGGTGCGCGAGGCCCTGGCCCTGGTGGCGCGGCTCGAACCCAAGCCCGGACGCCGCTTCGTCGATGTCGAGCGCAACGTCGTCATCCCCGACGTGCTGGTGCTGCGCAGCGGCAACGGCGCGGGCACCCGCTTTCGCGTGCAGCTCAACCCCGACGTCATGCCGCGCCTGCGCGTGC
>DNQP01000157.1 GCA_003500955.1 Curvibacter sp. | reverse complement strand
ATCTGATCGGCCAGATACACCGCCTCTTCCAGGTCGTGCGAGACCAGCAGCATGGTGGTGCCGGTCTGCATGAAGACCTCCTGCAGCTTCTCGCGGATGAAGAGCGTCATCTCGAAGTCCAGCGCCGAGAAAGGTTCGTCCAGGAACAGCACCTCGGGCTTGGGTGCCAGCGCGCGCATGATGGACGCGGTCTGCTGCTGCCCGCCCGAGAGCTCGTAGGGATAGCGGTTGAGATCGAACTTGACGTCGAAGCTGGCCACCAGCTCCTGCATGCGGCGGTCCACCTCGGCCTTGCTCTTGCCTTCGAGCTTGAGCGGGTAGGCGATGTTGTCGATGGTGCGCATCCAGGGAAACAGGGCCTCGCGGTAGTTCTGGAAGACGTAGCCGATCTTGGTATCCTTGAGCGACTTGCCATCGAACAGGATCTCGCCGCCGTCGATCGGCACCAGCCCGGCGATCATGTTGATCAGCGTGGACTTGCCGCAGCCATTGGGGCCGAAGACCGAGACGATCTTGCCCTTGGGAATATCCAGGTCGAAGTTCTCGTACAGCGGCCAGCCCGCGAAGTACTTGGTGAGCCCGCGGATGGTGATGTGGGTACCGGCCGGACCGGGGCGAAACGGCGGCATCGGGACATCGGCCACCACGGGGGCATTGAGGACAGCGCTCATCTTCCGCTCCAGTGCACGATGCGTCGTTCGACGACGAGGAAGAGGATGTTGAGCGCATAGCCCAGCACCCCGGCAGACAGGATGGACGCGTACATGTCCTTCACGTTCATGACCTGCTGCGCGTTGATGATGCGATTGCCCAGGCCGCTGTCGGAGCCGATGAACATCTCGGCGACGATCACGATCACCAAGGCCATGGACACCGCCGAGCGCAGGCCCACGAAGCTGGGCTGCAGGCTTTCCCAGATCAGCACGTCCTTGAAGATCTGCCAGCGCGAGGCGCCCATGACCTTGGCGGCCATCACGCGCTGCTTGCGCGCGTTGATCACGCCGTAGGCGCTGTTGAACACCACGATGAGCAGCGCGCCGAAAGCGGCGATGGCCACCTTGTTGATGTCGGACACACCGAAGATCATCAGGAACAAGGGGATCAGCGCCGAGGACGGCGTGGAACGGAAGAAGTCGATCAGGAACTCCACGCTGCGGTAGGCCTTCTCGGCGCTGCCCAGCACCACGCCCAGGGGCACCCCGACGACGGCCGCGATCAGGAAGGCCTGCGTGGTGCGCCACAGCGTCACCCCGAAGTCCTTGAGCAGCGGGCCGCCGGCCAGGCCGTTGATGAGCGTGCTCACCGTTTCGGCCGGCGGGGGCAGCAGCAGCGCCTTGATGAAGCCCAGCCGCACGACCAGGTCCCAGACGATGAAAAGCAGCACCGGGCCGATGAAAGGCAGGGCCTTGGCCCAGCTGTTCTTGCGCGGTGTGGCGACGGGCGCCGCGGCCGCCTGAGCCCAGGGGCTCGCGGATGCCGGGGCGCTGGCGGTGACAGGACTGGCCATGACCTCAGCCCTTGTAGATCATGGTGTCGACGATCAGGCGCGAGGAGAAGATGCCCTTTTCCGAGAAGAGGTCGAAGAACTTCTGGAAGTAGGCAATATCGGCCGGCTTGAATTCGTTGTACATGGTGTAGGCCGCCAGCGGCACCTCGCCCGTGAGCGCCCCCTCGATGGCCGTGTAGCCCTTGAGGTACTGGCGCGCCTCCACATTGTTCTTGCGCACGTAGTCCACGCCCTTGCCGTAAGCGGCGATGAACTTCTTCGCGGCCTCCGGGTTCTTCTTGATGAAGGTCGAGGACAGCGAAGCCGAGCCACCGAACCAGGGGGCCATGGGATCGCCCAGCACGTACTTGGAGATCACGCCCGCCTCCAGCACGCGGGTGGTGCCGTTCATGCGGCCGATGGTGCCCGTGGGCTCCAGGGTGTAGCAGCCGTCGAGCTGGCCCGCAGCCAGCGCGGCCACGTGCTGGCCGATGGGCAGTTCGACCACGGTCACGCCGGTGGCGCCGCCGCGCTCCAGGATGGTCTTGGCCAGCGTGATGTTCTGGATGCCGGGGCCGCAGCCGATGCGCTTGCCCTTGAGGTCGGCCATGGTCTTGGCCGTGCTGGCCACCGGCACGATGACCTCGTCCAGCACGTCTTTCACGTTGCTGGGGTTGGCGCAGAAGATCTTGAAGGTGCCCGGCGCCGCCAGTTCACCGATGGCAATGTTGGCCGAGCCCGTGCCATTGGCCGTGCCGTCGGAGCGATCGGCCAGCACGGCTTCCATCACCTGCTGGGCCGCGGCGAAGCGCAGCGGCTCCACATCCAGGCCGGCTTCCTTGAAGTAGCCGCGCTCGATGGCCGCGTAGAAAGGCAGGCCAGCCGCGATGGGCCAGTAGCCGATGCGGATCTTCGGGGCGCTCTGCGCATGCACCACGGGCGCGCCCAGGGTGCCGAGCATCAGGGCGGCGCCGCCGGCCTGCACGATTTTGCGGCGCGACAGGGCGGCGGAGTTCAGGGTGGAGAGGCTGGCTTGCTTCATGGAAGGCTCCTGCAGAGTGGTTGACGAAAGAGATGCATGGTTCATGCCTGCTTGCTGCGCTGCGCATCGAGGTAGGCGCGCCAGCCGCCGTAGGCCGTGATGTCCTGCGCGCCGGCCAGGGCCTGCGCTTCGCAGAGAAAGCCCTGCACGCTGCTGCCGTCTTCCAGCTGCAAGGTGCCGATGGACAGCGGCGCGGGCACCGCGGCGACGAAAGAGCCGTAGTGTTCGAGCGGCATCTCCCAGATCTCGACCACGATGCGCGCGCCCTGCCCTTCGGCCACGCGCTGCAGCCCGGGCTTGGGCGGCACGGTGCCGGGCAAGGCATAGAGCCGGTAGTGCGGCGCCGTGGTGGTGCGCGCGAGCATCTGCGCACCACGTTCGGTCAGCTGCGCGTTCAAGGGCATGCCCGTGAGGTGCGCCCCCACCACGGCCACACGCACGGTGGCCGCCGGTGCCATGCCGGGGATGGCACGCAGTGCAGGCAGCAGCTCGCCGGTGGCGCCCTGCGTGAGGCCCGTGGCGTGGTGATAGCGCTGGCCCAGCTCGGCCAGCTGCCAGTCGCTGCCACAAGGGCCGATCAGCGTGATGCCGAAGGGCAGACCGTCGGGGCGGATACAGCTGGGCACGGACAGGGCCGCGTAGTCCAGCAGATTGACGAAATTGGTGTAGGCGCCGAGATTGCGGTTGAGCACCACCGGGTCGGCCTGCATCTGGGCGATGGTGTAGTGCGTGGGTGCCGTGGGCACGCACAGCACATCCATCTGCGGCCAGACGGCGGCGGCACGCTGGCCCAGCGCACGCAGCTGCAGCTGGGCGGCATAGAGATCGGCGGCGCTGTAGGCCCGGCCCTTGCCGATGATGCTACGCACCGGCTCCATGACCTCGCTGCCATGCGCATCGAAGAATTCGCGGATGGCCACATAACGCTCGGCTACCAGTGCGCTTTCGTACAGCAGCGCGGCCGCCTGGGCGAAGGGCTCGTAATCGATGATCACTTCCACCCCGCCCAAAGCACGCAGCTGGGCGCGGGCCTGCGCGTAGGCCGCTTCGGCCTGCGTGTCGCCGCAGAAATCGAGCCGGTGGGGTACGCCGTAGCGGAAGGCGGCAGGGAACGGCCGCGCGGCCAACACCAGCTCGCGTGAGTACGGGTCCTGCGCGTCGTAGCCGCGCGCCGCCTCCAGAACGCGCGCCGCCAGGCCCACGGTGCGCGCAAAGATGGAGACGCAGTCCACGCTCTGCGCCGCGGGCAGCACGCCGCGCGCACTGATCAATCCCTTGGAAGGCTTGAGCCCGACGATGTTGTTCAGGCCCGCGGGCACACGGCCCGAACCGGCCGTGTCCGTGCCCAGCGCAAAGTCCACCTGCCCCGTGGCCACCACATAGGCCGAGCCGGAGCTGGAGCCGCCGGAGACGTAAGCGGGATCGAAAGCATTGGGCACCGCGCCCCAGGGCGAGCGCGTGCCGTTCAGACCACAGGCGAACTGATCGAGGTTGGTCTTGCCCAGCAGCGATGCACCAGCGCTGAGCAGCTTGTGCACCACCGTGGCATGCGCGGCTGGCTTGTAGGCGTAGGCTTCACAGGCGGCCGTTGTGCGCAGGCCCGCCGCGTCGATGTTGTCCTTGACCGCAAAGCGCAAACCCGCGAGCGGCCCGGCCGCGGCACCCTGCAGCGCCGGCTCATAGCGCGAGATCCAGGCACGCGCGCCCTCGGCGCTCGGTGTCGTGGCGGCAGGACGGGCTGAGGCTGTGAGTTGCACCATGTTGCTGCATGTGATCTTGTATACATGAACACATGCAACATGCGTGCCAAAGGACGGCGATGGTTGCGCCGTTCGTCTTGTACGGAAAAAAGTACAAGACGAACCCGCACGCGGCCCCACCATTCGGACTGAGCTTGTCGAAGTCCTTCAGTGGGTCTGCATAAGAAGCGCTTCGACAGGCTCAGCGCAAACAGAATAGACAGGCGAAGAGGCTCACTTACTTTGATGAGCAAGGTTTATGGCCACCGCCGCACGGATCAAGGCCTTGAAAGCCTCGGCATCTGGCAGCTCACCTTCGCGGATATCGATGGCGCGACGCGCATTGCCTTCGAGACTGGCGTTGAAGAGCTTGTGCGGATCAGGGAGTGCAGCCCCGCGCATGAAGGTCAGCTTGACCGTCTGCTTGTAGGTCTCGCCCGTGCAGACAATGCCACCGTGCGACCACACAGGCACACCCATGGGATTCGTGGGTTTGGACCACTTGCAGTCTTCGGTGATCTGCGGGTCGGCCTCGTGGATCAGGCGACGGACCTGTGCCAGCGTTTCGGCACGCCAACCGCCGATGGCCTGGATGCGGGCATCGACGAGATCGGAGAAGCTTTCACCCTGCTTGTGTGCCATGCCCTGTCCGCGCCTTATTGAAACGCCACTTCCGCAAAGCTCCTCAGCTTGCGGCTGTGCAGCTGGTTGATGCCGCTCTCGCGCAGCAGCTCCAGCGCGCGCATGCCGATGCGCAGATGCTGGTCCACGCGCTCGCGGTAGAAGTGGTTGGCCATGCCCGGCAACTTGATCTCGCCGTGCAGGGGTTTGTCGCTCACGCACAGCAGGGTGCCGTAGGGCACGCGGAAGCGGAAGCCGTTGGCTGCGATGGTGGCGCTCTCCATGTCCAGGGCCACGGCGCGGCTCTGGCTGAAGCGGCGCTGCGGTGTGTTCTGCGGCAGCAGCTCCCAGTTGCGGTTGTCGGTGGTGGCCACGGTGCCCGTGCGCAGGATGCGCTTGAGCTCCGGCCCGCGCAGCGCGGTCACGTCGGCCACGGCCTGCTCCAGCGCGAGCTGGATCTCGGCCAGCGCGGGAATGGGCACCCACAGCGGCAGTTCTTCGTCCAGCACATGGTCTTCGCGCACATAGGCGTGGGCCAGCACGTAGTCGCCGAGCTGCTGGCCGTTGCGCAGGCCCGCGCAGTGGCCCAGCATGAGCCAGGCGTGCGGGCGCAGCACGGCCACATGGTCGGTGATGTTCTTGGCATTGGCCGGGCCGACACCGATGTTGACCATGGTGATGCCGTTGCCGTCCGGCCGCACCAGATGGTAGGCCGGCATCTGCGGCAGGCGCGGCGGCGCCTTGCCGTTGGCGTCCTCGGGCCGGGCCGGTTCGCCGACGCGGCGCGTGACCACATTGCCGGGCTCGACGAAGGCCACGTACTCGCTTGTCGGGTCCGCCATGAGCTCGCGCCCCAGGCGGATGAACTCGTCGATGTAGAACTGGTAGTTCGTGAACAGCACGAAGTTCTGGAAATGCTCGGGCAGCGTGCCCGTGTAGTGGCGCAGGCGGTGCAGCGAATAGTCCATGCGCGGCGCGGTGAACAGCGACAGCGGCCAGGGCTGGCCCGGCGCCGGCTCGTAGGTGCCGTTGGCGATGCCGTCGTCCATGGCCGTGAGGTCCGGCAGGTCGAACCAGTCGCGCATCTGCTGGCGGCGCTCGGCGCTCAGCGTGCCCTCGATGTGGTCGCCCTCGGCAAAGGAGAAATGCACGGGGATGGGCTGCTTGCTCGTCGACACCTCGATCTGCCCGCCGTGGTTGAGCAGCAGGAGGCGGAACTGTTCCAGGTAGTAATTGGCAAACAGGTCGGGCCGCGTGAGCGTGGTCTCGTACACGCCGGGCCCGGCCACGAAGCCATAGCTCAGCCGCTCCTGCACGCCCGCCGGCTGACGCAGCACGGTGGAGGTGCGCACGCGCACCAGCGGGTAGAAGGCCCGCACCGGCCCGGCACTGTCGTCCCCCGCCACGAAGCGCTGCATGCCCGCGCGCAGATGGGCGATGCTGCTGTCATAGATGCGCCGCACCTGGGCCAGGGCAGCGGCGGCGTCATCGAAGGGCTGGGGCGGGATGGGGACGGGAAGGTGGTGCATGGTTTGATTCTGCCTGTTGCACTACGTCAGTTGTCGTCCCTTGGCACGCTGCACCTAAATCCACTTGGCCCAGTAGATGCCAAAGTAGCCCAGTACCGCGCCGATGAGCGCAGCAATTGCCACATGCTCCAGGGGCGCCGAGATCATGACACCGATAGACGCGAACGCCACCACTCCGTAGAAGATGCGGATTATCCAGCCGGATTTGCGATAGGACTTCTCCTCTTCCGTGACGACGATGATGCCAAGGAACACGCCCAGAATCAGAAAGACAAGAAACAAGATCACTGTTGACCGGATATCACTGGCTTCACCGGGGAAGAAATAAGGAACACCATAGCTCACCGCGAACAAGAAGCCTATCGTCAGAACGCCACTCGCATCACTGCGGAACGCCCGCAGGAAAGCACGGGAAACCCAACCGATCTCGGCTACCGGCTTGGATAGTTGATCTTTCAGGACTTTTGACGGGCGACGGCGAGGCATCGGTGCCTTTTCTAGTCATGCAGCTTCCACCGGAAGCTACGAAGTATCACCGGGAACATCAGAGCCAATCCCACGACGTAACCAAGTATGGAGTTGACATCCCGCGCAGGCTTGGTATGCCCTATCACAACAGCCACGGAGAACAAGGCACAACTCAACGCCAGGAAAACCAGTACACGCAGGAGTGCTTGAGTGCGGGGTAATACTTCTCCGCCAGGGATCGCACGAACACAAAACACTGCTGCAACAATAACAGCCGCACTCGCGATACCAAGGCCCGCACACACAGCAAAGTCAATGTACGGCGATATACCCAAATACATATATTGAGCTTTCAGTTAGTCGGTCTTGGCACGGTGTAGCGCAGCTCGGCAAAGCCCGTGCCGACCTGGCGCACGGACTCCAGCTTGAGTGGCGGGCTGGTGAGCCGACGGGGGAACAGGGGCTTGCCCTGGCCCAGCGTGACGGAAGCCACCTGGATGATCATCTCGTCCAGCAGGCCGGCATCCAGGAACTGACCCGCCAGGTCACCACCGCCCACCACCCAGAGGTTCTTGCCACCTGCAACCTTCAGCATGGCCGCGTGCACGGGGCGCACATCGCCCTGCACAAAATGCAGATTCGCGCCGGGGATGACGGGCAGCTGGCGGCTGGAGAAGACCCAGGCCGGTTGCGTGTAGGGCCAGGGCGAGCCCGTCTCTTTCTGCACGACTTCGGCATGGGCCAGCATCCATTCGTAGGTGGATGAGCCCATGGCCAGGGCGCCGACTTCGGCGATGAAGCTCGGGTAGCTCGTGTCGTTGACATCGCCCAGGGGAAACAGCCAGTCGAGCGAGTTGTCTTCGGTGGCGATGTAGCCGTCGAGGCTGGTGGCGGTGTAGTACTGGGTTTTCATGCTCGAGCTGTCAGAAATCATTCCTTGTAATTGGCGACCAAAGCTTCAAATGAAGACATATTCTTCTCAAGCCCGGATTTCGCGCGAGAGCTGATCACAAAGACCATGTAGTACTCGCCTTCCTCAAAATATGCGACGCGTTCCCATTGCCCTTTTGACTTCGGAGCCAGCCTCCAGGTGCGAGCCGTCTTTCCATCCAGGGTTTTCAGCAAGCCATCAGAAACAATCTCAATATCCGGGATCTCTGATCTGAACCTCTTCTGGTCCTGGGCAATCAGTTCATCAAGCGTCTTAGCCGTCGGAACGCGAGGCCGATAAATCGCATTTGCATACATCACCGTCTCCGCGTTGGTGAACGCCTCCCCTTCTCGCGCCAGGGCATTGAAGTTGAAATAGAGACTGTTATCCCGATCATGTGACCATCCGGAAGGGACTTGGACTTTTGGCCACCAATGAAAGCAGACTCCCCTATCACACGGAGTCGCAATGCGCTCCGTATCAGCCGAAACATGGCTCGGGAACTGAAACAAGAAGGCAAGCAGAAGAAAAAGACTGGACAGGCGCATTCTGAAACCTGGACGAATGAAGACCGCAGACCTCGCGGCAGAAGCGTTTGTTGAATCGAATCAGCAACGAAACTGCGGCTCATTCTAGAAAGCCAACCCATCCGGGGATATCCCCCAAAAGGGTCACCCCACCACAGAATCCTCAGCCCTCGAACTGCGGATGCAACTGCCGTATCCGCCCCAGCGCCAGCGCCGCCGCCGCCGTGCGTGTCTCCACCCCCAGCTTGGCGTAGACACGCTCCAGGTGCTTCTTCACCGTCATGGGGCTGCTGCCCAGGATGTCGCCGATGTCGCGGTTGATCTTGCCCTTGATGACCCAGTAGAGCACCTCGGCCTCCTTGGCCGTGAGGCGGAAGCTCAGGGAGATGGCCTCGATGACGGACTCGTCGGAGGCTTCCTGCATGATGAGCAGCCAGTCGCCGCCGGTGTCGGAGACAAAGCCGTCGTCATTGCGCTGGTGCAGGCGGAAGGTCAGGCGTTCGGCGCCCTGCTCTACCGACAGGCGCGGTGGTTCGGCCAGCGTCTCGCCGCGTGCACGCACGGCCTCCAGATGCGCCACGCTGCGGTGCAGCCAGGCCAGCACGGGCTCGGGCAGGACCGGGCCGGTGCTGCCGTAATAGCGCTGCAGCAGCTCACGCGCCAGCGGGGTCTGCCACATGAGGCGGCCGTCGCTGGCGCGCACGGTGAGGCTGGCGTAGCCAAAGGCATCGAGCGCATTGCGGGCCTGGCGGCGTTCGCGCGCAGCCTGCAGGTGCACCTGCATGCGGGCCAGCACTTCCTTGGGCCGGATGGGCTTGGTCACGTAGTCGGTGCCACCGGCCTCCAGCGCGGCCACCAGGTGCTCGGTCTCGGTCAGGCCCGTCATGAAGATGATGGGGATATGCGCCGTGGCGGCGTCGGCCTTCAGGCGCCGTGCCACCTCGAAGCCGTCCATGCCGGGCATCATGGCGTCGAGCAGCACGATATCGGGCCGGGCCTGCGCGGCGCGCTGCAGGGCCGAGGCGCCGTCCAGCGCCACCAGCACGGTGCAACCCGATTCGTCCAGCGCGTCGTGCAGCAGCGAGAGGTTGTCGGGAACGTCGTCGACGATGAGCACCACGTCGCTGTGCGCGCGG
>DNQP01000093.1 GCA_003500955.1 Curvibacter sp. | reverse complement strand
GCACCGTATGCACCGCCGGCAGGACCTCGATATGCCGGTCGCCGATCTGCAGCAGCTCTCCGGCCTCGATCGGCACAAAACGCAGGAACGGCGCTGCGACCGAGGGCAGGCGGGTGAAATCCGGCCAGATCACATCGTTGAAAACATGCGCTTTCAGCGCGGCTATGGTTCCGGGCAATGCATGGACCTGCACCGGCAAGCTGCGACGCGCCGCGATGGCGTCCAGCATCAGGGGCAGCGCGGCGATGTGGTCCAGGTGGGAGTGCGTCAGCAGGACATGGTCGATGCCCACCATCTCGTCCAGGGTCAGGTCACCCACACCGGTGCCGGCATCGACGAGGATGTCGGCGTCGAGCAGAAAGGACGTGGTGCGGCACTCCCTGGCGATGGCGCCCGAGCAGCCCAACACGCGCACCTTCATGACCACTCCTTCATCTGCCCGCGCCCAGCAGGCCTGCCGCATGCACCCGAGCTCTCAGCCCCGCATGCCCTCAGTTCTGGATGAACTGCATCTTGGTCCCCGCCAGCTCGATCATGTCTCCGCTCTTGAGCGCGACGGGCTCACTGCTGATCGGTGCGCCGTTGAGCAAGGGGATACCCGAGCCCTCGACGTGGGCCACCACATAGCCCTGCGCCCGACGGGAAATCGAGGCCACAGCCACACCCGGCTTGCCCACCGTCGTCACCGCCTTGGTCAGGGGCACTTCCCGACCTGAAGCGGTGCCCGACAGCACGCGCAGGGAGGCATTGAGGCTTGCAGCCTCCGGCGGGGACGCCAAACCTGCCGGCGTCTCACCCGGCCTGAACAGCATGGTTTTGTCAAATCCAGGCGCTTCCACCTCGTTGACGTACTTGATCTTGTACTTGCCGACCTCGATGGTGTCACCGTTCTGCAAGGCCTGCTTCTTGACCGCCTTGCCGTTCACATAAGTGCCGTTGGTGCTGTTCAGATCCTCCAGCACGACCTCGCTGCCGTTCATCTGCAGAGCCGCATGCTCACCGCTGACAGCAAGGTTGTCGATCACCACGTCGTTGTATGGTCGCCTCCCCAACGTCGTGCGCTCCTTGGTCAACTGCACTTCCTTGATGACAACACCGTCGATCGATACGATCATTTTCGGCATGCCCGACTCCTATTCCTATTGCTCTTTATCGAATATACCTGGGGCTATTTTCCCAGCAATCGGGCCATCAGGCCGCGCTTTTCTGAGCCCGCCTCTACCTGGACCAACAGCACCGTGATATTGTCTCTGCCCCCATGGGCATTGGCCGTATCCACCAGGGTCTTGGCCCGCTGCTCGGGGTCCAGGGGCAGCTGGAGTATCTTGGCGATGTCGGCATCCCGCACCATGTCCGACAGACCGTCGGAGCACATCAGATAGGTATCGCCAGCCTCGACCGCGTGCTCATGGACTTCCAGCAGCACGGCATCGTCCACCCCCAGGGCGCGCGTCACCAGATTCTTGTTCATGGACAGGGCCGCCTGCTCGGGCGTCAGCAGGCCGGCATCGATCTGCTCCTGCAGCAGGGAATGGTCCCGGGTGATCTGGATCAGCTCCCCTTTGCGCAGGCGATAGCAGCGCGAGTCCCCGATATGCCCCAGGATGAGATCGCTGCCGCGAAAAACGCCCGCCACCAGCGTGGTGCCCATCCCGGAATAGTGGCTGTTGTCGTGAGCGGCCCGATACACCGCCGTGTTGGCATTGCTGACGCAGATCTCCAGCGCACGCCGCATGTCCTGGACCGAGGCCGCACCCCCAGCCTCGGCGAGCCAACGGCTCATCTCCTTGGTGATGATGTTGCTGGCCATGCTGCTGGCGACTTCGCCGGCGTTGTAGCCACCCATGCCGTCGGCGAGGACGGCCACGCCTGCGGCCTCGTCAAAACTATAGGCGTCTTCGTTGTTTTCTCGCGTCAAACCCGAGTCGGTCTGCGCACAGAACCTGTAAATCACGGCTTCTGTCGTCATGGCTCAATGATTGACCGCCAGGGCATGCCGCGTGCTGAAAAGTGAAGTTGCCAATTCTTGCCTGTGTACGAAACGAAAGACTGCAGCAAGCGCACGGAAACCCGTGCAAGCACGTTCCGGACGCAGGCCATACAAGCTGTCGACCTTAGCAGAGCGCAACCGGACCGGCAAGGTAGTAATGCACGCGGCCTTGTCGTTTTTATGCAAAAAGAAAACCGCCCGTCCTGGCGAGGAACGAGCGGTGGGGGCACCCTCTGGGCCGATCAGGCTTGAGCGCTTGCGTGCTTCTTCTGAGCCAGCTTGCCCAGGGCCAGAACCAAAAGGGCACCGGCGATGCCGAAACCATAGTTCCAGACCTTTTCCTGAGGCAGGTAGTTCACCACAGCGGGGTCCGAATGCGCCATGGTTCCCGCAATCCAGCCCAGCAGCATGCCGCCCAGGGTGATGATGAGCGGGAAGCGGTCCATGAGCTTGAGCACCAGCTGGCTGCCCCAGACGATGATGGGGATGGACACCAGCAGACCGAAGATCACCAGCGCCAGCTGATGCTGCTCGCCAGCCCCCTGGGCTGCGCCGGCGATGGCAATCACGTTGTCGACGCTCATGACCAGATCGGCCACGATCACGGTCTTGACCGCACCCCAGAGCTTGTCGCTCGCCTGAATGTTGCTGTGCTCATCTTCATCCTCGGGGACCAAGAGCTTGACGCCGATCCAGATCAGAAGGACGGCGCCCACGATCTTCAGATACGGTACCGAGAGCAAGGCCAAGGCAAAGGCGATCAGGATGACGCGCAGGATGATGGCGCCGGCCGTGCCCCACAAAATGCCCTTGCGCCGCTGCTCGGGCGGCAGGGAGCGGCAGGCCAAGGCGATGACGACGGCGTTGTCACCGCCGAGCAGGATGTCGATCAGTATGATCTGACCGACGGCGATCCAAAAGTGGGCTGTCAGGAATTCTTCCACGGCATTCTTTCTTTATCTGTCCGCACGAGGCGGGGGTCTCCAAAAAAACCAAACCCGATTGTCCAAGTGGGCTATCGGGCTTGATATTGTGGAAAACCGCAATTATTGACCGCGCTCAATATCGCGCGAATCCGTCGGTTTTCAGGTCAGAGCAGGGACTTCAGCAGCTTGCCCATTTCGGACGGGTTGCGGGTGATCTTGAAACCGCACTCCTCCATGACCGCCAGCTTGGCATCGGCCGTGTCGGCACCGCCGGAAATCAGCGCGCCGGCATGGCCCATGCGCTTGCCGGGAGGGGCTGTGACACCGGCGATGAAGCCGACCACGGGTTTCTTCATATTGGCCTTGCACCAGCGGGCCGCCTCGGCCTCGTCCGGGCCGCCGATTTCGCCGATCATGATCACGGCGTCCGTGTCCGGATCGTCGTTGAAGGTCTTCATCACGTCGATGTGCTTCAGACCGTTGATCGGGTCGCCGCCGATGCCGACGGCGCTGGACTGGCCCAGGCCGATTTCGGTCAGCTGCGCCACGGCTTCATAGGTCAGCGTGCCGGAACGCGAGACCACGCCGATGCGGCCCTTGCGGTGGATGTGGCCGGGCATGATGCCGATCTTGATCTCGTCGGGCGTGATCAGGCCGGGGCAGTTGGGGCCCAGCAGCAGGGTTTTCTTGCCGCCCGCGGCCTCCTTGGCCTTCATCTTGTTGCGCACCATGAGCATGTCGCGCACCGGGATGCCCTCGGTGATGCAGATGGCGAGGTCCAGGTCAGCCTCCACGGCCTCCCAGATCGCATCGGCAGCGCCGGCCGGCGGCACGTAGATCACGGAGACGGTCGCGCCGGTCTGCTTGGCGGCTTCCTTGACCGAGGCGTAGATCGGGATGTTGAAGATGGACTCGCCCGCCTTCTTGGGGTTCACACCCGCCACGAAGCAGTTCTTGCCGTTGGCGTATTCCTGGCACTTTTCCGTGTGGAACTGGCCGGTCTTGCCGGTGATGCCCTGGGTGATGACTTTGGTGTCTTTGTTGATGTAGATCGACATGACGGTTCCTTTTACTTGGCGGCCTTGACGGCAGCGACCACCTTCTGGGCGGCTTCGGCCATGGTGTCGGCGCTGATGATGGGCAGGCCGGAATCGGCCAGCATCTTCTTGCCGAGCTCTTCGTTGGTGCCCTTCATGCGCACCACCAACGGCACACTCAGGTTCACAGCACGGCAGGCCGTGATCACGCCGGTGGCGATGGTGTCGCACTTCATGATGCCGCC
>DNQP01000056.1:2966-41902 GCA_003500955.1 Curvibacter sp. | reverse complement strand
CGGAAAAATACTAAACACGTTCACTTGCGGGATGTGCCGGCCCGGACAAGCGCCCACCACCGCCATCACCTGCGACAGAAACGCAGATCGACAAAGAGCGGTCAAACCTCCAGCAATCCTTCTTCACCGACCCCTGCATGGCCCAGTTGCGCAAGTCTGCCCCCGAGCTCAAGCCGGGCGCCGCGCAGCAGGGCGGCGCCACGCTTTATGTGGTGGAGTTCCCGCCCAACACCGCCGTGCGTGACGGCCTGGCCTATCAGCTGCATGTGAAGCAGCAGCGGCGCATGGGCTACCTCTACGTCAGCGACGGCACGGCGGGCTCCTGGCGCATCCACGGGCCTATGCCTTTGTGGAACTGCCTGCAGGGGCGCCCGCCCTGAGTGGCGTGCAAACGCTGTCTTCGTCTCAAGCCCAACCCTGATGCGCGTGCAGGCTTGCCGGTGCGGCGGCGCATCGTCCAAAATGTGGACCCATGATTCCTGCCCCCATTCCTGCCGATGATGCCGAGCGCCTGGCCGCGCTGCGCCAGCTGCTGATCCTGGACACGCCGCCCGAGCAGCGCTTCGACCGCATCGTCGCGTTCGCCACGCGCGAGTTCGATCAGCCCAAGGGCACGATCACCCTGGTCGACGCAGACCGTCAATGGTTCAAGGCGCGCGTGGGCGTGGAGCTCTGCGAGACCGACCGGGCCACGTCTTTCTGCGGGCATGCCGTGATGAGCCACGACTTCCTCGTGGTGGAGGACGCGCGCCAGGACGCGCGCTTCCACGACAACCCCTGGGTCACGGCGGACGACCCCATCGTCTTCTATGCCGGCGCGCCGCTGGTGCTGCCTTCGGGCCATGTGGCGGGCACGCTCTGTGTCTACGGCCCGCAGCCGCGCAGCTTCGATGCCATGGACCGCGCCATCCTGGGCACCTTGCGTGATCTTTGCGTGGAGGAGCTGCTCGCGCGCCAACGCGGGGAGGCCGCCCGTGCTTGAGACGCGCCGTATCCTGATTGTCGAGCCCGACTATCTGCTGCGCCGTACGGTCGTGACCGCAGCGCGCTCGCTGTTCGACGTGGAGATCGACGAGACCAGCCGCTACGAGAACGCGCAGACGCTGGTGCAGCAGAACCGCTATCACGGGCTGATCCTGGCGCTGGACGAGGGCGGCGACCAGGCGCTGAACCTCTTGCAGCAGCTGCGCACGGGCGCGCTGCTGCCGGCGCACGACAGCCCCGTGGTGCTCATGGGCTACGACCCGGATCGCCGCCGCGCGGAGATCATCCAGACCCTGGGCGTGCAGCGCTTCGTGATGAAGCCGGTCAAGGTGCGCCACATCCTGGAGTCGCTGGTGCAGATGGCGCCCCTGCGCGCCGCGCGCACCCAGACTGTCGCAGGCTGAGAATATCTGCGCCGCTTCTGGCCGATCACGTACAGGCGGCTCGCTGCTTCCTACAATGAGCCGAACTGGCCCGCGTGGCCATTCATCGCAAAGGAGACCCCATGGTGCAACGCAAATCCGTCTTGGCCCTCGCAGCCGCCACCCTGGCCCTGACGCTGGGCGCGACCGCCGCCGCCCAGACGACGCCCATCATCGGTTACTGGCTCGACAGCAGTGGCCGCATCGTGCGCAACACCTGGGGCGAGTGCTGGCGCACCGGTTCTTGGACGCCGGCCCTGGCCATCCCCGAATGTGAGGGCGGTCCCAAGCCCGCTGCTGCCCCGCCTGCGCCGGCCCCGGCGCCCGCACCCGTGGCGGCGCCCGCGGCTCCAGCGCCCATGCCGGCTCCAGTTGCCGCGCCGGCCCCCGCAGTGGCCACTGCACCGGCCCCGGCTCCGCAGCCGGTCTTCCGCACCGCCGTCACCGAGAAGACCGTCCGACTCGAAGGCGCGAACTTTGCCACCGGCTCCAGCCGTCTGCTGCCCGGTGCCGGTGCCAAGCTCGACGAAGTGGTGAATGCGGCGCGCGAGGTGCCCGATCTGACCCTGACGGTCACGGGCTACACCGACAGCACGGGCAATGCGCAGGCGAATGTGCGTCTGTCGCAGGCGCGTGCCGATGCCGTCAAGGCCTACCTGGTGGGCAAGGGCGTGGCCGCCGGCCGCATCACGACCGACGGCAAGGGCGCGGCCGACCCGGTGGCCGACAACGGCACGGCGGCCGGACGGGCGCAGAACCGCCGCGTCGAGATCCGCTATGTGCTGAAGGAAGAGACGCGCGTGCGCGTCCAGTAAACACCGGGCTGTAACAGCATCACGGGGCCTGCGGGCCCCGTTTTTCATGGGGCCAGCGAGACCGCCCCTAGCAGTTGCCCTGCTGCTTGCACCAGCGGTCCAGCACCTCCTGGGCCGGGGCGGGACGTCCGTGCAGATAGCCCTGCTGGATGACCTGGCCGCGCGCGTTGAGGAACTCGGCCTGCTCGGTGGTTTCCACGCCTTCGGCCACGACCTTGAGGCGCAGGTGGCGCGCCACCGAGAGGATGGCCTCCACGAGGGCGGCGTCGCTTGGGTCGCTGGGCGCGTCCTGCACGAAGCTGCGGTCGATCTTGAGTTCGTGGATGGGCAGGCGCTTGAGGTAGGCCAGCGAGGAGTAGCCGGTGCCGAAGTCGTCGAGCGAGAACTTCACGCCCAGGCTGCTCAGGTGCGACATGGTCTGCACCACGTTTTCCATCTGGTCCATCACCGTGCCTTCGGTGATCTCGATCACCAGGTCGTCGGCCGAGGCGCCCTGGGCCTGCACGATGTCCTGCACCATGTGCACAAAGCCCGGCTGGTGGAACTGGCGCGGGCTGATGTTGACGGCGATCGGCAGGCGCAGGCCCTGCTGGCGCAGCTGGCCCAGATGGCCGCACACGGCCTTGAGCACCCAGCGGCCCACTTCGGTGATGAGCTCGCTCTCCTCGGCAATCGGAATGAAGGCGCCCGGCGCCATGAGGCCGTGCTCGGGATGCTGCCAGCGCACCAGGGCTTCGGCGCCCACGGTGTGGCCCTGGGCGTTGACCTGGGGTTGCAGGTAGACGCGCAGTTCCTCAGCGGCCAAGCCGCGGCGCAGGTCGCGCTCGATCATGAAGCGGCGGCTGATGAGCTGCTCCATCGAGACGTCGAAGAAGGCGGTCTGGCGCGCGCCGCCGTCCTTGGCGCGGTGCAGGGCGGTGTCGGCACGGCGCAGCACCTCGCCGGGGGAGTCACCCTCGCTCAAGGGCAGCAGGGTGATGCCGATGCAGCAGCTCACCTTGAGCGCGTCGCTGCGCTCCAGCTGGAAGGGCGCGTCGAGTCGCTCGTGCAGGGCCTGGGCCAGGCGCAGGCCCTGGGCGCTGGCACCGGCCTTGTCGGTGTGGCCGGCGTGCAGCAGGATGGCGAACTCGTCCGCGCTCAGGTGGGCCAGCCGGTCGTCGGCATGCAGCAGACTGCCCAGGCGCTCGCTGACCTGCTTGAGCAGCTGGTCGCCGGCGGCGTGGCCCAGCGCGTCGTTGACGGTCTGGAAGCGGTCCAGGTTGAGCAGCAGCAGCGCGCAGGGCTCGCCGGTGCGGCTGTGCGCCTGCAGCGCATCCTGCACATCGGCCAGCAGGCGGTGCCGGTTGGGCAGGCCGGTCAGCGGGTTGAACCAGGCCAGCTGGTGGGCCTTGTCCTCCGCGTCCTTCTGGGCCGTAACGTCGAGTTGCACGGCCAGGTAGTGGGTGATCTGGCCCTGCTCGTCGCGCACCGGCGCGACGTTCATGCTCTGCACGTACTCGCGCCCGTTCTTGGCGCGGTTGATCATCTCGCCGTGCCAGGGCTGGCCCGCGCTCAGCGTGAACCACATCGAGGCGTAGACCTCGGGCGGCGTGCGCTCCGAGCTCAGCAGGCGCGGGTTCTGGCCCAGCACTTCGGCGCGGGTGTAGCCGCTGCTGAGCTCGAAGGCGTGGTTGACGTACTCGATGCGCGCGTCCAGGTCGGTGATGATGACGCTGGCCGGGCTCTGCTCGATGGCCTGCGACAGCTGCGTGAGCTGGGCCTGGTCCTTTTTGCGCTTGCTGATGTCGCGCGTGACGCCGAGCAGGCGGGTGGCGCGACCGGTAGCCTCGTCGACCAGCAGGGTGCTGACCGCTTCGACCGGGATGGAGTGCCCGTCCTTGTGCACGTTGACGCTCTCGCGCGTGACCGTGCGCTGGCTCTCGTCGCCGCGCTCGATGCCCTCGCGCCGCTGTTGCAGGCGTTCTTTGGCCGCTGCACGGGTCTCGGGCGGAATCAGCTCGTTGAAGCCCAGATGCGTCACCTCCATCGGCGTGTAGCCCAGGAGTTTCTCCACCGAGGGGCTGGCGTAGACAAAGCGGTCCTGCTCCAGGTCGTAGAGCCAGACCACGTCGCTGCTGTTCTCGGCCAGCAGGCGGTACTGGGCCTCGCTTTCGCTCAGCGTTTTCTCGACCCGGCGCAGTTCCTCCAGGTCGCGCAGCGAGCGCAGGCGACGCTGACGCTCGTCATGCAGATAGAGCGCGCCGCCCAGGGCCACGAGGGCCAGGGCGCCCGCCAGCACCACCCAGGTGCTGCGTACCAGGGCGTTGCCCAGCAGCTCGGCGCGGTCCTGCTTGCTGATGAGCCACCACTCGGTGTCGCCGATGCGCTGCACCACGGCGTAGGAGGGCACGTTGCGGTAGTCCACGCCTTCAATCAGCTGACCCGCGGGCACTTCGTTGCGCAGCGCGCGCGCGGCGAGCTGCGGCGCGTCCATGGGCAGGCTCTTGCGCACCGCGGCCTCGCGCTCGTGGCGCAGGTCGCTGAGAAAGAGCACGCGGTCGTTGTCCTGGCGGAAGAGGAAGGCCTCGGCGCTTTTATGCGGCAGCGGCCAATCGGTCAGGGCCGGATGCAGGTAGTCGGGTGGGTCCACGTGCAGCACCAGGGCCGCGGGGTGTGGGCTGTCGCCCGCGATCGGGGCCACGAAAGCCAGACGCAGGCGGCCCTGGCCATCACGCCAGGGGCCGGCGCGCCGCGGCTCGCCCAGGGTCAGCGCGCGCAGCACTTCCAGGTGCAGGGTGGGCTCGGTCAAGGGCGCGTCGTCGGGACGGCTCAGCAGGCGGTCCGGCTCGTTGCTGTCGAAAGCCCGGCGCCCCTGGACGTCGACAAGCTCGACGTGCGGAAAGACGGCGCGTGAGTCCTTGACGAAGCCAGCCAGGAACTGCTGCAGGCGCAGACCGACGGCCGGGTCGCCGCGTTCGCGCCACAGCAGCCACTGCTGGCGCAGGTAGACCGAGCGCTGGGCCCAGGCGGCATCACTCAGGCGTTCCTGGTGCCAGGTCCAGAGCTCGCGCGACTTGGACTCGGAGATCGCCAGCAACTGGGCATAGGCCTTTTCCTTTTCTTCACGCAGCCCGTTCCATACGGCCAGCACCACCAGCGCGCTGATGGCCGCCGCCAGCAGGGCGAAGATGGCCAGCGGGTGGCGGCGTGGTTCCTGCGCGTCGGCCGTTCGCTCGGCCTGGGTGGGCGCGCGCCGCAGCATGAGGAACAGCAGGGCCGACGTGACGATCACGAAAACCCAGCCCTTGACGGTGCTGACCAGCAGGATCAGCGCCGGGTCATCGAGCAACCAGTCCACCAGCTGGTCCGACAGCAGGATCCAGAGCGCGGCAAAGCAGGCATAGACCAGCACCACGGTGACGGCCTGGCGCGGGCCGGGGGCAGCGGGACGGGCAGAGGCCGAGGTTTGGTTCATGCAGGGCTGTTTATAGCGCGAAGATCTTGCCCGGGTTCATGATGTTCTGCGGGTCGAGCGCACGCTTGATGGTGCGCATCATGTCCACCGCGCCCGCGCCGGCCTCGTCGACCAGAAAGCCCATCTTGTGCAGGCCCACCCCGTGCTCACCGGTGCAGGTGCCGCCCAGGCGCAGCGCGCGCTGCACCAGCTGCTGGTTGAGCTGCTCGGCCAGCGCGCGCTCGGCCGCGCTGTCAGGGTCGATCAGGTAGCCCATGTGGAAGTTGCCATCGCCCACATGGCCGACCATGAAGTAGGGGATGCCGCTGGCCTCGACTTCGGCCACGCTCTCGACCACCGCCGTGGCCAGTTGCGAGATCGGCACGCAGGCGTCGGTGGTGATGGCGCGGCAGCCCGGGCGCGACTGCAGGCCGGCGAAATAGGCCATGTGGCGTGCGTTCCACAGGCGCGTGCGTTCCTCGGGCGTGCTGGCCCATTCGAAGGCCTGGCCGCCGAATTCGGCGGCGATCTCCTGCACGGTCTCGGCCTGCTCCTGCACACCGGCGGGCGAGCCGTGGAACTCCATCAGCAGCATGGCCTCCTCGCGCAGGCTGAGCTTGGAGTGCGCGTTGACGGCGCGCACGGTGTTGGCGTCGATCAGCTCCACGCGCGCGATCGGGATGCCCAGCTGGATGATCTGGATGGTGGTGCGCACCGCGGCTTCGATGCTGGGGAAGGAGCAGACCGCGGCCGAGATGGCCTCGGGCAGGGGGTAGAGCTTGAGCGTGATCTCGGTGATCACGCCCAGCGTGCCCTCGCTGCCGACGAAGAGGCGCGTCAGGTCATAGCCTGCGCTGCTCTTTTTGGCGCGGGTGCCGGTGCGGATCACCTCGCCGCTGGCCGTGACCACCTCGAGCGCCAGCACGTTTTCACGCATGGTGCCGTAGCGCACGGCGTTGGTGCCGGAGGCGCGCGTGGCGGTCATGCCGCCCAGGCTGGCGTCGGCGCCCGGGTCGATGGGGAAGAAGAGCCCGGTGCTCTTGATCTCGTCGTTGAGTTGCTTGCGTGTCACGCCGGGTTGCACGGTGACCGTCAGGTCCTCGGCATTGACGGCCAGCACCTTGTGCATGCGGCTCACGTCCACACTGATGCCGCCTTCGATGGCCAGCAGATGGCCTTCGAGGGAAGAGCCCACGCCATAGGGGATCACGGGCACGGCGTGCCTGCTGGCCAGCTGCACCGCCTCGGCCACCTCGGCCGTACTCTCGGCAAACACCACGGCCGCGGGCGGGGGCACGGTGGTGTAGGCCGATTCGTCGCGGCCGTGCTGCTCACGCACGGCCAGGGCGGTCGAGCAGCGCTCGCCGAAGCGCGCCTTGAGGGCCTCGATCAGGGCCGCGGGCACCGGGCGCTGGTGGGCCTCGGGCTGCAGCTGGCTGGAAGACGTGGGTGCATTCATGGGGCTCTCCGGGCAGACGACCCTGCGGCGGGCAGGGTGGGGAATAATGTTCGGATTTTGCGCCCGGTAGCGTTCCGGGTACTGTGACACCTCATTCTCTTCCAAGGTTGCCAAGATGGGAAATCGCCTGACTCAGATCGCCACCCGCACCGGGGACCAGGGCACGACGGGCCTGGGTGACAACCAGCGCGTCTCCAAGAACAGCCTGCGGGTGCACGCCATGGGCGAGGTGGACGAGCTCAACTCCCACATCGGCCTGCTGCTCTGCGAGGAGCTGCCCGCCGAGGTGCGCACCCTGCTGGTGGAGATCCAGCACCAGCTCTTCAACCTGGGGGGTGAGCTGTCCATCCCCGGCTACGAGCTGCTCAAGCCCGAGGCCGTGCTGGCCCTGGACCAGGCGCTGGCGACCCACAACGAGCAGCTGCCGCGCCTGCAGGAATTCATCCTGCCCGCGGGCTCGCGCGCTGCGGCCCAGGCCCATGTCTGCCGCACCGTGGCGCGCCGCGCCGAACGCGCCCTCGTGGCCCTGGGCAACGAGGAGGCCATCAAGGACGCGCCGCGCCAATACCTCAACCGCCTCTCGGACCTGATGTTCGTGCTGGCGCGCGTGCTCAACCGCATGAACGGCGGTGACGATGTCTACTGGAAGAGCGAGCGGATGCAGCGGGGCTGAGCGCCCGGGGCTGGTGCTTGCGCTGTTGCTGACCGCCGCGCCCGCGCTGGCGGCCACGGCGCGCTACCGCTGCGAGGCGGTCTACCTGCCGGCGCGCAGCACCTGGGTGCGCAGCGTGGAGATCGAGCACGATGCCCGCCGCGTCGTCGCCCTGCGCGTTGACGGTGTGCCGGTCTACAGCTTTGCGGTCGACGGCACCGTTGTCCGTACTGCGCTGGACAACGAGCGCATCACCTTCGACACAGCCAGCGGGCAATGGCAGAGCGATTTCCGGGGGCTGGCCCAGAGTCAGGGGCGCTGCGAGCGGGGTGTGGACGAGTAGCTGACATCGGCGGCGTATCAGCTCTTGAGAGTCAGCGCTGTACAGGCGGCGGCCAAAGGCAAGGCCATGATGTCTGCAGCCAGGGGGATGGCCTCGTCGCCCGGGTAGATCACCAGCTTGCGTTGTGGCTTCAGATCGTCGCAGGCGATGTGGAAACCGCGCTCCAGCTTGGGCGCCAGGCTGCGCTTGATCTCGATGGCCCAGAGGCTGCCGTCGGGCCAGTGCAGCAGCAGGTCGATCTCGGCGCCGGCGCTGCTGCGGTAGAAATAGCCTTGGGCTTGCGGGCTGGCATGCGCCAGCAGGTTTTCGATGACAAAACCTTCCCAGCTGGCACCAACGACCATGTGCGACAGCAGCGCGTCGGTGTTCTCGATGTCCAGCAGGGCGTGCACCAGGCCGCTGTCACGTACATAGACCTTGGGCGACTTGACCAGGCGTTTGCCGGCGTTGCTGTGCCAGGGCGGCAGGCGGCGCACCAGCAGCAAGGCGCAGAACAGATCAAGGTAGGTGTGCGCGGTCTTGGCGTCCACGCCGAGGTTGCGCGCCAGCTGCGCCACATTGAGCAGGCTGCCCTGGGCGTGGGCCAGCATGGTCCAGAAACGGCGCAGGGTGTCGGCGGCGATGCGGGAGGCGAACAGGGGTATGTCGCGTTCCAGATAGGCGCGAATGAAGTTCTGGCGCCAGCGCAGACTGCGCGCGTCGCTGAGGGCCTGCAGGCTTTCCGGGAAGCCGCCGCGCAGCCAGAGCTTGTCAGGCTGCTCGGTGCCAGTCTCGCTAAGCAGCAGCGGCCCCAGTTCCAGATAGGCGATGCGACCCGCTAAGCTCTCCCCGGATTGCTTGAGCAGGTCCAGCGAGGCGGAGCCCAAGAGCAGGTAAAGGCCGCTGCGCCGCTTTTGCCTGCGCGCCTGGTCGATCAGCCCGCGTAGCACGGGGAACAGCTCGGGCGTGCGATGCACTTCGTCCAGGATGACCAGCTTGTCCAGGTGCCCGGCCAAGTAAAGCTCGGGCTGAGCCAGCTTGGCGCGATCACGTTCAGACTCCAGATCCAGGTAGACGCTAGTGCGCGAACGGGCGACCTCGAGGGCGAGCGTGGTCTTGCCGACTTGGCGCGGCCCCAGCAGCGCCACCGCGGGGCTGTGCTGCAGTTCGTCCCGCAGAAGGGCTTGGATGTGGCGCTCAAACATCCTTGCAATTATGGAGTTTTATTCCATGAATTGCAAGGATAAATTGGACCTCAGCGTTTGCGGTTCAGCAGCGCGTACAGCAGGATGGCGCCAAAGGTCGCGGTCCCGATGCCGCCCAGCGCGAACTGGCCGAACTTCAGCGTGAAGTCGCCCGTGCCCAGCACCAGGGTGATGGCGGCGACGATCAGGTTCTTGTTCTCGCTGAAGTCCACCTTGTTGTCCACCCAGATCTTGGCGCCGGCAATCGCGATCAGGCCGAAGACCACGATGGAGACGCCGCCCATGACGGGCAGCGGGATGGCCTGGATCACGGCGCCGAACTTGGGGGAAAAGCCCAGCAGCACGGCGATGACCGCGGCCACGACGAAGATGGCGGTGGAGTAGATCTTGGTCGCGGCCATGACGCCGATGTTCTCGGCATAGGTGGTCACGCCCGTGCCGCCGGCCGAGCCGCTGACTATGGTGGCCACGCCGTCGCCGATGAAGGCCTTGCCCATGTACTGGTCCAGGTTCTTGCCCGTCATGGCCGTCACGGCCTTGATGTGGCCCAGGTTCTCGGCGACCAGGATGATGGCCACGGGGGCGATCAGCAGCATGGCATTGGCCTCGAACACCGGGGCGGCGAAGTTGGGCAGGCCGAACCAGGCAGCGTTCATGATGCCGCTCAGGTCCATGGGCTTGCCCAGGCCCAGGCCGTTGGTGAGCACGGCGTAGATGATGGAGGCGACGATCAGGCCGACGAGGATCAGCAGGCGCTGGATCATGCCCTTGGTGAGCACGGCCACCAGGCCGACGCTGACGAAGGTGACCAGCTGCATCCAGGCGTCGAAGTTGCTGGCCGCCATGTTCTTGACCGGGATGCCGGCGAGGTTCAGGCCGATCACGGCCACCACGGCGCCGGTGACCACCGGGGGCATGAAGCGCTCGATCCAGCCCGTGCCGATGGCCTGCACGATGACGCCGATCAGCGTGTACACCACGCCGCAGGCGATGATGCCGCCCAGGGCTACGCCGATGTTGGCGTTGGGGCCCTTGCCGGCAAAGGCCGTGGCCGCGATCACCACGCCGATGAAGGCGAAGCTCGAACCCAGGTAGCTCGGCACCTTGCCGCCGGTGATGAAGAAGAAGATCAGCGTGCCGATACCGCTCATCAGGATGGCGATGTTGGGGTCGAAGCCCATGAGGATGGGGGCCAGCACGGTGGCGCCGAACATGGCGATCACGTGCTGCACGCCCATGACGGCGGTCTGCGGCCAGGGCAGGCGCTCGTCGGGGGCGATCACGCCGCCCTGTTGCAGCACGCTGGCATTCTTTTCGGTCCATTGAAACAGACTCATGCGGGGACTCCTTGAAAACGGGGGTGCCGCGATGCTAAGGGGGCGGGCACAGGCCGTCCAGCGCGGACGGGGCAGGGCGCAAAATACGGCAAGATTCGCGTTGTTTTTCAACCTCTCGCAGGACTCCTGAACATGATCACCCTCGACCCGGCGGCCCGCGCCCACGTGCACCTGATCGACCACCCCCTGGTGCAACACAAGCTGACCCTGATGCGCAAGAAGGAGGCCAGCACCAGCAGCTTCCGCCGCCTGCTCAACGAGCTCGCCAGCCTCATGGTCTACGAGGTCTGCCGCGACCTGCCCATGCAGGAAGTGCAGATCGAGACCCCGCTGGAAACGATGACGAGCAAGGTCATCGACGGCAAGAAGCTGGTCTTCGCCAGCATCCTGCGCGCGGGCAACGGCATCCTTGACGGCATGCTCTCCGTGGTGCCGGGCGCGCGTGTGGGCCACATCGGCCTGTACCGCGACCCCCAGACCCTGCAGGCCGTGGAGTACTACTTCAAGATGCCCAAGACCATGGAGGAGCGCGATGTGATCGTGGTCGACCCCATGCTGGCCACGGGCAACTCGGCCGCTGCGGCCGTGGCGCGCCTCAAGCAGTGCCAGCCCAAGTCCATCAAGTTCCTGTGCCTGCTGACCTGCCCCGAAGGCGTGATGACCATGTACAAGGAGCACCCGGACGTGCCCATCTACACCGCCGCCATCGACCGCGAACTCAATGACCACGGCTACATCCTGCCGGGCCTGGGCGACGCGGGCGACCGCATCTTCGGCACGCAGTAACACGGCCCCGCCGCCCGGCCATGCGCAACTACTGGCTCATGAAGTCCGAACCCAGCGAGGTCTCCGTGGACGATGCCCTGGCCGCACCGCGCGCCACCGTGCCCTGGACTGGCGTGCGCAACTACCAGGCGCGCAACTTCATGCGCGACGCCATGCGTGTCGGTGACGGCGTGCTGTTCTATCACTCGAGCTGCGCGGAGCCGGGCGTGGTGGGCATTGCGCGGGTGGCTTCCACGGCTTACCCCGACCCCACCCAGTTCGACCCGGCCTCGCCCTACTTTGATGCCGCGTCCCAACCCGAGGCGCCGCGCTGGCTGCTGGTGGACGTGCAGGTGCTGCACAAGACGCGCAACCTCACCCTGCCCGAGCTGCGCGCCGATCCGGCGCTGGCCGAGCTGCGCGTGCTGCAAAAGGGCAACCGCCTGTCCATCACGCCGGTGGAGCCGCGTCACTGGCGGCACATCCTGCAGCACCTGGGCGTCGCTGAGCCGGGCGCCCCCGGCGCCTGAAACCTGCAGGTTTTCACGCAATCCTGGTCGGCGTCGCCGGAAACATCGAGAACAGGGCGCGCGCGGCGGGGAATTGGGTTAATCTGGCCGGCAAGTCATTCAAGGGGAGTGCGGGCATGGATGGACGCAGGCGTTTTCTCATGCAGGCGGGGCAGCTGGCGGCTGCCTGGGCTGGCCCCAGCCTGGCGCAATCCGGTGGTGTGCAACGCGTGACGCTGGCCGTGCCCGGACCGGGTAACCTGCTCTTTCTGCCACTGGCCCTGGCGCCGCGCATCGGTGCCGACCGTGCCGAGGGCCTGAGCTTTGACATCCTGGATGTCGGGGGCGGCCCCCAGGCCATCCGCTCGATGCTGGAACTCAACTGTGACTTCGCCGCCGCCGGGCTGTCCGCGCTGGCCCTGCAAAAACACAACGGCAAGCCGGTGCGCTGCATCGTGGGCATGACGCGCGTTCCGGCCTACACCTTGCTGGTGCGCAGTGATCTCCGGGCCCAGGTACGGCAGATATCGGACCTGCGTGGCCGGGTTGTCGGGGTCAAGGGCCATGTGCCCGGCGGACGCTCGACCTCCCAGCTCTTTGCCGAGTACCTGCTCACGCTGGCGGGCGTGGCCCCCGACCAGGTCAACTACGTGTCGGCGGGCCAGTCCTACGACAGCCAGCACGCGGCCCTGGCTTCGGGCGCGGTCGATGCGGTGATCGCTGACGAACCTTTCGCGACGCGGTTGGCTGCACAGCAGGTCGCTTTTGTCCTGGCGGATTACCATGACATCGAGACCACGCGCCGTCTCATGGGCGGGCTCTTTCTCAACGCCGTGCTGGGCACGCGCGACGATGTGGTGGCCCAGCGGCCGCAACTCGTGGCTCAGGTGGTGCGGACCGTGCAGCGCAGCCTGGCCTGGATCGGCGCACACACGGCCGAGCAGATGGTCGAGGCGCTCGCGCCGGCCCAGGGGGAGGAGCGCGCCACCCTGCTGGCGGTGCTGCGGCGACGCAAGACGATCTACTCCCCTGACGGGCGCTTCGTCGAGGAGCAGCTGGCAGCGGTGCAGCGATTTCTCTACGCCACGGAGTCGGCGACGAAGACGCAGGGCTTCAGCCTGGACAGCGTGGTCGAGACTCGCTGGGCCGGGCGGGCGTCCTGAGGCCAGGCACGGACGATGTCCTCGCCCGATCGCCCCTCCTCCTCCGCTGACCGGCCATCGGTCTGGCAAGGCCTGTCCGCACGCAACAGCCTGCAGCGCCAGCTGATCGCCCGCTTTGGTCTGGTTTTCCTGCTGGTGACGATCAGCGGCAGCCTGCTGGTGCTGCTGGGCTACCAGACCCTGGCGCAGCAGACCCAGAAGCGCAGTGCCGACGAAGCCGCGCAGTATCTGGCGCGTCGCTACCAGACGCAGCAGGATTACTGGGTACGCAATGCCGACGAGGTCAAGGCGCAGATCGATTACATGCGGGTCTTCGCTGGCCAGGACATGCGCGGCAGCTGGCTGCGCCTGCGCGCCTACTTCGCCGCACTCGAGGGCAAGCTGGACCGGTTTCCGTCCGGCGCGGTCCTTGATCCGGCCGGGCAGCCGGTGTTTCATTACGGGCCCGAGGGGGAGGCCTTGCAGCGCCGCTTCGTGGCTGACGCCACGCTGCCGCGCTGGTTTTACAGCGAGACGCGTCGCACCCTGTACGAGATGGTGTCGGTGCCGCTCTGGCTGGGACGCCAGGGGCGGGGCCGCCTGGTGCTGCTGCAGCCGGTGGACAACGGCGTGCTGCGCCAGCTCGGCACGCAGGACACGCGCCTTTACCTGGTCCATGAAGGGCGGGTGCTGGCCAGCACCGGCGGCGTGCAGGATTATGCGAAACAGTTGGCGACAGACTACAACGGTCCCATCGACGACGAGCATGGCCAACGCCACGAGCAGCGGGTGGTGCCGCTGTTCGAGGCCGGTGGGCCGAGTCTGGTCTTGCAGCAAAGGGTCGTGCGGGTGCTCTCGCCGCCGCTGGTGCTGGCTGGCAGCTTCGCGCTGCTGGCCCTGCTGGCGGCCGTGCTCTGGCTGGTGCTGGGCCGCTGGGCCAACCGCCTGGCCCAGCGCGTGGCGCGGCTGCGCAGTGCGAATGCCCGCTTTGCCCGTGAGCATGTGCTGAGCCCCGCCGTCGAGCAGGCCCTGGCGCAGGCCGAGACCGATCCCGACGAGATCGGCGAGGTGGCCGTGGCCAGCCGCACGCTGATGCAGAGCGTGCTGCAGCACGACGAGGAACACTTCGCCCATCTGCAGACCCTGGACATGCTGGAAGAGGGCGTGGTGGAACTCGCCCCCGACGGCCGCTACCTGCGCGCCAGCCCGGGGTGGGCGCGGCTGGCCGGCATCGAGCTGCAGCCCGGCGCGCTGATCTTCGACCACGTCCATCTGGAGGACATGGAGAACCTGCGGCACCAGTTCCTGCAGCTGGCCGAGGGCGAGAAGAACAGCCTCAGCGGCCGCTTGCGCCTGCGCCGACCCGACGCCCAGGAGCTGTGGATCGAGTACCGCTTCATCAGCGGCACGCGCCGCGGCGGCAGCGTGCGCGGCGTGCTGCGTGACATCACGCAGAGCTACCAGCTCGAAAAGCATGTGACCCACATGGCCCTGCACGACGCACTGACGGGCCTGCCCAACCGCGTGCTGCTCGAAGACCGTTGCAAGATGGCGCTGCGCAGCGCCGAGCGCAACAACCTGACCGTGGCCCTGGGCTTTCTCGACCTGGACCATTTCAAGCACGTCAACGACCAGTTCGGCCACAAGACCGGCGACGAGCTGCTGGTGACGCTGGCCACGGCCATGCGCCAATGCCTGCGCGCTGGTGACACGCTGGCGCGCTGGGGCGGTGACGAGTTCGTCGTGCTGCTGCCCGACCTCAGCAGCCAGGCCGATGCCGAGGACGCCATTGCCAAGCTGGCCGCGGTCTGCCAGGCACCCGTCCGGCTCGGTGAGACCGAGTTCAACGCCACCTTCAGCATGGGCGTGGCGCTGTACCCGGCCGACGCCAAGAACGTCGAGACCCTGCTGTCGCAGGCCGACCGCGCCATGTTCGCCGCCAAGCAGCAGGGGCGCAACACCGTGCGCTTCTTTGCCGAGATCGCCCAGCGCGAGGAGGACCGCAAGGCGCTCTACATCCAGAACCGCCTGGCCACGGCCATCCGCGAGGGCCGCATCCGCACCTGGTTCCAGCCCATCGTCGACGCGCAGACGCGCCGCGTGGTCAGCTGCGAGGCGCTGGCGCGCTGGCACGACGAGACCTACGGCTGGGTCTCGCCCGCCACCTTCGTGCCCATGGCCGAGAACCTGGGCCTGATCCGCGAGATGGGGCAGCAGGTCTGGCGGCAGGCCATCGAGAACCTGCACCGCTGGCGCGAGCGCGGCCTGGACATGCGCATCTCGGTCAATGTCTCGCGTCGCCAGCTGTTCACGCCAACCTTCACAGCCGACCTGCTGGAGGACCTGGACCGCCTCGCCATCCCGGTCTCGGTGGTGGACCTCGAGATCACCGAGAGCGTGGCCATGGAAGATGCCGAGCACACGGAGAAGCGCCTGGCCGAGCTGACCGAGGCGGGCTTCGGCATCGCCATCGACGACTTCGGCACCGGCTACTCCTCGCTCTCGCAGCTGCACGACATGCCGGCGAGCAAGATCAAGATCGACATCTCCTTCGTGCGTCGCGCACAGACCGAGCAGGGCAGCCAGCTGATCCAGGCCGTGGTCAAGATTTCCTCCGCCTTCGGCCTGCAGACGGTGGCCGAGGGCGTGGAGAGCGAGGACATCGCTCGCGTGCTCACCGGCCAGGGCGTGACCCTCTTGCAGGGCTACCACTTCGGCAAGCCCATGAGCGCCGAGGATTTCGAGCGCTACCTGGCCGACAACTTCAGTCCGGTCTGAGCGGCCGCGCCACGAAGCGTGTGACCTCGGCCAGCACGGTCGCGTCCTGCAGCAGCTTCATGTGGCCCAGGCCCTCGGTGCTGATGAGCTGCGCCCCGGTGATGGCGTGGGCATAGGCCTGGCCGTCGGCGTGGGCGTTGATGCGGTCCCCGCGGTCGTGCAGCACCAAGGTGGGCATGCCGATGCGCGGCCCGACGGCCGGCGGCTCGAACTGCGGCATGAGGATGGCCTCGCGCGCCTCGATGCGCTGCTGCATGGCGCCACGCGTGCGCTCGCTCAGGCCGAACAGGCGCGCGAACAGGCGCGTGTACTCGTAGGGCGAAGCCGGTGGCGCCAGCAGCACCAGGCGCTGCAGGGCCAGCCCGCGGCTGGCCGCATAGGCGGCGGCATTGGCGCCCAGCGAATGGGCCACCACCGCCTGCAGGTCCAGGCCCTGTGCCTGCAGTCGCGCGGCGACGTACTCCAGCGCGCGGGCGAACTGCGGCAGATTGCTGGTGCGGCCCGCGCTGCGGCCGTGGGCCGGCATCTCCAGCAGCAGCACCTGCAGGCCGGCCTGTCCCAGGGCCTCGGCCAGCGGCAGCATCTGCCCCGCGTGGCCGCCCCAGCCATGGACCAGCAGCACGGCGGGCGCGCGCGGGTCGGCGTGGCCATCGCGGTAGAGCGTGAGGCTGGCGCGCTCGAAGGGCCAGCGCTCATGCGTCCAGTGTGCGGGCCAGGGCCGGCTGCGGCGCAGCCAGCGCGGCGGCAGCGGCGTACCGAAGAGGCGCAGGGCCGCGCGCACGGCCAGGGCCGGCCAGAGCTGCTGGGTCAGGGCCAGGCCCAGGCGCATCAGGCGCAGCACGGGGCCCTGGCCGTAGTAGCTCGCGGCCGGTGTCGGGGGGCTGGAGGACATGGCGCGCCCCTTCAGAAAAAGATCCAGTCGCGGTTGCTGCGCGGAATGTTGCGCAGCGAGGCGAGGGCGGCGAGCACGCCGCGCAGCAGCAGGTAGACGGCCAGGCCGGTCAAGATCATCCACATGATGGCTCCTTTCTTCGCACGGTTGTGCGAAATTTGGGTGGGCAGAAACGCAGGGGGTGAGGCATGGTGACAGTTCAGGTCAGGTAGCTCGCGCGCAGGCGCTGCCAGCTGGCGGCCGCGCGGGCGGGCGCGGACGGATCGCGCAGAAAGCGCGTGTCGTGCAGCAGGCCGATGGCCAGGCCGTAGATCTCGCCCACCAGCTGTTCGGGCACGGTCTCGGCGCGCAGGTGGCCGGCCTCGATGCCTTGCACCACGGTGCGCCGCAGGGCCGCGCGCCAGCGGGTGATTTCCTGCAGTAGGAAGTCACGCAGCTCGCCCTCGCGGTCGTCGAGCTCGAAGGCGGCGGCGCTGTAGATGCAGCTGTTGTGCGGCTCGGGGCGCGCCAGCCGTGCGAGCCAGCGCTCGACGATGGCGTCCAGGCGCGGCAGGCCCTTGGGCTGCTGCATCGCCGGCACGAAGACCTCGGCCAGAAAACGGCGCCCGAATTCCTCGATCACCGTTTTCTGCAGGGTCTCACGCGAACCCACGCGCGAGAAGACGCCGCTCTTGGACAGGCCCACGCGGTCGGCCACGGCCTGCAGCGTCAGGGCTTCCAGTCCTTCGGCCGCGACCAGGTCCATGCCCGCGCCGATGATGGCGGCACGGGTCAGTTCGCTCTTGGCGGTCTTGGTGTCGGGCGTCATGGATTGCAATTTAGCACGATTGTGCGAAATGTCAAGTCCGCCGGTACGGGGTCTTACGGACAGGGGGCGGTGCTAGAGTGAACGCAGAACAAGACAGTGATACGAGGCAGGAGACATGCAAGCCCCCTACATCCCCCAGGTCCGGCTGTACCGCGACTGGCTGCGCACGCAGCGCGGCCTGGACTTCCCGGATTACGACGCGCTCTGGCGCTGGTCCGTGACCGATCTCGACGCCTATTGGCAGAGCATCTGGGACTGCTACGGCGTCTACTCGCCCACGCCGCACACCGCCGTGCTGGCCGACAACCGCATGCCGGGCGCGCGCTGGTTTCCCGGCGCGCAGCTCAACTATGCCCAGCAGGTGCTGCGGCATGCGCAGCCCGCGCACGCGGCCGGCTTCCCGGCCATCGTGAGCCATGACGAGCGCAGCCTGGCCGCGGGCGAGCCAGCGCGTGAGCTGGCCTGGCCTGCGCTGCAGCGCCAGGTGGCCGCGCTGGCCCTGCACCTGCAGGCCCAGGGCGTGGGCAAGGGCGACCGCGTCGTGGCCTATCTGCCCAATGTGCCCGAGGCCATGGTGGCTTTCCTTGCCGTGGCCAGCATCGGTGCCATCTGGAGCATCTGCGCGCCCGACATGGGCACGGCCGCGGTGCTGGACCGCTTCCGCCAGATCGAACCCAAGGCCCTGATCGCCTGCGACGGCGTGCGCTACGGCGGGCGCGACACCGACCGGCGCGAGGCCGTGGCCGAGCTCTGCGCGGCCCTGCCCACGGTGCAACATCTGGTGGTCCTGCCCCTGTTGCGCCTGCCGGTCAGGTCCGTGCGCGCCGGTGTGAGCGTGGTGCCCTGGGCGCAGACCGTGGCGCGTGACGATGCGCGCACCGCCAGCTTCAAGCCCCTGAGCGTGCCCTTCGACCACCCGCTGTGGGTGGTTTACTCCAGCGGCACCACGGGCCTGCCCAAGCCCATCGTGCACGGGCATGGCGGCATCCTGATCGTGGCCCTGGCCTTCACGCTCAACACCGACATCGGCTGCAGCTACGCGCCCAACAGCTGGGGCGAGCGCTTCCACTGGTACAGCTCCACGGGCTGGGTGATGTGGAACTGCCAGCTCGGCGGCCTGCTCACCGGCACCACGGTCTGCATCTACGACGGCAGCCCGGGCGGCGCCACGGTGGATGCGGCGGGCAACAAGTGTGCGCCAGACTGGACCACGCTCTGGCGCTTCGTCGCCGACACGCGCAGCACCTACTTCGGCGCGGGTGCGGCCTTCTTCACCAACGTCATGAAAGCCGGCGTCGATCTGCGCCAGTGCGGCGATCTCACGCGTGTGCGTGCCCTGGGCTCCACCGGCTCGCCGCTGTCGGAAGACGTGCAGCGCTGGACCAACGCACAGATGCGGCGCGTGAACCCGCGCGCAGGTGGCACGCTGAAGCGTGCGGGGGACATCTGGTGGTCCAACATCTCGGGCGGTACCGATTTCGCGGGCGCCTTCATCGCCGGTTGCCGTGAGCTGCCCCAGGTGCCGGGCGAGATGCAATGCCGGGTGCTGGGCTGCGCGGTCGAGGCCTGGGACGAGCAGGGCCAGCCCGTGACCGATGCGGTGGGTGAGCTGGTCTGCACCCAGCCCATTCCGAGCATGCCGCTCTACCTCTGGAACGACGAGGGCCACCAGCGCTACCTCGCGAGCTACTTCGACACCTACCCGGCGGGTCAGGGGCGGCGGCCCGGCGGCGGCGATGCGGGGCCCGAGGCTGGGCCCGCCTGGCGCCATGGCGACTGGCTGCGCATCACGCCGCAAGGTGGCTGCATCATCTATGGCCGCAGCGACGCCACCATCAACCGCCACGGCCTGCGCATGGGCACCAGCGAGCTCTACAGCGCGGTGGAAGCCCTGCCCGAGGTGCTGGACTCCCTGGTGGTGGACCTGGAGTACCTGGGACGCGAGAGCTATATGCCGCTCTTCGTCGTGCTGCGTCCGGGCCACGCACTGGATGCGGTGATGAAGGCGCGGATCAACGACGCGATCAAGACCGCGCTGTCGCCACGCTTCGTGCCCAACGAGATCCTGGCCGTGGCCGAGATCCCGCGCACGCTCAGCGGCAAGAAGCAGGAGCTGCCGATCAAGAAGCTGCTGCTGGGGCAGCCGCTGGAAAAGGTGGTCAACCGCGACGCCATGGCCAACCCGGCCTGCCTGGGCTGGTACGTGGAATTTGCACGGCACTACGCGGCGCGGGGCACGCAAAGCTGACACAAGCGTGCGGACCCGCCGGATAATCCGCGCACCATGGTCCACACCCCGACCCTGCTGCTGATCAACGTGCTGGTCACGGCCACGCTCGCGCTGAGCCTGGGGGTGGTGTCCTCGCGCGAGCGGCGCGACGGCCTGTTCTGGTGGGCCGCGGCGCTGGCCATCCACACCGTGGCCTACACGCTCTACGGCCTGCGCGGCCAGGCGCCGGACTGGGCTTCGGTGCTGCTGGCCAACACCTTGCTCGCGGCGTATTTCGCCCTGGTCCTCGAAGGGCTGTTCCAGTTCCAGCAGCGTGTGCCCAACCGCGCCCTGATCTGGGGGCCGGTGCTGTTGCTGCCCCTGCTGCTGACCGCGCTGCTCGACCAGATCCAGGCGCGTGTGGTGGTGGTGGGTGTGCTGTTCTCCTGGCAGGCTGTCTACACCGTGCACGTGCTGCTGCAACGGCGGCAGGAGACGCCGGGTCGCGGGCAGTACTTCGTGATCGCGGCCTATGGTGTGCTGATCGTGATGATGCTCGGGCGGGTGGTCCTGAGTTACACCGGGGGCCTGCGCCTGGGCTCGATCACCGATTCGAACCTTATCCAGGCCTTGACCTTCGTGCTGGCGACGCTGTGCCTGATGCTCATCAGTCTGGGCCTGGTGCTCATGACCAAGGAGCAGGCCGACGCCCGCAACCGCCGCCTGGCGCTGCAGGACGACCTGACCGGACTGCACAACCGCCGCTTCATCTTCGAGGTGCTGGGCCAGCAGCTGGCGCTGGCCGAGCGGCACGGCTGGCCCCTGGCCCTGCTGATCGTCGACGTGGACCATTTCAAGCGCGTCAACGACAGCCATGGCCACCTGGTCGGCGACCAGGTGCTGCGCGAACTGGCCGCCTGCATCCGCAGCCGCCTGCGCGCGCAGGATATCGCCGGGCGCTGGGGCGGTGAGGAGTTCATCGTGCTCTTGCCCGACACCGACGCCGCCGGGGCTGCCGTGCTGGCCGAGGACCTGCGCCTGGCGGTGATGCAGCTGCGCTGCCTGGACCCGCAGGGCCAACCCTTGCCGCTGACGGTGAGCATCGGCCTGCACGCGCGGCCGCAGCCCACGAGCCGTCAACGTGACGAGCTGCTGGCCGCCGCCGACCAGGCCATGTACCAGGCCAAGCGCCTCGGACGCAATCGCGTCGAACGGGTCTGAGCCCGGCGTTTCCAGGCTTGCGGCGCGACCGCCCGGGCCGAATAATGCGGCCATGCAGCTGCACACCCCGACCCTGTTGCTGGTGAATCTGGTGGTGACCCTGGCGCTCGGCGTCAGCATGGGCGTGGTGGCCCGGCGTGCGCGCCGCGATGGCATGGTCTGGTGGGCCTGGGCCATGGTCGCGCAGACCCTGGCCTTTCTGCTGCTGGGTCTGCGCGGACAGGTCAGCGACTGGCTGTCCGTGGTGCTGGCCAACACGCTGATGGTCGCGACCTTCGCGCTCTTCTCCGAAGGTCTGTGCGAATTCCAGCATCGCCGGCCCCGGCGCTGGCTGATCTGGACGCCGGTGCTGCTGCTCCTGGCGGCGCAGGTGCTGCTCCTGGACGAGCAACGGATCCGGCCCCTGCTGAGCAATGCGGTGATGGTGTTCCAGGCCATGGTGCTGCTGCAGCTGATCCTGAGTGGCCGGCGCGAGCGGCCGGGGCGGGGGCAGTACTTCGTCGCGGCGGGCTTCTTGCTCATTGTGCTGGCGCTGCTGCTGCGGCTGATCGCACAGCTCGCCGGCTGGGTGGATCTGCGCCAGGTCACGGAATCCAACCCGGTCCATGCCCTGAGTCTGCTCATGGCCACGCTGATCATCGTCATCGTGGCCATGGGCCTGGTGCTGATGAGCAAGGAGCGCGCCGACGCGCTCAACCGCAATCTGGCGCTGCAGGATGAGCTGACCGGCCTGCACAACCGCCGCTCCATCCAGCGCCTGCTCGACCAGCAGCTGGCCATGCTGGCCCGGGGGCGGCGGCCGCTGGCCGTGCTGCTGATCGACGTGGACCACTTCAAGCGCATCAACGACACACACGGCCATCTGTCGGGCGATCTCGCCTTGCGGGAGATCGGGGCCTGCCTGCTCGGCCGCCTGCGCGGCCAGGACCTGGTGGGGCGCTGGGGCGGTGAGGAGTTCATCGCCCTGCTGCCCGACACGGGCATCGGCGGTGCGCGCAAGCTGGCCGAGCAGCTGAGGCGTGCCGTGGAGCAGCTGCAGGCGGTCTCGCTGGTGGGCAAGCAGATGCCGCTGACCGTGAGCATCGGCCTGTGCACGCGGGTGCCTGACGACGAGGCCACGCGCGAGGACGTCATCGCCCTGGCCGACCGCGCCCTCTACCAGGCCAAGCAGAACGGCCGCAACCGCGTCGAAGAAGCCTGACCCCTCAGGCCACGGCGTGCTGCAGCCAGGCCGCGAAGCGGGCCAGCGCGGGCCGCGGCTCGCCGCGATCGGGCAGCACCAGCCAGTAGCTGCGCCCGCTCTTGAGCGGGCGCGGGCAGGCCACCACCAGTTCGCCGCGCGCGAGCTCGGGTTCGATCAGCAGGCGCGGCACCAGGGCCAGCCCCAGGCCTTGCGCGGCGGCGGCGACGGTCATGGAGTAGAGCTCGTAGCGTGGGCCGGAGAGTGCGGACGGTGCGTCCACGTCCATGGCCTCGAACCACTGGCGCCAGGCCTCGGGGCGGGTGCTCTGCTGCAGCAGGGGCAGCGTCGCCAGGTCGCGCGCTTGCAGGCGCTTGCGCGCACCCAACAGGGCGGGCGCGCAGACCGGGACCACTTCTTCCTCGATCAGCCGGGTGGCGCGCGTGCCGGCCCAGTTGGCCACCTGTTCGGCCGTGCCCGAATAGAGGGCGGCGTCGAAGCTGGTGTCGGCGAAGAGGAAGGGGCGGGTGCGGGTCTCGATGTGCACCAGCAGCTCCGGGTGCGCGGCGGCCAGCGCGGGCAGGCGAGGCATGAGCCAGCGGGTGGCAAAGGTGGGCACGGCGGCCAGGCTGATGCTGCCGGTCGCGCCCTGGCGCGACATCGCGTCCAGGGTGTCGCGCTCCAGCGCCTGCAGGCGCGGCGCGATCTGGCGCGCGTAGTCCGCGCCTTCGGGCGTGAGCGCCACACCGTGGCGGGTGCGGCGGAACAGCGCCAGGCCCAGGTAGTCCTCGAGCGCGCCGATCTGGCGCGAGACGGCACTCTGGGTCAGCGCCAGCTCCTGGGCGGCGCGCGTGTAGCTCTCGTGCCGGGCGGCGGCGTCGAAGCAGGCCAGGGCCTGGAGCGAGGGAATCTTGCGGCGCATGATGTGCGTAAGCTACACAAATAAAACCGGCCAGACCGGCTTCATGTGGTCAGACGGTGTGTCCATAAATGAGGTTTCATCATATCTCGATGCAAAATTCTCGTTTGCCGCCGCCGCGGGGCGGGGCGTACCATGCGGGCAGTTTTTCAGGAGTACCCCCATGGCCAAAGCCGCTTTTCAATGGAATGACCCCTTTCTGCTGGACCAGCAGCTCAGCGACGACGAGCGCATGGTGCGCGACGCCGCGGCCGCCTACTGCCAGGATCGTCTGGGCGCGCGCGTGCTCGAAGCCTTCCGCCACGAAAAGACCGACCCGACCATCTTTCGCGAGATGGGCGCGCTCGGCCTGCTGGGCCCGACGATCCCCGAGCAATACGGCGGCCCCGGGCTGAACTACGTGGCCTACGGCCTGATTGCGCGCGTGGTGGAGCGCATCGACTCGGGCTACCGCTCGATGATGAGCGTGCAGTCCTCCCTGGTCATGGTGCCGATCAACGAGTTCGGCAGCGAGGCGCAGAAGCAGAAGTTCCTGCCCAAGCTCGCCACGGGCGAGTGGATCGGCTGCTTCGGCCTGACCGAGCCCGACCACGGCTCCGATCCCAACTCCATGGCCACGCGCGCCTACAAGACCGCCGGCGGCTACCGCATGGTGGGCAACAAGATGTGGATCTCCAACAGCCCGATCGCCGACGTCTTCGTGGTCTGGGCCAAGGAGGTCAGCGAGAGCGGCGCCGTCGGGCCGATCCGTGGCTTTGTGCTGCAGAAGGGTATGAAGGGCCTTTCTGCGCCGGCGGTGCACGGCAAGGTGGGCCTGCGCGCCTCCATCACCGGTGAGATCGTGATGGACAACGTGTTCTGCCCCGAAGAGAACGCTTTCCCCGAGATCCAGGGACTCAAGGGCCCCTTCACCTGCCTGAACTCGGCGCGTTACGGCATCGCCTGGGGCGCTTTAGGCGCGGCCGAGGACTGCTGGTTCCGCGCGCGCCAGTACGTGCTGGACCGCAAGCAGTTCGGCCGCCCCCTGGCCGCCAACCAGCTGATCCAGAAGAAGCTGGCCGACATGCAGACGGAAATAGCGCTGGGCCTGCAAGGCTGCCTGCGCCTGGGCCGCATGAAGGACGAGGGCACGGCGGCGGTGGAGATCACCTCCATCCTCAAGCGCAACTCCTGCGGCAAGGCCCTGGACATCGCGCGCCTGGCCCGCGACATGATGGGCGGCAACGGCATCAGCGACGAGTTCGGCGTGGCGCGCCACCTCGTGAACCTGGAGGTGGTCAACACCTACGAGGGCACGCACGACATCCACGCGCTGATCCTGGGGCGTGCGCAGACGGGCATTTCCGCTTTCGCAAACTGAGTTTTTGTTTCGCTATGCCGACGGGTTGGGCGGCTGAGTTGGGCCCGGGGCGGCAGCCCCATAGGCGCTACGCTTCGCCAAATCGGCCGCCGCCCCCAGCCCAACTCAGCAGCGTAGGTAGTTGGCGAGTCGAGAGCAACAACGTCCCACTCGTCATCTTGGGTATGCCGGGGGGCCGATGTGGCAAAGCGCAGCGCCTCTGAGGCCCCCCGGCATACCCAAGATGACAGGCGCGATGCATGAATGCAGAAGCTGAGAGGAAAGAAAACATGAACAACAAGCCCGCCGCCCTGCCGCACATCAAGGTGTTGGATCTGTCCCGCGTGCTCGCGGGACCCTGGTGCACGCAGATCCTGGCGGATCTGGGCGCCGACGTGGTGAAGATCGAGCGTCCGGGCAGCGGGGACGACACGCGCCATTGGGGGCCGCCCTTCCTGAAGGACGCCGAGGGCAAGGACACAGAGCACGCGGCCTACTACACCTGCGCCAACCGCAACAAACGCTCCATCACGGTGGACATCGCCAAGCCGGAAGGGCAGGCGCTGATACGCCAGCTCGCCGAGCAGAGCGATGTGCTGGTGGAGAACTTCAAGGTAGGTGGGCTGGCGCACTACGGGCTGGATTACGAAAGCCTGAAACAGCTCAACCCCAAGCTCATCTACTGCTCGGTCACCGGCTTCGGCCAGGACGGCCCTTATGCCGAGCGCGCGGGCTACGACCTCATGGTGCAGGCCATGAGCGGCATGATGAGCATCACCGGCCGCCCGGACGAGGTGCCCGGCGGTGGCCCGCAGCGCGTGGGCGTGGCGCTGACCGACATCTTCACCGGCGTCTATGCGGCCACGGCCATCCTCGCGGCGCTGGAGGTCCGGCACCGCACCGGCGAGGGCCAGCACATCGACATGTCCCTGCTCGACGTGGGCATGGCCATCCTGGCCAACCAGGCCGGGGGTTTCCTCAACACCGGCAAGGTGCCGCAGCGCCAGGGCAACAGCCACCCCAGCCTCGTGCCCTATCAGGACATGCCCACGAAAGACGGTGCCATGCTGCTGGCCATCGGCAACGACGGCCAGTTCGCGCGCTTCTGCGAGGTGGCCGGCCAGCCGGCCCTGGCGCAGGATGCGCGCTATGCCACCAATCCCCAGCGCGTCGCCCACCGCGAGGAACTGGTGCCGCAGCTCATGGCCATCACGCGCACGCGCAGCACGGCCGAATGGATTGCCGCGCTCGAACACCATGCCGTACCCTGCGGGCCGATCAACGACATCGCCCAAGCCTTTGCCGATGCGCAGGTACAGGCGCGCGGTCTGGCGATCGAGCAGCCCCGTTCCGCCAAGGCGCAGGCGGCCGAGGGCGTGCCCGCGATCCGCAGCGTGGCCAGCCCGTTGCGCCTGAGCGCCACCCCGCCCGTGCTGCACCGCGCCCCGCCGGCGCTGGGCGAGCACACGGACGAGGTGCTGGCCGAGCTCGGGTTGGACGCAACGCGCATCGCGGCGCTGCGCAGCGCGGGCATTGTCTAGCCGCCAGATTTTTCTAGTGCATCTTCTGGCGCGCCGGCCGCCGCGCCCGCACGGCTGCGGCCAGCGCGAGCTGGCCCCAGTCGGTCATAACCCGGGCGTCGTCGTAGACCTCGGTCGGGGCTTCGTAGTACATCAGCCGCACGGTCTTGCCCCGGGCCTGGTACTGGAAGCGCTTCAGACCGGCCGCCTCGAAGCGCGGCTGGCTCTGAGCATCGGCCTTGAGGTAGAGCTGTTCGCTCGCGATGATGGCGATGAACAGGCCGTTGCAGTACAGGCCGTGGCCGCCGAACATGGTGCGCGCCGTGATCTGGCCCAAGGCCCCCATCTGTCCGATGACGAAGTCCAGAAATTCGCTGCGCTGCGGCATGACCTGTGGCTCTCTGGGGCTACTCGGGGGCAAGGCTGTGAACGGACTATAACGATAGCGCGTCGCGCCACCTAGGTGACAGCCCGAGCTGGCGATGGGTTGCACAATGCATCTGCATTACAAGGAGACAAGCATGGGATTTTCACGCCTCACCCGTCGTCAGCTCATCGCGCGCAGCGCCGCGCTCACCGCCGCGCCCGCCCTGGTCAGTCCCTGGGCCCTGGCCCAGGACAAATACCCCAACCGTCCGATCACCCTGATCGCACCCTGGCCCACGGGCGGCAGCAGCGACGCGGTGATGCGCGCCTTCGGCGAGGCCGCGGGCCGCGCGCTCGGCGGCACGGTGATCGTCGAGAACAAGCCGGGCGCCGGCGGTACGCTGGGTGCCGCGGCCATGGTGCAGGCCAAGCCGGACGGCTACACCCTGACCCAGCTGCCGCTGGGCATCTACCGCATCCCGCACATGCAGAAGACGACCTTCGACCCGGTCAAGGACATCACCCACATCGTCTGCCTCACGGGCTACACCTTCGGCCTGGCGGCACGGCCTGACGCGCCCTACAAGACGCTCAAGGAAATGGTCGCCTATGCCAAGGCCAATCCGGGCAAGGTCAACTACGGCCACACGGGCACGGGCACCACGCCGCACCTGGCCATCGAGGAGTTCGCCGCCAAGGCCGGCATCGTGTTGCAGGACATCCCCTACAAGGGCTCGGCCGAGATCCTGCAGGCCATCCTGGGCGGACATATCCCGCTCATGAGTGGCACCACCGAGTTTGCGCCGCACGTGGTGGCGGGCAAGCTCAACCTGCTGGCCACGCTGGGCAGCAAGCGCAACAAGGCCTTCCCCGATGTGCCGACGGTCAAGGAAAGTGGCTGGGACACGGTGACCGAATCGCCCTTCGGCATTGGCGGCCCGAAGAACATGGACCCGGCCCTGGTCAAGGTCATCCACGACGCCTTCCGTCAGACGCTGGAAGACCAGCGCGTGCAGGACACGCTGGACAAGTTCTACATGCCCAGCATCTACATGAGCACGGCCGAGTACACGGCCTATGCCGAACGCACCTTCGCGGCCGAGAAGGCCACGATCGAGCGCCTCAAGGCGGCGGGCAAGATCTGAGCATGAGACCGCACGCAGGTCGGCTCAGCCCGGCCTGCGGTTCACCAGCACAATGCCCAGCGCCACCAGGGTCAGCGCAGCCAGCAGGCTTGGTGTGATGGACTCACCCAGCCAGAGCGCGCCGAACAACAGCGCGAACAGCGGTGTGAGGAAGGCGAAGGCCGAGATCTTGGTCGCCGGGTAGCGGCCGAGCATCCACATCCAGACCAGATAGCTCGCGAAGGCCCCCACCACGGTCTGCAGCAGCAGCGAGGTGAGGCCGAAGGCGCTGAACTCCAGCGTCCAGGTTTCACCCAGCGCCAGCGAGAGCCCGGGCAGCACGAGGGCGCTGACCGCCACCTGGTAGAACAGCAGCTTCTCCGCCGGGCAGCGCACCAGGCTGCTGGCGCGGATGGTCACCGTGGTCAGGCCCCAGGCCAGGCCGGCCGCCAAGGCTAGGAGATCACCGAACAGCTGCCTTTCGCTGCCAGGCGCCACAAAGCTCTCGCGCATGGCGAACACCAGGGCGAGGAAGGCCAGCCCCAGGCCCAGCCATTGCAGGGCACGCAAGCGCTCGGCGCGCACGAGCAGCGGCAGGACCAGCGCCACCCAGAACGGCGAGGTGTAGAGAAACACCGTCAGGCGCGACGCGGTGGTGTACTGCAGACCGATGTAGAGGCAGGCGAACTCGGCGGCGAAGAGCGAACCCGCCAGCAGCCCGGGCCAGAGCGTCCCGTCTCGCTGCAGCAGCGACACCCCGCGCCAGCGGCACCAGAGCATCAGCAGCACCGTGGCGCCGATAAAACGCAGCGCGGCCTGGTAGACCGGCGGCAGCTCGGGCAGGGTGGCCTTGACCAGCACCTGCTGGAAACCCCAGAACATGCAGCAGGCCAGCAGGATGCTGGCGGCCACACCGTCGAGGTGCTCCTTGCGCTGGCTCATTGCAGGATCAGAGCGGATGTTCGGCGTAGAACTTGCCGCCGTGGAAGAGCAGGGGCGAGGCGTCGGGGCGGTGCGTGCAGCGCTCGACCTCGCCGATGAAGATCACGTGATCACCTTCTTCATAGCGGCTGCGGTTGTAGCACTCGAAGGTGGCGGCTGCGCCGGCCAGCAGCGGGGCGCCGGCCACACCGGCACTGTGGTCCACGCCGGCCCAGCGGTCCAGGCCCTTGGCGGCAAAACGTTGCGCCAGTTCCTGCTGGTCGGCGGCCAGCACATTGATGGCGTAGTGCGAGCCGGCGCTGAACACGGCCATGGAGCCCGCGGCACGCGCCAGACTCCAGAGCACCAGCGGCGGGGACAGCGAGACCGAGTTGAAGGAGTTGGCCGTCAGGCCCACGAGCTTGCCGTTGGCGGCGCGGGCCGTGACGATGGTGACCCCGGTGGCGAACATGCCCAGGGCGGCGCGGAACTCGGTCGGGGTGAAGCTGGGCGCCTGGGCGCGCCGCTCCGGGGAGGCAAGGGACATGGGGGCAATGTACCTGAAACGCATGGCCCTGGCGGCGCCGGGCGCATGCCGGTCGTGCGGTGCGCAATAGAATGGACCGATGCGTTTCCGGAATAGCCTGGTGGCTGCGGTCGCGGCGTGGATGTTCACGCTGGACGGCCTCGCCCATGATCGTCCCTGTGGCGAGTTCTTCTCCCGCCTGCCCAATGTGAGCTGGGCCCTGTGCGAGAACGCCCAGCTGCAGGCCAGCGAGGGCCGTAGCGTGCGTGGCCGTACGATCTATGTGCGCGACGTGCAGCCCATGGCGCCACGTCTGCGCGTGCTGGTGATCGGCGGCATGCATGGTGACGAGCTGTCCTCGGCCGCGGTCGCGCTGCACTGGATCCGTCTCGCGCAGGCCGAGCCCGATCAGGTGCACTGGCGTTTCATCCCCGCGCTCAACCCGGACGGCCTGTTCGACCAACCGGCGCGACGTGTGAACGCCAACGGCGTGGACCTCAACCGCAACTTCCCCACCCCCAACTGGGAGCGTGACGCCAGCTACTACTGGGAGGTGCGCACGCGCAAGGACCCGCGGCGCTTTCCCGGACGCCAGCCCCTGAGTGAGCCCGAGACCCGTTACCTGCACGATGAGATGCTGCGCTTCCGCCCCAATCTCATCGTCAGCATCCATGCGCCCTATGGCATCCTCGACTTCGACGGCCCCACCACGCCACCACGTCGCTTGGGTCGCCTCTACCTCGACCAATTGGGCGTGTTCCCGGGCTCCTTGGGCAATTACGGGGGGGTGCACAAGGGCATGCCGGTGGTTACCATCGAGCTCCCGAGCGCGCGCCTGACGCCGCGCAATGTGGAAATCCAGCGCATGTGGACCGATCTGCGCGACTGGGTGGGCGTGACGCTGGCAGGTGTGGAGGCAGGCGCTCAGGAGCCGGCCGCACGCCGTTGACATCAAGAGGAGGAAATCACCGAATGCTGGAGCAGAAAAATTTTCGCAAGATCGGCTGCGCTGAGTGTGTTGCCGGCGCCGGCCTGGGCTTTGACTTTGCCATGGCTTTCCAGCCCATCATCGACGCGACCACGCACAAGGTCTATGCCCAGGAGGCGCTGGCGCGTGGCCCTCAGGGCGAGCCGGCCGGCGAGGTGTTCCGCCATGTCAACGAGGACAACCGCTACGCCTTCGACCAGGCCTGCCGCGTCAAGGCCATCCAGCAGGCGGCCGAACTGCAGGTCGATTCCTACATCAGCATCAACTTCATGCCCAACGCGGTGTACCGCCCCGAGCTGTGCATCCGCACCACCATCGAGGCGGCGGAAACCTACCGCTTCCCGATCCGGCAGATCATCTTCGAGTTCACCGAGAACGAATACATCACCCAAATCGACCACGTGCGCGAGATCGTGCGGCACTACAAGGCGCGGGGCTTTCTCACGGCGCTGGATGATTTCGGCGCGGGTTACGCCGGGCTGAACCTGTTGGCCGAGATCGACACCGATCTGGTCAAGCTGGACATGGCGCTGATCCGCGGCGTGGACCGCGACGTGCGCCGCCGGGCCATCGTCGGCGCGATGATGAATCTGTGCCGCGAACTGGGCACGAAGGTGATCGCCGAGGGCATCGAGACGCGCGAGGAATACCTCGCGCTGCGCGACCTCGGCGTGGAACTGTTCCAGGGCTATTACTTTGCCCGGCCCGCCTTTCGGGCTTTGGCCGGGCTGCCCGCAGCGGCCGTCTACGACCGCTGAGGCGGGTCGCTGGTCAGCGCACCAGCAGCACGGGCACGCCGCAGTGGGCGATGACCTGGGTGGCCACCGAGCCCATCACCAGATTGCCGAGCGCACCGTGGCCGTGCGAGCCCATGACCAGCAGGTCGAATTTGCCGGACTCGGCGACCTTGGCGATGGTCTCGCCGGCATGGCCGACCTTCCAGCTGCTCTTGGCATCGATGCCGTGGCGGGCCAGGAACTTGGACACCGGGCCCAGCACCTTTTCGGATTCTTCGCTGTAGTACTTGTCCACAACTTCCTTGCCCACGGCGGCGCGCGCGCGGGGGGGCAGGGCGGGCTGCACCGTCAGGATGGTGTAGCTGTTGTCGGCGCCGAACAGGCTTTCATGGGTGGCCAAGTAGGCCAGCATCTTCTTGGTGTATTCGCTGCCATCGACGGCCAGAAGAATCTTCATGGGGCTTCCTTTCAGTTTCAGGTCGGTCCAGTTTATCGGGGCGATGGCGGCGTCGATTGATCGAAGTCAAAAAGAAGGGGTATTACCTATCCCGCTGTTGCGGCTGACGCGACAGCACTTCACGCAGCCAAGCATGTGCGCCGCTGTGCTGCAGGCGGCGATGCCAGAGGGCGTCCACGTGCACCGCCGGCACGGCGAGGGGCAGTTCGCGCAGCACCAGCTGGTCGGCGATGCCGGTGACGCTGACGAAGTGGCGTGGCAGCACGGTGAGCAGATCCGATCCGGCCACCACGCGCCCGGCGGTGAAGAACTGGTTGACGGTCAGCACGATCTGCCGCTGTCGGCCCAGGCCGGCCAAGGCCTCGTCGATGAAGCCGTAGGGCCGGCCCGAGAAACTCACCAGCAAATGACGCGCCGCGCAGTAGCGGTCCAGCGTGAGTTCCTCTCCAGCCAGCGGATGATCGCGTCGCATCACGCAGACGTAACGGGTCAGGTAGAGGCGCTGGTGCTCGAAGGGCACGGTCTCGCCGGCCTGCGCCTGGGCGGTCAGGCCGGCCATCACCGCGGGGAAATAGCCGATGGCCAGATCGGCGGCCTCCTCGTCCAGCAGGCGGCGCGGGTCGCGCGTGGTCAGCGGCACGACGCGGATTGTCACGCCCGGCGCCTCTTGGTCCAGGGCTTGGACCAGGCCGGGGATGAGTTCGGCGGCCGTGGCGTCGGCCATGGCCAGCACAAAGGTGGTGTTGGCCTCGGCAGGCACGAAACTGCCGGGCGCCAGGGTCTCCTGCAGCTGGCGCAAGGCCAGTTGCACCGTGGGCCACAGGGCCAGGGCGCGTGGCGTCGGCTCCAGCCCCTGGCCGCTGCGGCGCAGGAGTTCGTCGTCCAGCGCCTCGCGCAGGCGGCGTAAGGCATTGCTCACCGCGGGCTGTGTGAGCGCCAGCTTGCGCGCTGCCTTGGTCAGGCTGCGCTCGGTCATCACTTCGTTGAAGACGCGCAGCAGATTGAGATCCAGGGTTCGAAAGTTCAGTCCAGCCATGGCGCTTTATACATCACCGATATGAATATCTAGTATCAGAAATATAAAGTTGAATCGCACTGGTGAAAACCCTAACATTCCCCCCATCGCAGCACACTACTTCTTCTGGAGGTTCCCATGAGCAACAGTTTCGTCCACCTTGAGTATTCGACCAGCCACCCCGGCGTGGAGCGCTTCGAGCGCGTGGTCACCGCCGCTGACGGCCTGCGCAAGGGCTGGAACGCGACCCGCGGTCTGGCGGGCGTGCTGCTGGCTGCCATGGTGGCCACCCTGGTGGTGCTGGCCGACCAGTTGATGGACAGCTGGGCTGACGGCCACCTGATGGCGGCCTGGCTGCTGATGTGGGTGATCGGCTTCAGCGCCCTGGCCCTGCTGGCGCCGACGGCCCGCAGCCTCGCTGCCCGTGTGATGACTGGCCTGGACGGCTGGTCCCAGAACGTGGCGCGCCGTCGTGCCGATGAGCGTCTGTGGGACCTGGCGCGCAAGGACTCGCGTGTGATGGCCGATATCCAGGCAGCTGCCAGCCGTGGCGAGGACGAGACGAGCAGCGGCAGCGGCGGCGATGCCGGCCCGAGCGAGCCCGTCACCGTGACCCGTGTGCTGCGTCCCGAAATCGCGGCACGCCTGAAGCGCCTGAGCCGCCGCATCTGGAACGAATAAGTCCCACTGCTGCGTTCATGCCGAAAAGCCACCGCATGCGGTGGCTTTTTCTTTGCGCCGACTTTCCTGAACGGGCCAGTCTGCAGGACAATAGCCCCATGTGCAGTGGTGCGGTGCCACAGCGGCTGTCCATAACGGTCGCTGCCGCAAGCGATACAGAGTCATCACAGAGTGCCTTCACCCTTCAATCGAACCTTGTTCACGCAGATGCCCCCGAGCATCGTGATCACCGAGCCCGTTCCGCGCTGGAGGGTCTGGGCGCAGTTTCTGCTCAAAGCCGTGCTGCTGTCGCTGTTCTGCGCGGCCAGTTTCTATGCCGGCATGCGCTACCAGCAACGGCAAGAAGGCACGCAGACCGTGACCATTTCTGCTGCTGAGTCCAAACCCACTTCGGCGTCGCAGGGGGCCGTGGCTGCGCCGGCGGCTGTTCCGTTCGAGGACCTGCTTGCGGCACGCTCGGTCGAAGGCCTGCAGGTGCAATCACTGCGCGTCATCCGCGACGGCAACAATGCAGGGCAGCTGCTCTATGAGTTCGAGCTGGCCAATGGCGGACGGTTGTTCGAAGGGCGCTATGAATTCCTGTTCTTCGGTCTACAAGACGGGCGTCCGCAGCAATGGGTGTTCCCGCCCGAAGGCCAGCCCAACGGTGGTAGCTTCCGCATGCGGGTGGCCAGCTACGTGAAGACCAGCGGCCGGATCCAGCTGCCATCGGGCCTGCAGCCCCAGGCCGTGGTGCTGCAGCTGCAGGAACCGGCAGGCCTGCGTGCCAGCCGTGGGGTGGTCCTGCCCGAGGCTGCAGGGAAGCCGGCCCCGGCGCACACCGGTCAGCAGTAAGGCGTCCGTCGCAGTGCAGCAACAACAAGGGGGACCGCGGTCCCCCTTGTGCTTTCCTGCGAGCGTCGCTCAGGCTGTCAGCAGCTTTTCGATGCGCTGGCGCGTGTCGCGCAGCTGCTTGGGCAGGCGGGCGTCAATCTGCTCGAACAGCTTGTCGTGCAGCTTGAGTTCGTCCAGCCACTGCTGCTTCTCGATGCTGGTCACCGCCTTGAACTGCTCGGGCGTGAAGTCCAGGCCCTTCCAGTTGAATTCCTCATAGCTCGGCGACAGGCCGTAGAAGTGCTCCTGGCCCTTGGCCTCGTCCTCGATGCGGTCGATCATCCACTTGAGCACGCGCATGTTCTCGCCGTAGCCCGGCCAGATGAACTTGCCGTTCTCGTCCTTGCGGAACCAGTTGGTCGTGAAGATGGCGGGCAGGCGGCCGCCCTGGGCGGCGACCTTCTCGCCGAGGTTGAGCCAGTGCGCAAAGTAGTCGCCCATGTGGTAGCCCGTGAAGGGCAGCATGGCGAAGGGATCGCGGCGCACCACGCCCTGCTGGCCGATGATGGCGGCCGTGGTCTCCGAGCCCATGGTGGCCGCCATGTACACGCCCTCGACCCAGTTGCGGGCCTCGGTGACCAGCGGCACGGTGTTGGAGCGGCGGCCGCCGAAGATGAAGGCGTCGATGGCCACGCCCTTGGGGTTGTCCCACTCGGGGTCCAGGGCCGGGTTGTTGGTCGCGGCCACGGTGAAGCGCGAGTTCGGATGCGCGGCCTTGGCGCCGGTTTCCTTGGCGATCTGCGGCGTCCAGTCCTTGCCTTGCCAGTCGATGGCGTGGGCCGGCGCCTCGCCGTCCATGCCTTCCCACCAGACGTCGCCGTCATCGGTCAGTGCCACGTTGGTGTAGATCACGTCGCTCTTGAGCGACTCCATGCAATTCGGGTTGGTCTTGTAATTGGTGCCGGGGGCCACACCGAAGTAGCCGGCCTCGGGGTTGATGGCGTACATGCGGCCATCCTTGCCCGGCTTGACCCAGGCGATGTCGTCGCCGATGGTCGTGACCTTCCAGCCCTCGAAACCGGTGGGGGGCACCAGCATGGCGAAGTTGGTCTTGCCGCAGGCGCTGGGGAAGGCGGCGGCCACGTGGTATTTCTTGCCCTTGGGGCTGGTCACGCCCAGGATCAGCATGTGCTCGGCCAGCCAGCCCTGGTCGCGTCCCATGTTGGAGGCGATGCGCAGCGCGAAGCACTTCTTGCCCAAGAGCGCATTGCCGCCATAGCCCGAGCCGTAGGACCAGATCTCGCGCGTCTCGGGGTAATGGACGATGTACTTGGTCTGGTTGCAGGGCCAGCTGCTGTCCTTCCGGCCCGCCTCCAGGGGCGCGCCGACCGTGTGCATGGCCGGAACGAAGTCGCCGTCGGTGCCCAGCACCTCGTACACGGCCTTGCCCATGCGCGTCATGAGCTTCATGTTCACGGCCACGTAGGGGCTGTCGGAGAGTTCGACGCCGATGTGGGCGATGTCGCTGCCCAGCGGGCCCATGGAGAAGGGCACCACGTACATGGTGCGGCCCTTCATGCAGCCGTTGAAGAGTGCGGGGGTGCCGTCGGGCTTGCCGTACTGCATCAGCGCGCGCATCTCGGTCGGGTCGATCCAGTTGTTGGTCGGGCCGGCATCGTCCTTGCGCGCGGAGCAGATGAAGGTGCGGTCTTCCACGCGCGCCACGTCGCTGGCGTCGGAACGGCAGAGGTAGCTGTTGGGGCGTTTGGCTGGGTTGAGCTTGATGAAGGTGCCAGCCTGGACCAGCAGGTCGCACAGGCGTTGGTACTCCTCGTCGCTGCCGTCACACCAGTAGATGGCGTCGGGCTTGCAGAGCGCGGCCATGTCGGCCACCCAGGCCAGCAGGCGGGCGTGTTTCACGTGGCTGGGGGCGTTGAGGTGGATGCCTTGCATCACGGGAGAGTTCATCGGGGGCTCCTGTCATTCATGATTCTGGGGCGGCTGGGCCTGCCGCCGTTGCGGGCCATTGTAGGGATTCGCCCCCGGGTTACAGCCGGGTTACAGGCAAACTCCATGCAAAACATGCATGGGCTCATGCGAGCCGGCCGTCTGCCAGCGTGACAGGTCGAAGACAGGCGCAAACAGACAGGGTAGACCGGCGCAGGCCGGGCTTCCTCGTGCGGGGGAGGGCGTGGAGGGGGAGGGAATCCCGCGGATGGGGCGGGAGGTCGCGCAGCGCCAGCGGGCGGATGCCGGCCGGCGCGGCCAGCACATCAGGCCATGAAGACGGCGATGAAAGCCAGCAGGAAGATCATCAGGCCGCCGAGGACGGGGATGACCACCGGTGCCGTGTGCACGATGTTCTCGATGGGATCGGACGACTGCTGGGGCTCGTGAGACATGAAGATTCCTATCAGATCAGGGGGACGGCCCGGATTTTACATGGCAGGGCGGGCAACGATGCAGCGTGCCGCCCGGTGGCCGTGGCGTCAAGCCCTGCCCGTACGCCTTGGCGGGGCTTCCCAGCATGGGGGGCTCTGCGCTATCGTGAACGCGTCACGGGCCTTCGATGGAGGACCTTGCATGGTCAAGCGACAGTCAACAGGCCGGGCGGGCGGGCCGCTGCTGGTATCTCCCGGCTTGCGGGAGGCGCCGGTGCTCGACCTCATGTGCTCGCATTTTGTGCTCACGCTGGTCAGCCGCATGGGCGGGACGTTCAGCGCGCGCCGTGACCTGCACGGGGTGATCGAGCTGGTGGGTCGCCACCTGATCTGGCCCCTGCCCGTGCTGGAGCGCCTGCGGGACTACCTGGCGCGCCGGTGTACCGGCCACGAGGCCTGGGCCGGGCACGAGGCGCTGGACATGGACGTTTTTCTGGCGCGGTACGGCGACTGGCGTGGCCCCTACGAGGAAAGCACGCTGTTCTATTACCTCGACGACTACGCCAAGCATCAGCCGCGTGACCTGCCGCTGGTGCTCGGCGCCACCGGAGACTGGCTGCGCCAGACCTTGAAGAAACAGTCGACGCTGGTCGAGAAGAACATCGATGCGCTGGCGCATCTGCTGCAGCTCAACCAGGCCGAGCGTGCCCTGCTGCTCTACGGCACGCTGACGCGCTACCAGCGCGAATTGCGCAGCTTGCTGGTGGAGTTCAAGGTCAGCAATGCCTCCGAGGCCTATGCGCTGATCGCCGAGGTGGCGGGTGTGCGGGCCGAGGACGTCGGCGAGGCCTTGCGTACCGGTTCGCGGCTGGAGCGCATCGGCCTCGTCGACAACCTGATCTCCGAGCACAACATCACCGATCTCGCCGATCTGATGAAGGTCAGCGAGAAACTGCCGCCGGTGCTGATGCGCGAGTACCGCGACCAGGCCGAGCTGATGGCGGTCTTCACGCGCCCCGCCAGCAAGAGCCAGCTGGCGCTGGAGGATTTCGGCTTTGTGGCCGAGGAGGCGCGGTTGCTCAGCACACTGCTGCGCAACGCCGTGGCCCGGCGCGAGGTGGGCGTCAATGTGCTGCTCTACGGGCCGCCGGGTACGGGCAAGACCGAGCTGGCCAAGGTCGCGGCGCAGGCGGCGGGACTGGAGCTGTTCGAGGTCGAGTACGCGGACCGCGACGGCAACTCCCTCAGCGGCCGCGAGCGCTACCGTTCCCTGCAGATTGCCCAGGTCTTCCTCAAGGGCAGCGCGCAGTCGGCGCTGCTCTTCGACGAAGTGGAGGATGTGTTCCCACCGATTTCCAGTGAGGCGGCCCAGCTGCTGGTGCGCGCCGAGAAGGCCGGCCCGCAGCCCAGCGGTTCCGTAAGTGGCAAGGCCTGGGTCAACCAGATCCTGGAGTCAAACGCGGTGCCCACGGTCTGGATCACCAACCGCATCGAACAGATCGACCCGGCCTTCCGGCGCCGCTTTGCCTACCATCTGGAACTCAAGTCCCCGCCCCCGGGGGCACGCGAGGAACTGGTGCGACGTGCCCTGCAAGGCGTGCAGGTGACACCGCCCTTTGTGGACCGGCTGGTCGCCCGCCGGAACCTGACACCGGCCCAGATCCACACGGCCGTACGTTTCGCCGGCATGGTATGTGACGGGAGCGTCGTGGCGCAGCCGCAGCAGGAGATCGAGGCCTTGATCGAGCGCCAGTTGCGCAATGCCGATCAGGCGCTGGGGGGACGGCGGGACCTGGCGCACCCGCGCGCGCCGGACACGCACTACGACCTGGGTTTGCTCAACGTCGAATGCCGCTTCGGTCTGGAGCGTGTCGTGCAGGCCCTGCAGGCACGCGGGCGCGGCAGCCTGTGTTTCCATGGCCCACCGGGCAGCGGCAAGACGGCCCTGGCCGAATACCTGGCGGCCCAGATGGGACGGCCTTTGATGATCCGCCAGGCCAGCGATCTGGTCAGCAAGTTCATCGGCGAGACCGAGGAGAACATGGCCGCCATGTTCGCCGAGGCCGAAGCCGAAAACGCCGTGCTGCTGCTGGACGAGGCCGACAGCTTTCTGCAGGACCGGCGGGGCGCCCAGCGGACTTACGAGGTCACCGAGGTCAACGAAATGCTGCAGGGCATGGAGCGGCATCAAGGTGTGTTCATCTGCACCACCAACCTCATGGACCGGATCGATCAGGCGGCGCTGCGGCGCTTCACCTTCAAGATCCGCTTCAAGCCACTGAGCCTGGAGCAGCGGCGCACGATGTTCATTGCCGAGGCCTTGGCGGGGCAGGCGCAGCGGCTCCTGCCGGCCTTCATCCGGCGGCTGGACCCGCTGGACCAGCTCTGCCTGGGCGATTTTGCTGCGGTGCAGCGTCAAGCTGCCATCCTGGGGGAGGGTTTTGGGCCCGAGGAGTTTCTCGATCAGCTCGAGGCCGAGCACCGCATCAAGCCCGAGGTGCGAGAGCAGCGGGGCTTGGGTTTCCTGCAATAAACCCTTTGAATTCAAGGACTTGGCGGTGGCGGGGAGATGTTGCCGCCGCAATTTTTTGCCTGGCCTGTCAACCGTCGGAGGGGGTGGGACGTCATAAGCGCATGGCAAACGCCGGAAGACCCGGCCGGGTCGCGGATTGCACCCGTAACCCTGGATCGCCCATGAGGACAGCTATGACGACCGTACGCAAGGACATCATCAAAGTGCCGGAGAAAGGCACCTACAAGTGGCAGCTCTTCAAGCAGTGGACCGACGAGTTCCGCGACACGCAGGCCGACCACGTCGCCTACATCGCCCTGCATCTGGCCGGCGTCCTCGAGCCCTGCCGCGCCAAGTTCGACAAGCTCATGCAGCACCATCGCCAGCAGCTGCGTGACAGCTCCAAGGTCCAGCGCCACAGCCGCGCCATCGAGCGCCTGCAGAACACCATGTCTGCCGCCGCCATGTCCTACGAGAGCAACTTCCGCCGCCACTGAGTGGCGG
>DNQP01000056.1:0-2656 GCA_003500955.1 Curvibacter sp. | reverse complement strand
GCCGCCACTGAGTGGCGGCCTGCGGCGCCCCACGGGCGCCGCTTCAATTTCCCTCAGCCACCACCCGCAGCACCTCGGCGCCATAAGCCTCGAGCTTCTTGGCGCCGATGCCGCTGATGCCCTGCAGATCGTCCAGGGATTGCGGCCGCCGCCGCGCAATCTCAGCCAGCGTGGCGTCATGAAAGATCACATAGGCCGGCAGGTTGTGGGCGCGGGCCACCTCGGCACGCCAGCTCTTGAGGTTGATGAAATGCACCTGGTCGTCCACGCCCAGCTCCTGCGCAGCCGGTGCGGCCACGGCGCCGCGGCGTGGCCGCTTGGCTGGCGCAGCGGCCGTCGATTCACGCAGCAGTACCGGCACTTCGCCCTTGAGCACGGCGCGTGATCCCTCGGTGAGGCTCAGGGTGTCGAAGCTGTAGCCGCTCTCCAGCGCCACCTTGTGCAGACCCACCGCGCCGGTGGCCAGCAGCTGGCGCAGCACGCCGCGCAGCTGCGCCTCGGTGTATTCCTTGCCCAGGCCAAAGGTGGAAAGCTTCTCGTGCCCGAACTGCAGCACTTTCTCGGTCTCCTTGCCGCGCACGATGTCCATGACGTGCCCGGTGCCAAAGGTCAGGCCGCTGGCCACGTGCACGCGGTAGATGGTCGAGAGCAGCTTGCGCGCCGCGTCCGTGCCATCCCAGACGGCAGGGGGGCTCAGGCAGTTGTCGCAGTTGCCGCAGGGCTCGGACTTCTCGCCGAAATAGCCGAGCAGCCGCACGCGCCGGCAGTCGGTGGCCTCGGCCAGGGCCAGCAGGGCGTCGAGCTTGCCGCGCATGACCTGCTTGAACTCTTCGCCGGCCGGGCTCTCGTCGATCATGCGGCGCTGGTTCACCACATCCTGCAGGCCATAGGCCATCCAGGCGTCGGCCGCGGCGCCGTCACGGCCCGCGCGGCCGGTCTCCTGGTAGTAGCCCTCGATGTTCTTGGGCATGTCCAGGTGGGCGACGAAACGCACATCGGGTTTGTCGATGCCCATGCCGAAAGCGATGGTGGCCACCATGACGATGCCCTCCTCGCGCAGGAAGCGGTTCTGGTTCTCCTGGCGCGTCTCGGGTGGCAGGCCGGCATGGTAGGGCAGCGACTTCAGGCCCGCCTCCACCAGCGCCGCCGACGTTTCCTCCACGCGCTTGCGCGACTGGCAGTACACCACCCCCGCATCGTCCGGATGCTCGCGCTCGATGAAGCGCAGCAGCTGCGCCAGCGGCTCCTTCTTCTCGACGATGGTGTAGCGGATGTTGGGCCGGTCGAAGCTGCTGACGAACTGACGCGCCTGTTCCAGCTGCAGACGCTCGACGATATCCTCACGCGTGAGCGCATCGGCCGTGGCGGTCAGCGCGATGCGCGGCACGCCGGGGTAGCGTTCGTGCAGCACCGTGAGCGCGCGGTACTCGGGGCGGAAGTCGTGGCCCCACTGGCTCACGCAGTGGGCTTCGTCGATGGCGAAGAGCGCGAGCTGACCGCGCTCGGCCAGCGCGTCGAGCTGGGCCAAGAAGCGCGGCGTGGTCACACGCTCGGGCGCGGCGTAGAGCAGGGTGAGCTCGCCGCGCAGCAGGCGCTTTTCCACCGCCGCGGCCTCTTCGCCGGTGAGGCTGGAATTCAGGAAAGCCGCCTCGACGCCGGCCTCGTGCAGAGCGCCGACCTGGTCGTGCATGAGCGCAATCAGGGGCGAGACGACGATGGTCGTGCCTTGCCCGGCCTGCTGGCGCGCAATGGCCGGCACCTGGTAGCACAGGGATTTGCCGCCGCCCGTGGGCATGAGCACCAGGGCGTCCCCACCGCCGACCACATGGTCGATGATGGCCTGCTGCGGGCCGCGGAAAGCGTCGTAGCCGAAGATGCGGCGCAGGATGTCCTGGGGTGGCACGGGTCCGGAGCTCCGGTCAGGCGAGGCGATGCCTGATCACATTTGTTCCCAGGGTAGTCCGTCGTGGCGCCAGCCGTTGAGCGTGGAGCGGCGGAACTGGTCGTCGAGGTCGCCTTCGAAGCCGTGCAGCACATTGATGAGCTGGGTGTAGCCGGCGGCTTCCAGGGCCTTGCCGGCGTCGAGCGTGCGCTTGCCGCTGCGGCACAGCAGCACGACGGGGCGGTCCTTCTGGCCGCTGCTTTCGCGCTCGACCGCGGCCACAAAGCCGGCCGGGTCGGGTGTGAGGTCCGGGTACTCGTACCAGGGGATGTTGATCACGCCAGGCGGGCGCCCAACGTAGAGCGACTCGATCTCCATGCGCACGTCGACAAAGAGCGCATCCGGTGTCTGTTGCAGGAATTCCCAGGTGTCCCGGGGCAGCAGGTGTTTCATGCCCACTATTGTCCCGGGTTTTGGCGGCGATTCCTTGCCGCCCGGCCGGCTTTCTACAATGGAGGGCATGAAGCCGCTCAACTACACCCGCGCCCAGGCCCTGCCGGGCATCCTGGCCCGCCGCATCGCCATCCTGGATGGCGCCATGGGCACGATGATCCAGCGCTTCAAGCTGGGCGAGGCCCAGTACCGCGGCGAGCGCTTCCGGGACTTCCACAAAGACGTCAAGGGCAACAACGAGCTGCTCTCGCTGACGCGCCCCGATGTGATCCGGGACATCCATGAGGGCTACCTTGCGGCCGGCGCGGATCTGATCGAGAC